>CAZCWQ010000075.1:0-15053 GCA_964502365.1 uncultured Desulfobacterales bacterium | reverse complement strand
ATCTAAAAGAAAAAACATCGTTCACTGATAGAAGAGATACCAAACTCCACATAAAACTGATAATGTATTGTAATCTTAATATGATCCAATGTTTCTTTATTTTGTTTACGCTCAATTAGGGTATTGGTTCCGGCTTCTTTGGGTTAGGAGAGGGTGAATGAAACAACTGGACAAGAAAGTGGGCTTTATTGGTGCGGGAAATATGGGAGAGGCCATGATCAACGGTCTCATAAAATCAGGCCTTTGCAGACCTAACAAGATTTGGGCCAGCGACGTGCGAAGTGCCAGGCTGCGTCAGCTCCGGGAAACGTATGAGATTAATACTACCGAGGATAATATGGAGCTTTTTGAACAGGTCGATACTGTTGTTTTGGCTGTAAAGCCACAGCACATGGACGAGGTTTTGGATGGCCTTTGCATGGGATTCCCGCAAGCCTTAACTGGAGTTAAGCTTATCATTTCCATTGCCGCAGGTTTTCCCATAAAAAAGATCGAAGGGCATTTGTATCCTCCACTGGACCAGAATGCAAAGGGACTTCTTCCGATTGTCCGTGTCATGCCCAATACCCCAGCCCTTGTCTTGGCCGGCATGGCTGGCATGAGCGGCAATCGTTATGCAGGAGAAACCGATTTGAGACAGGCCCGGACAATATTGGAGGCCATTGGAAAGGTAATTGAATTTGAGGAGGAAGATCTGGATGCGGTAACTGCCCTGAGCGGTTCAGGACCAGCTTACATCTTCTACATTATAGAATCGCTGGTGGAAGCCGGGGCTAGGCTCGGGCTTAGACCCTCACACGCTCTGAGCCTCACCCTTGAGACCATGAAGGGTGCAGTCAAGCTGTTGGAGGAAACAGGTGAGTCTGCCGCTTCTCTTCGCGACAAGGTAACTTCTAGGGGTGGGACCACTGAGGCGGCACTAAACGTATTGAACCGCTACAAGGTAAAGGAACACCTCGTTGATGCCACCCAAGCGGCCGCTCAACGATCCAAGGAGTTGAGTGAACTAGGTTAGGAACTTGAACTTCGACCAGGCCGTGGAAACGCCGGCAGAGCCAAATCCAGTCAGTACGTTGGTGTTGTTCTTCAGCTTTCCATCTTTCATGGCACACCCCATGGCCAGGGGCACTGATGCAGAGACCGTATTCCCAAATCGCTTGTGAGTGTTGTAGCCCTTTTCCTTGCCCAGGTTACACGACATGATCACCTTGTCACTCATGGCATCGCTTGCGGCATGGCTAAAGACAATTTCGTGCTTGAAATTATTAAGTATGGCATCTTCTCGGTAATGCTTACAGAGTCTCGAAAAGACAAACCGAAAGATCTTTTCTCCATAGGAAAAGAACCTCAGGGGTTCAATTTCATTTCTCAGCTCACCGTCGCTGTATTCGCTGAAATGCGGCAACGGTATTTTGCATAGGTTGTGCCGGTCTCCCCACGTCCTAAAGGAAGTGTAGTACTCATCATCTTCCTCTGAGTCACTGACAATCGTGGCGGTCGCGGCCTCGCCAATAGTAAACGTCGGAAAGTTAAACTCAATATCCTTGAGAGACTTGAACTCAAAATTGGCATACTCCCGAAAGTTGAATTCACAGTTTAAGACCATCACATTCTTGTACATGCCTGTCTTTATGAATGAATGGGCTACATGGATAGCGCGAAGCCAGCTGGCGCATGCGTCCAATATGTCAAAGCATGTTGCTGCCCTGAGTTTAAGTATCTTCTGAAAGACGTTGGCTGTTGCCGGCTCAATGTAGCCCCTTCCAACACCTACATAGATCAGCAGATCAATGTCGTTTGGGGACATGTCGGCCGACTCCAAGGCCTTCTTGCCGGCGTCAATGCCGAACTGGATAGCCCGCTCGTTCTTGGCTCGATGGTATCGTACGGATGTAACTGATTTCTTGAACAGCTCGTCTAACCTAAAGGCCAACAAATCTAGAGCCTTTTGCGTCAAATAACGCTTGCTCCTTGATATAATTTCCTGAATAATTTCGGCGTTGGTTACGAGCTTACTAGGAATGGCATATTCGATTGCACAGTATCTCATAACAAATATCCCTTGTTGATTTAGGCCCCGAACCTGCTTACACAATCACACGCATACTGATATCCCTGGCCCTGGCCGAGTGGGTCAGGGCGCCAATGGATATCATGTCAACTCCGGTGGTGGCCAGATCAGCCACTGTGTCTAAAGTGACCCCTCCCGACACCTCAACCAGGGCTCGACCGCCAATAATCCTAACTGCCTCGTGTACCTCACCTAAATCCATATTGTCAAGCATAATGACGTCGGCCCCGCACCCAACAGCTTTCTCGACCTCATTTTGGTTTGTGACCTCCACCTCTATTCGCAGGAAATACTGTTGGTCCTTTCGGATACGAGCCACGGCTTCGACAATCCCACCGCAAGCTCTGATGTGGTTATCCTTGATCAGGATTCCGTCATAGAGTCCGAACCGATGGTTGTGACCGCCCCCGATCTTGACAGCGTACTTCTCAAGGGTGCGCCATCCAGGCGTTGTTTTTCGGGTATCAGCAAGCCGCGTGTTGACGCTGCCTGCCCGTTCCACGAATTGCCGCGTGAGGGTGGCAATGCCACAAAGACGTTGCAGGAAATTAAGGGCTGTGCGTTCTCCAGACAAGAGAGCACGCAGTTCGCCCGTGGCTTTCAAGATCTCATCCCCGCATTCCACGGTGTCAGCATCCTGAAAGCTGCCGTCAAAACTCATGGCCGGATCAAGGGTCCTAAACACCTCTTTAGCCACTGAGAGACCCGCCAGCACCATGGGCTCTTTGGCAAAAATTACTGCCCCTGCCTTGCGCTCCGGCTCTATCAAGGCATCTGTTGTGATATCGCCATGCCCGATGTCTTCTTCAAGGGCCCGACGAATTAAGCTGACTTGCTCTGGTCCCAACTGCATTTTTCTCACACTTATCTACTCAGCCTGGGCCAACTGGCTTACGGTATTCAAGTGGTCTTTTAGTTTGTCTATCTTTTCGACGAGTCCTTCCTGTCTTGCTCGTACCCCTTCAACTACATCATAGGGGGCTTTAGTCAAAAAGCCTTGGTTCCTTAGTTTTCTACTAACCCTGTCCAGCTCTTTGCTGATTCTTGCGATCTCTTTGGTAAGGCGCGCATCTTCGGCCTTAAAGTCTATAATGTCCTTCAGAGACACGAATATCGTAGTGTCCCCAAAGACGGATGTAGCACAAGAAGCAGGCCGTTCAGCCGGCAGGGTCACTTCCAGACTTTCCAGTCCGGCCAAGTTAAAAATAATCTCCCTGTGTGTGTGCAAGGTTTGGCGGACCTCCTTGTCTGGAGACTGAACTGTGGCTTCTACAAGCATAGACGGTGGGACGTTCATCTCGCCCCTAATGTTGCGTATGCCGCTTATGACGCCCATGAGGAGATTCATCGTCTCTTCCGCTTCAGCGTCAAACCGATCCCTACGGCTTGTAGGAAATTCCGCCTTCATGACAGAGCCTTGAGTCCCGAGAAGTTTGTTCCAAATCTCCTCGGTAATGAACGGGGTGAATGGATGAAGGAGACACAAGGTTTCACTAAGGATAGTCCACAGTACGAATCGGGTGGTCTCATAGTGTGCGGACTCAGAAGCTTCTCTTGCCTGGCCGGGGCTTGCCACATAGGGACGGTGACCATATAGTACGGGCTTGATTATCTCCAGGTACCAGTCACAGAACTCGTGCCATACGAACTGATAGAGCACACCTGCTCCTTCGTTGAATTTGTACTCGTCAAGGCTCTCTGTTACAGCTTTCACTACACCATTGAGTCTGCTGAGAATCCATCTGTCTGCAAGCGAAAAGTCCTGGTCGCTTTTCTTCACGGAATCAGGGCTAAAATCCTTCAAGTGCATGAGCGAAAATCGTGCCGAATTCCAAAGTTTATTGATGAAATGCCGGTAGCCTTCTATCCTCTCCTCGGACAGTTTTATGTCCCGACCCTGGGCTGCAAAGGCAGCCAGGGTGAATCTGAAGGCATCCGTGCCAAACTTCTCGATTACGTATAGGGGATCAATAACGTTGCCCTTTGACTTACTCATCTTCTTGCCCTCGGCATCCCGGACCAAGGCATGAATGTAGACATCCCTGAAAGGGACCTCATTCATGAAATGTAGTCCCATCATCATCATTCGGGCCACCCAGAAAAACAGGATGTCAAAACCGGTAACCAACACAGAGGTGGGGTAAAAGGTCTTTAAGGCCTGAGTATCATCCGGCCAGCCCATGGTGGAAAAGGGCCAGAGGGCAGAGCTGAACCAGGTGTCCAGGACATCGGTCTCCTGAATAAGGGTGCCACCCTCACAGGCCGGGCACACCGTTGGGGTATCCATGGCCACAATCAGCTCACCGCAACTGTCACATGTCCAGGCCGGAATACGATGCCCCCACCAGATCTGCCGTGATATGCACCAGTCCCTGATGTTGTTCATCCACTCAAAATATGTCTTGGTCCAGGTATCCGGTATAATCCGCGTATCACCCCTCTGGACTGCTTTAATGGCCTTTTTTGCCAGGGGCTTGACCTTGACAAACCATTGCTCAGACAGATATGGTTCTACAGTTGTTCGACACCGATAGCAATGCGCCACACTGTGCTGGTAAGGCTCCACCCTTTCCAGTAAGCCCTCCGTCCTAAGGGTGTCAATGATCTGCTGTCGACATTCAAAACGGTCCTTTCCCTGGAAAGGACCTGCTTTTTCATTCATACTGCCATCGCTGCCTATCACCCTGACTGAGTCCAGGTTGTGGCGCCTACCTATTTCAAAATCGTTGGGATCGTGGGCAGGCGTAATCTTTAGTGCACCGGTCCCAAATCTCATATCAACATATTCGTCGAAAATGATGGGAATTCTTCGGTTCACCAGTGGCAGTATCACCCTTTCACCTACTAGTGAGCTGTACCGTTCATCATTGGGATTGACTGCAACGGCAGTATCACCCAACATGGTCTCGGGCCGTGTGGTTGCCACAACAACTCCGCCTTGTGCGTCTTCAAAGGGATACCTGATATAGTACAGATGTCCGTTGTGGTCTTCATGCTCAGCCTCCAAGTCTGACAAAGCGGTTTGGCAACGCGGACACCAGTTGATGATGTAGTTGCCCCGATAAACTAGGCCTTCCTCGTAGAGCTTGACAAAAACGGTCCTGACAGCCTTAGACAGTCCCTCATCCATGGTGAAGCGTTCCCGATCCCAGTCACACGAAGCCCCCAGACGTTTCAGCTGATCGATGATTAGGCCACCGTATTCCTCTCGCCACTGCCAGACGCGTTCGATAAATTTCTCACGCCCCAGGCTGTGCCGGTCTTTCTCCTCTTCGGCGAGACCCTTCTCCACCACATTCTGGGTAGCAATCCCCGCATGGTCGGTGCCCGGCATCCAAAGCACATTGTATCCCTGCATGCGGCGATAGCGACAAAGGATGTCCTGCAACGTGTTGTTGTGGGCATGGCCCATATGAAGGACTCCGGTCACGTTTGGTGGAGGAATGACAATAGAAAAAGACTTCTTGTCACTAACGTCTTGAGCTGCAAAGAGGCCCTCCTTTTCCCAGAATGCATACCAACGTTTTTCCACCTCCCGGGGTTCGTAGCCTTTCTTCAGTGTGTCTGAACTCATCTACACCTCTTAAGAAATGAAAAGGGGATTAATACTTTAACCCCCATACTTGATCATATTCTTTGCTTTTGGGAACCAATTCGCCGGTTAGAGCACTTGCTTGATCTTCTCTATCTCTTTTGCAATGGCTGCCTCGGCTACTTCCAGGAGTATTCGATCGGCCTTCTTCTCTATCGCTTCTTTTGCCACACGTGTAATGACTGCCTCTATCCTTTCGTCGGTAAGCCCTTTGAGTACAGCCGACTCCAGCGCCTCGTCGCTCGCTTGTGAAGGTGCCTCGGCCGCAACGTGTTCCTCAGCGGCAAGTGTAACCTCTGACAACTCCATGTCGTCGGCCTGTGAATCCTGATCCTCAACCAGATCGGTCAGATCAATGAAATCTTCTGGTTGTTCTTCCAACCCTGCCTCCTCCTTCGGTGTGACAATAGCCTCACTCTGCTCATCATCTTCTGATGCAGGCTCCACAAGGTCGATGATTTCTTCCATCTCATTGGCCTGCTGGAGAGAGGTATCCCCTCCAGACGTCTTCCCCTCCACGTTTTTGCTGTCGGTGTCCATGATCATGTCCCCTTTGCTTGACTGCTTTGTAGAAAGTCCATCTGCCATTCACGGCCCTGAGCAAAGCCTAATGGCGGCGTTGAGCTTCGGACAAACGGATTACTGTAGTTCTTGATTTTCTTAAAAAAACTACCACAGTGTTTCTCCATGTGTCAAGATTTTTTGTACAAGTACGAATCTTACAACTGACCGATCAAAACACCATCCATGGTCTCGGAAGAAACAGCTTTTCGTAGAGATAAAGAGCGTACCGGTCCGTCATGCCTGCGATAAAGTCACACACGGTCTGCTCTCTGGAGCCCCCACGGGAAACTTCCCCGATTTCTTCCCGAAAAGCTCTTTGGTCTTCCATGAATCTGCTATAGAGCTCGCGAACAATCTTTTTGGCACGAACAAAATCAGCATGCACTGCATGAACCTCATAGACACGCTCATAGAGAAAATCACGCATAGTCACCAGGGCATGATAAACGCTGTCTTGCATTCGGAGCTCAGTGCCCGGGTGTTCAAAGGAAGCAAAGATGAGATCCTTCACCATTGTGTCAATGCGCTTGGCATGAGAATCTCCCAAGACCTTGAGGCAAGTTCCGGGAATATCATTCTTACTGATAATGGCGCCGCGAATTGCATCGTCCAGGTCGTGGTTCACGTATGCAATGACGTCACAAACGCGCACCACCCTCCCTTCCACGGTGAAAGGTCGGGAGTTGGAGTCCCCCGGTAGGATTTCTTCCTTGCCTTTGGAATGTTTCAGTATCCCATCCCTTACTTCAGCAGTAAGATTCAGCCCACGACCACGTTTTTCCAAAACATCGACTACCCTTAGGCCGTGTTCATGATGGGAAAACCCGCCGGGGAAAATCTCGTTCAGCACCGACTCACCGGCGTGACCAAATGGGGTGTGCCCCAAGTCGTGGCCGAGTGCGATGGCCTCGGTCAGAACTTCGTTAACTTGAAGGGCCTTGGCAACCGTTCGAGCGATCTGTGCGACCTCCAAGGTATGGGTGAGGCGAGTGCGGTAATGGTCTCCTGTAGGGGAGAGAAATACCTGGGTCTTGTGTTTGAGGCGTCTGAATGATTTGGAGTGGATAATCCTATCTCGATCACGTTGAAACACAGTTCGAATGTCGCATGGATTCTCTGGGTTACGCCGGCCCTTGCTCTCTGCGCTCAATTTAGCAAACGCAGAAAGGGTAGTCCTTTCCTCATTTTCAATGCGTTCTCTGATAGTCATCGATGTATCCATATACTAGAAAAAAACAATTTACAAAACAATTTCTTTTATTTAAGGTCTCAGACGGCTGCATGTCGGCGTCAGGTCAAACCAGCCCCTGTTGACTCAAGAGTTGCATAAACGGATGAAAATAGAGGATTATTTTTTTCTTACTTTGAACTTTAAGACTTGAGCTTAGAGCCGGTAGACAAGTAATTTTCATATTAGGTTCGCCCATGCCCCGCATCGTGCACAGATACATATTGAAAGAGATATTCCTGGTCTTTTGGATCAGCCTTGGCACGTTTACCTTTGTCTTGCTGGTGGCCAAGATCTTTACGTTCACGGATCTGGTGGTGAACAAAGGTATGTCCCCGGTTGCATTGATTCACCTGATTGCTTACAAGCTTCCCTATTTTTTTGTTTTCACCTTTCCCATGTCTGTACTTGTGGCAACCCTGGTAACCTTTCTGCGGCTCTCTCATGACCATGAAGTTACGGCCCTTAAGGCCTCTGGTATTAGTCTTTATCAGCTGCTTCCACCGGTGTTGGTATTATCCATGTTTGCCTATCTTACGTCCACTGTCATGGCCGTTTATCTTATGCCAAAAGGAAATCGCGCTTTCAGGGGTCTGGTTTATGAATTGACCCAGCGCAAGGCATACATCGGTATTACACCCCGCATTTTCATTGATGATTTCAAGGGTATGGTGCTCTACGTCAACAACGTGGACACCACCGGCAGGACACTAAAAAATGTCTTCATTGCCGACGAACGGGATTCGGAGCTCTCCCATGTCATTGTAGCCCGAAAAGGCCTTGTATTGAGCAATGCCGAGCGCAAGAATTTGGCCCTAAGGTTGATTGACGGGGAGATCCACTATGACAGCAAGGACTTGAAGAGTTCTGACACCATTCAGTTCCAGACCTATCAACTCGCCTTGGATCTGCCACAGTTTGGCCATGACAGCGCACCCGGGCAACCGGACCAAGGTGAAATGCCATTAAAGGAATTGTGGCGAAAGATCAGAACAGCCGAGGTTCGGGACGCAAAATATAACATAATGCTCATGGACTTTCATGAAAAGTTTTCCCTCCCATTCTCGTGTTTGATCTTGGGTCTTATCGGACTGTCTCTCGCGGTTCAGAGTACAGACCACAGCTATTCCTCAGGAGTGGCCATGGCACTGGGCATCTTTCTTCTATACTACGTTTTGCTGTCTGCGGCGAGGAGCTTCGGAGAATCTGGCGCTCTGCCGCCCGCGCTGGGTGCATGGATGCCCAACCTCATGTTCGGGGCATTATCGGCGGTAATGTTCGTCCGAGCATGTCAGGAAACGCCGATGAGGTCACTGGTCACCTTGACCCGTTTGGCTGAACAGGCCAGAAGCCTCTTCGAAACACGCAGCTGATATCGACAAGACCATGACCATCCTGACCAGATACATCCTCCAAGAGATTACCAAGATATTTGTGATCATTCTCTTGGCCTTTGTGACGATTTACGTTGTCGTCGATTTTTTTGAAAGGATCGACAATTTTATAGAAGCCGGGGCACACCTTCATTACATGCTGATCTACATTTTTTTTAAGCTCCCACTGGTTGTCGATCAGATGACACCTGTGGCAATGCTAATGTCCACGATCATCGGCATGGGACTCCTGGCCAGAGGCAATGAGATCATTGCCCTGAAGGCAAGTGGGGTGAGCCCCTTCAAAATAATCTTCCCCCTGCTCATGCTTGGCTCATTTATCAGCTTTATGTCCTTCATAAACAGTGACTTGATAGTCCCCTATACCAATCGTCGGGTCAATGCCGTCTGGAAGACTTATGTGCAAAAGGAATCACCTGAGTTTGTCCATAAATACGAATCGTTGTGGTACAAAGGGCAGGACGCTATCTATAATATTAGAACTTATGATGTAGGGGCCGAGACCTTGCTCGGTGTGGTCATCAATCAGTTTGGACAAGATTTTAGGATATCACAGCGCATTAATGCCCAACGTGCGGTATGGAAAGATGGTCGTTGGCACTTGTTCGATGGCACCATAAAGCGAAGACAGGATGACGGCACCTACAGTGTCTCAACGTTTTCTGAGATGACTCTCGCACTTCATGAGACTCCCGAGGACTTTAAGAAGGGTGTCAAGCCCTCCGACGAGATGGGGTTTAAAGAACTGCGCCGCTATGCAGAAAAGATCGAAAGAGAAGGATATAGCGCCCGAACCTACTGGGTGGATACGCACATCAAATTGGCATTTCCGTGCATTTCATTTGTCATGGGCCTGATTGGAATCGCCCTTGCATTTCGAAAAGAAAAAGGCAGAGGGGTCGCGGCCGGCATCGGGATCGGTTTTGCTATCATTGCCATGTACCTTGTCACCTTTGAACTATTTCGAACCCTGGGGTACACGGGGATCGTCTCCCCTTTTCTTGCTGCGTGGGCTTCCAACATCCTTTTCGCCACGGTTGGAGCATGCCTGATCTTGTATACAAGTCGATAGGACAAAAATGAGGCGTTTTTTTCTCCGTAAGGAGCAAATACGTTCCCATGAAGCTGCCCTCACTGGGCCGGATGTGAGGCATATTCGAACAGTTTTGCGGTTGGGAGACGGAGACGAGCTCATCCTTTTCGATGGCGAAGGATCTGAATACCGTGCCCGAATTGTGGACAGCACACCTCAAAAGATCACCCTTTTAATCCTGCACCAATATTGTGCAGTATCCGAGTCTCCTGTGGAGATCACAATAGCCCAGGCCCTCCTTAAGGCCCGAAAGATGGATAGGATTATCCGTCAGTTGACTGAACTGGGTGCTTTTGCTTTCATTCCGTTTAGGGCTCAACGTAGCGTGCCAAGACTGGAACCCAAACGGCTGGCAGCAAGAAAGCAACGTTGGGAGAACATTGCCAGGGAGTCTCTCAAACAGTGCGGACGGTTCCGGACACCAAATGTTGGCCCGTTGATTTCCTTTCGGGAACTGATGAGCAGTCCCAGGCCTTATGATCTAAATATTATTTTCCATAATGACCAACCTGGACTTGAGCCGTGGTTTTGCCCGACCGGCAAGCGTGGCATACGCAAGGTGTTGGCTCTTGTGGGGCCTGAGGGTGGTTTTACAGACGAAGAGGTGGCGTTGGCACGGCAGGCTGGCTTTACTTGTGCTTCCCTTGGACCGAGAATCTTGAAATCAGATACAGCAGCAATTGCTGCGGCCACTATCCTCCAGCACAGCCTTGGGGATATGGGAAACAGCCAGAAATTTCTTGACAAGGATTGAGGCTTCAAATAGACGAAAACATTACATGCGAATGCCGAGGTAGCTCAGTCGGTAGAGCAGCGGACTGAAAATCCGCGTGTCCCCAGTTCGATTCTGGGCCTCGGCACCAGGGGAAAGGCAAAGATAAGAAGGGGTTAGGCATTTGAGCTTGACTCCTTTTTTTCGCTCAAATCGTGAATTGTGCCCAAAACTGTGCCCGTACACGATTTTAAGTAAGTTTGTTGTTTCTGTGCTGCCAGCTTTAAATCGGTATCATTCACAATGTTGTACCTGTCAAAGACCGCTCTTGTCTTATGACCTGAAATCATCATTGCTACCCGCTCGGGAGTAGCAGAGCGCACCATGTTTCTTACTGCTGTACGCCTAAAATCGTGAAATAAACGCTTGCCTATCTTGGCATCTCTACAAGCAGTCTTCCACGCTTTGTCAAACCGCTTCACCTTGTCAGTGCCCTCACTGTTCAGGAAAACATAAGGTAACAGCTTCTGGCTCTTCTTACGGGCTTCCCACTGTTGATTGATAACTTCTTTAACCTCATCGTCCATGTAGATGGTCCGTGCCTCACTGTTCTTAGTCATTCCCACCTCAAGCCTGACAATGCCTTGCTCTTTGTCCACCTGTGCCCATGTGAGCCCTGTAATCTCTGACAGCCTCCACCCTGTGTGATACGCGAAGGTTGCAAAGCCTTTGAGATAAGAGGGTAGGGCATCCCTTAAGGCAAGGTATTCTCCATGCTCAAAGAATCCCTGCCTTGCATTGTTTTCCCCTAACATGGGAATAAAGGGAACCCGGTCAACCTTTGGTGGTGTCTGCTGTGCTCCAAGGTTGAGCATCCGCTTTAATGCAGATAGTTCCCTGTTGATTGTGGCGTTGGTAGCACCTTTCTTCAGCTCATCGTTTGAACCACAGTGAGGACACACAGGTTTCTTGATATTCTGGATCTCATCCGCAAGAAATGTATTTTTGCATTCACCACATGCCCACGCCATTCTTTGCTCAATATAGGCTCTTATTTTGTCCGTGGTAATGTCAGGCGCCCTAATAAGCCCTTCAAAGGTGCTTTTAAGGTGTTCTACGCTCAACTCAGCGCGTCTGAGGGACTTCTTTTGGTTGATACGGTAGTCTGTAAGGAAGTCCTCTGCCTGTTCGTCAAACCGTACCTTGTCAAAGTAGATACCGGGTAGTTTGCCCTGTGAGATTTCGCCCTCACGCTTCTTGAGGAGCCTCTTTGCATCTGCCTCTTTACGGCTTCTGGTTGACTCCCGGTAAGGTTTCCCGTTCCGGTAATACTTAATCCAGTAAGTCTTGCCTCGTTTGTAGATCATACCCATTCAAAATCACCTCCCTTGATGTCTGGTTTAAGGTTAACGATCATTCAGGCATCCCTCCTTTCTTTTTAGCCCTTTTCTGTTCCTGTTTTTTGAGATAGGCCGTTAGTGCTTCTGTTACGATCTCCCTCAAGGTAACATCCTGCAATGCTGCCTCAGCCTTTGCCAAGTTCTTTAATTCTTTTGAAAACTTCTTGATATAGAGATCCGTCAACTTCCGTCTACCCCCTTTCTATACCTTTTCTATCTTTATAGACTCTTCTATATATGTCTGTCAAGAGGTTTTTTCATCTCAAGAAGTTCTTATTAATACCGTTAATATAATTAGATTCCGATGAAAGTATTCTCTCAAATGGTTGCAGTATGTTTATGGACAATTTTTCTACATGTTGGCGTGTTTGCGATTACGCTTCATCTTATACTGCCTGTTCTATTTGGGGAATGGGATCACAAATTAATATGGTTTCTTGTGTTGGACATTCTAATTTTGGAATTTTTGGCCTTGCTTTACAAGATCCTACCGTTCAAGCCTCAAAGTGTTGTATTTTCATGGATGGAGAAAGTCTCATTATTCTATATCATCTTATCCAGAACACGGCACAAAAGCTCAAAAGTATCTACCAGCCTAGTCTCGGAGGACTGTTATAAAAAAACAACGTTTTTAGCCGTATTCCTGGCTCTTGCGGTCTCTATTGTGCCAGCTCGTGCAACACCAACTGATGCATGTCAGAAGAGCTTGGGAAGTGTGTATGATGACCGGAATCAGTGGGTCGTTGTGACTGGCACACAGTTCTTAGGGATGTCCTCTGTTGAGCCTTGCACTGTAATGATTGTTCCCCCTGATAAGAAGTTCGTACTCACCGACATAATTGCAACCCCAGTTTCTTCTGATAACTTCTGCATCTGGTTCCTTGAGAACAAGATTCCGAAAACTATTATGGTTTTTTCCTCTAAGCAGCATATTCAAAAGAGACTTCATCTTAATTCAGAAATTCCTTTCGCCCCTGGCTCCAGTGTTGCGCTGCAACGTAAAGGTACTGAAGGAGGAGGATGTGTCACCTTTTCTGGTTACCTGATTGACACAAAATAAGGATAAAGCTGTATTAAAGAGTACGGGCAGGGCCATCACGCTCTGCCTGTTGACATTGCATGTGAGCGTGATATTGGATCTCTCACCCCGCTGACGCCCCTCTTAGCCTAAGTAACAGATCGGGTTTGAATGGTGGGGTCTGAACCCCTGGAGTCTGTGGACATGTCCCGTTCTCTGGGGGCTTTCTTTTGTGCCTACCCGTTGACCCTTGACTGAATCCCCGCAGTTTGTTACAAACATTTCTGGTCGGGGGGCCTACCTAACCATAACCTATCTTAATGGGAACAGCTTTTTGGAACACCTTCCCCCCGGCCTTTCCTGTTTTCCCATGCTCAACCATGCCCTGTAAAATGATCGTGCTCCTAAGCCCATCTAAGCCTGTTTTAGGCCCCTTGCTGTCCTTTCTACGTGCTCCTCTTGACTTTCACCCTACAATCGGCTAAAGAACACGCATACTTGCAGTACCGCTGTTCTATTCCTTAACCGATCACATGCACAGGAGGTTAAATGAGCCTCAAGATGTGCCTACCTTGCTCCTGACAGGACTTGGCCATCTTGTTGGGAGCGCAAAAAAGGCCACATTGGGCGTCTAACCTTAAGGGCTTACGAGAAAGGAGAAGACAATGCTGAATACTGAGAAGTTCTTGGTCCTAGCCGCAATTATGGTAATGATCCTAGGTGGCGTTGGATCAGTATGGGCCTTAGAGGAAGATGCCTGTCGCGGCTGCCATAGCGAGACACAGTGCTATCCCCTTCACTGGACCACGCAGGACTGCTCTTGCGACTCCATCTCCTGTCATCCGACAGTGGGCAATCCTCCAGCCACGGTTATTGTCCATAACTGTGTTCACAGCGGTTGTCACGACGGATACCAGGATCCAGAACCCGATGTTTGCGATGGGAGCGACTTTCCAAATATTGACTGCAAGCCAGTACCTGCGTGGTGTAACATAGTAAACCCCGACCCGATAATCGTGCCCGTCAAACCAACGGTCTCGCGAGGAGGGAATCTTGAGGTGAGGGCTATTGCTGGCAGCAACTATAACGGAAGCGGGCCTGCCTATTTTGGCACTAAGATAACCCACGTAGACGGGCCGATTCAAACTAGTTGGCTGATCGGTCCTGTTCAGCTTTACTTTACCCCATACGAGATAAAAACCGCAATCTTATCATATGAAATCCCTGACGGTTGGCCAACGGGAAATTACACTTATGACGCTTATGTTGGCAACCAGTATGGTATCATTTGGGATGAAGCCCACTTTAAGTTTCAAGTAGAGTAGTACCGGAATAACATCATAGAGTGCTCGGCACTGGCCCAGTGGATCTTGTGGGGCTCAGGAAGAAGTCTAAGAAGTAAATCTGTTTCAATTGTCAAACATCGAGGCGGAGTCACAAATGGCTCCGCTTTTTTTATGCCACAAGATGTTGTGGTCCTCCTAATCCAGCGAAAATGACAGATTTCTGCAATCCAGCCAACCTCTTGAAAGGTCGCATTTTTTCTGATCTCTATTTGCATTCTCGAACGTTTTTGCCTATATGTAGCTCAAGACTGCTATCTTTATCGATGGCGCATGTTTCTGTTCTCTTGGAACGGCTAATGTGGGACTTGATTGACAGAATACCCTACCCTATACTTATTCTTGCAGCCGTTTTTATGCTCCTCGCTCCCTTTTACCCAATACCACATGTTTGGGAGAAGCTGATCATGTTGAAGGAGGGCACACTAAAGAAGCCCTTAGATATCTTCGACCTTGTCTTTCATCTCGTTCCCACTATCCTGCTGTTGGCAAAGTTGTTCAGGAGCGTTTCAAAATGAGAAGAGAACGATTTCCATCAGAAACCTATCAGTTAACCCGCTGATTTGAAAATTAAAGAACGTGACATCGACACTTTAAAGTCACAAGAGGCAACCGCAACATGTAGTACTTCCCACGGC
>CAZCWQ010000074.1:0-15068 GCA_964502365.1 uncultured Desulfobacterales bacterium | reverse complement strand
TATCATCAGAAGAAGCTGGGATTGTGGGTTGATGCATATGAAGTGCAATCCCAAACGAGGATTGTATTCTCTCAATGTTTAGGTCTGAAATGGATGCATAAAGCTTGCCTCTGTCGCCAGAAGTTGACTCCACCACCTTTTCTTCACTGCCATAAATAGGGGGAAAATCCTTAGCCATCTTGTATCACCCTCCCGAATGCTCATACATATGTAAAATGAACCTCAATTGATCGCAAACAAAATGTGTGCTTGGATCTACGTTTTGTTTACCCTAAGGGAAAGCCTCTCTCAGGTCTTATTTAGTTTGTTGCGTCGTTGTCCTTATCCTCAGTGGCCTCATCCTTTTGTGTATCCGCTCGCTTGCCCTTTTCTGTGTCCAGAGAGGCGACGGATTCCTTGGCGGCTTCCACAGGGTTGGCTTTCAGGGTCTCTGCCCTGCGGGCTGCGTCTTCTGCCTTGAACGTTGCTTTTGCCGCTCGCCGTGCTGCTCTTGAGGCTTCTTCCTTGGCCTGCTCCGCAGCTGCTTTCAACTCCATCACTGTTTCCTCATCTGCGCCGGAGGAAACAGCTGCTTCCATTTCTCGGGACTTTGTCTGTGCCTTTTCGGTGACATCAACAGCGTCCTTTTGCGCCTCCCTGGCCTTTTTTGCGGCATCTGCTGCAACATCAGCGGCAGCAGCGATAACTGCCGCCTGTCCATTCTCTGGCTCAGCATCGAGGTCAACATCCTTAGCAGCCAGGACAACAGCTGTAATCGGCAGTTGGGGCATGAGATCTTTCAACTGGCTGCCAAAGGGGCCAACAAGTTGGTTTTTTCTAAGACGAAAGGGTAGAAGCACTATTGCCGCGTCGGTAGAAACGCGTGCAATAGTATCGGTGCTTCCTTCCGCAACTACTTTGGATTCGGCATCGATACGCGCTTCTTCGAGGCTTTTGTCAAGGCTTGCATTAACTTCGTCTGCTGGGTTGCCATCTGCTGATCCGATGACTCTAATCCGTGCGTCTTTCCAGGCCTCGCTCCGCGTCATCAGGTATGCTAACAAGAGCATTAAGTGACTGGTGGGATCCCGAGTCCACCATACATCAATACGGCGTTCCTCCACAGGTAACTGTTCCAGTTTTGCCCATTTGGCCTCCTTTGCATCCAAGATGACGATGTTGCAGCCAAGTCGAAAAGCAGTGCGAAGATTGCGCTCGTACCGCGTCTCTCCATAGTCAAGAATCCTCCAGGGATATTGACCAAGCCAGTTTAGGAGGATCGTATTAGCCTTTAGGGGCCCGATTCCAAAGCTTTGAACCAGGGTCTGAATACCTGCCTCAAGGTTCGGGGCAACCAAGATCAGCGGGAATGCGTGCGAATTATGTGCAGTAATGTCTGCCCGAAGTTCGGCTTCGGCTTCCTCCCGCGCTTTCAGCATTTTCACGCCCTCACCCTCCAATATCCGCACAGCAGTGGTCAGGCCGCTGCCGCCTTCGATCCATGAGGCAAAGTGCAAGAGTTGTCCCCGTCTGTACGAATCATCTGACAAAGCAAGCAGCTGAGGGCGCCAATCACGCGGATGTTCCGGTTCAGCGGCTGCTGCCAGAAGATGCTCGCGGAGCTGCTGGAGATGATATGAACGGGTGCTATCGGCCCAACGTGCCGGGCCTGCGGTGCGTTTCAAATACTGGTAAATGGCAAAGAGAACTGCAACTGCTACTGCACCAGCCGCCAGGTTAATGGCCAGCATGGCGCCCAGACACACTACAAAACCCAATAGGCTCAGCCTGAGGTCAAACCAACGAAACCGAGGGCGAAAGGAAGGGCTCGACGCTCGCGCCTCGAAGTATGTGGCATAATTAAGAAGGCCGTAGGAAATCAAAAAGAACATAGACACCAGAGGCGCAATCAGGTTGAGTTTTCCAAGACTGACCGTAGCCAAAGCGATTGCCAGCGAAAGCAGAACCCCACGGCGAGGATTATTGGTTTGTCCTACTCCCTTTTCAAATGGCATGAGGAAAGGAAAAATGCGATCACTCGCTAACGACTGAAGAATCCGGGGGGCTCCGAGAAAGGAGGCCATAGCAGAAGAAAGGGTCGCGCCTATCACGCCTGCATCTATGAGGAAGTGAATGCTTGCGACTTGTTTCATGGCCCCATAGTCTTTCACGAGCAAATCACCCGGTGCTGCACCGGCAAATATGAGGGCCACACCAAAGTAAATGATGATAGACAAACCAACGGCCGCAAATGTACCCAAGGGGAGGCTTTTACCAGGATCCTTCAGGTCTCCGGACATGCTTACCCCTTGGGTAAAACCTGTGACAGCGGGGAAAAAGATGGCAAATAGGCCCCAGAATGTTGAACTGGAAGAAGGGTTTGTCCAGTTTTGAGCAAAAATGGTGCTGTTCCACTTCCACAAACCCCCAACAAAAAAAGAAACGAGAGCTGCTGCTAAGATAGTCATGATTACGTATTGCAGCCTGGTAGCCCAATCAGCACCCAGCCAGGCAAAAACAAAGAGAAATGACACTGCAAGAATTGCTACTACTTGAACTGAAGCCCAGGAGGCTTTAGTAAGCGTACTGCTAAAGGCTTCCGCAAAGCCGATAGAATAAAAAGCAATGGATACGGACTGAGCGAGGAAAAGGACAATGCCTATGGCGCCACCAAATTCCACGCCGAGCGTGCGCGAAATAAGATAATAGTCACCACCACCTTTGACTCTTAAATTTGTAGCAATTGCAGAAAGAGAAACACTGGTCAGGACTGAAATGGCATTAGCTAGGCCAATAATGATTAGTGCACGCCCGAGTCCGGCGTTTCCTACGACATACCCAAGCCTGAGAAAGAGAATGATCCCGAGGATTGTGAGAATGCTTGGCGTGAAAACCCCACCAAATGTTCCCAGGGTTCCTTTCTTGGGGTGCAAGCTTGGCTTCCTTTGAATATCGTGTTTCATGAAGTTTCATGTCCTAGGTCAAACGGAGGGACGCAAACAGAAAAACTTTCATAGGATAACCGGACAAACGGCTGTCTACATGCAACGACAGCCAGGACACTCAACGATCATCTATTCCTGAAAAGCCCTTTTGGGTAACCGCGCAAGAGATTGCATTGTGCATGAGCAGTTGGACAGGACTGGTCGGCAGTGTTCTATGAATCAGGACTCCTTTAAGGCCTTAAGATAGAATTTCTGGATGTATTCTCGAACCATCCGGCGGCTAGAGAACTTCCAGGCATTAGTCTTGATCGATTCTTTCATAACGCGTACCCAACCATCGGGAACGCCATTTGTTGAGACTTTGTAGTAGAGAGGAACAATCTCCTCTTCCAAGAATCTGTAAATCGCTTCGGCGTCTGCCCGATCCCGATCGCCATCGATCTCTTCATGACCAAAGGCCCAGCCGTTTTTCCCATTGAATCCCTCTATCCACCACCCATCCAATATGCTCAGGTTCGGGACCCCATTGAGCGCTGCCTTCATGCCGCTTGTCCCGCTGGCCTCCATGGGAGGAAGGGGGTTGTTCAGCCACACGTCCACCCCGTGAACCAGATATTGGGCGAACTGTTCCCCGTAGTCCTCCACAAAGGCAATCCGCCCTCCCACCGCAGGGTCTCGGGTCATGTTGAACACCCTTTGAAGGATTCTTTTCCCGGGATCATCGGCGGGATGGGCTTTTCCGGCAAAGATAATCTGTATGGGCCTCCATCGGTCATTTAGGAGTCGTTTCAATCGTTCCATGTCGAAGAAAATAAGATCCCCCCGCTTGTACGTGGCAAAACGCCGGGCAAAGCCGATGGTCAGCACAGAAGGATCCAAAAGGCTTCCGCCAGCCAGAACCCAGGAAGGGCTCACATGGTCGTTGGCCCATCGATCGCGGGATCGCTCGCGAATGGCGTCAATCAACTTGATCTTCAACCAGTAGTGGGTCTTCCACAGTTCTTCGTCAGGGATCTTGTCTATGGCTTCCCAGGCCGAAGGATTGTCATGTGCGTCCAACCAGTCCGGGCCAAGGTATTTATTGAAAAGGAGTTCCAGTTTGGGTTCAATCCATGTGGGCACGTGAACACCGTTGGTGACGAAGTCTATGGGGACCTTGTCCTCCGGTTCACCAGGCCACAAACATTGCCACATGCGGCGGGTGACTTCTGCGTGCTTCCGACTCACTGCATTACAATATCCTGACATACGAAGCGCCAGGACCGTCATATTGAATCCTGAGTCTCGCTTTTCGGGATGGATTCCCAGTTGCAGGAAACGGTCATGATTTAAGCCTAGAGAGGGCCAGTAGGTATGAAAATATTTTTCCATCAAATGAAACGGGAACACGTCATGTCCGGCTGGCACTGGGGTATGTGTCGTAAAAACCGTCCTCGCCTTAATCTGTTCGCTCGCTTTTTCAAAGCTCATGCCTGTCTGAACGAGGTCTCGGATATCTTCCAAAAGGGCAAAGGCTGGATGGCCTTCGTTCAAATGCAAGGCAGAATATCGGATACCCAGCTTCTCAAGGACCTCCGAGCCCCCAATACCCAGCACGATTTCTTGGCGCAGCCGCTGTTCAACATCCCCTGAATACAGTTGGGCTGAGACACCTCGATTCCACGGATCGTTCATGTCTATGTCGGTATCTATGAGATAAAGACATACCCGGCCAACCTCCGTTTTCCAGACTGCCACATGAATCGGAGGATCAATCAGCGGCACTTTCACAACCACCTGTTGCCCATTTTGGTCCAGGACCCTCGAAATCGATGCAGCATCTCTGTCGAGCACCTGATGGGCTTGCTCCTGCCAGCCATCTTCTCGAATGTACTGCCGGAAGTACCCTTCGGGGTACATGAACCCGACTGCGACCAAGGGCAGTCCCAGGTCGCTACATTCCTTCATGAAATCACCTGCCAGGAAACCCAAGCCGCCCGCATAAAAGGGCAGGGAATGGTGTAGACCATATTCTGCGGAAAAATAGGCAATGGGTTGCATTTTCCTGTCACCCAACTCTTTTAGATAGCGGCATGTTCTTTCGCCCGTGTATTTGTGGAACTCCGATATCACCTTGTCATAATGCTTCAAGTACTCAGAAGACGTGGCAGCCAGTTCCAAGACCTCTTTAGGGAGTTCTTTGAGCATCTTATCCGGATTGTGGAGACTCTCTTTCCAGGCCTGACGGCTAAGCATCTTGTAAAGCATTCTTGCAGCCGGGTTCCAGCTCCACCACAGGTTTTCGGCAAGGTCCTCTAAGCCAACGAGGCGCTCAGGAAGATTCTTAAATACCCTGTTCGTAGTCATCATCGCAGTTACTCCACACCAGCCCAATGTTTCGGGCCTAAAGACACTCTGCATGCACACGATTTGCGCGGTTTGGAGATTTTAAACTTCTGTTAATACATATTACGCATCATTGCAAGATGGATCTCTCGGCAAGGTGCCCGGTCAATGTGAGCGGTTTATTGATCGCTTGGCTGGGGTAGGGGATAGCTATTTAAAGGAATTGTTTCGCTATATTCATCCGGATTTGCTACACTAAAAACTTGTCAAGAATCTGATGCAATTGAATCATTATCTGTCGCTGGTCAGGCCATTGAGCGCTTGCGGGCTTGGTTGACAGGCAGTGGCAAGAACCCTTAACCTAAAACAATCATTTGTCAATAAGAGGTGGTACGGATCATTGAAAAGACTCTTTGTTACCATTGCTGTCCTGGCGGGGTTCGGTTTTCTAGGCTGGCAGATTTATCAAAAGGCCTCTGCTTCTAGAAAAGGTCTCGAACGTCAGCACCGAAATGCCCCCGTCGCTGTTGAGATTGCGCCCGTAAGGAAAGCCGCCATCCAAGAAGTGAGAAGCTTTACCGGGACCCTGTATCCACTCTCCTCATTTGTCTTGGCACCCAAAATCGCCGGGCGGCTCGAAAAGATGCTGGTCCATATCGGCGATACAGTCAAAAGCGGGCAGCTGGTGGCCGTCCTGGACGACGATGAATACCGGCAAGAGGTCAGCCAGGCAAAGGCGGAACTGGAGGTCGCCCAGGCAAATCTTCAGGAGCGGAACAACACCCTTGAAAACGCAAGACGAGAGTATGAACGAACTGTGGAATTGCGGAAGAAGAAGATCGCCTCAGAATCCCAGCTGGATGCTGCGGAATCCGAATTTAAGACCCAGCAGGCAGGGCTGAGAGTGGCCAACGCCCAAGTGTCTCAAAAAGAGGCGGCCCTGAAGATGGCCAACGTACGGCTTTCTTATGCTCAGATTCAGGTCCCTGAAAACAATATCACCGGGGACCAGGTGGTGGGCGAACGGTTTGTGGACGAAGGGGCCATGCTGGCGCCCAACACCCCGATCGTCTCCATTCTCGATATTGGAAAGCTCATCGCCGCTATCTATGTCATCGAACGGGACTATCCCAAGGTTCAGCAGGGACTGAAGGCCATCGTTTCCACCGACGCGTTTCCGGGTCGCACCTTTACCGGAAATGTGATTCGAATCGCACCCCTTCTGAAAGAAAAATCCAGGGAGGCCCGGGTGGAGATCGAAATACCCAATCCACAAAAGCTTTTGAAGCCGGGGATGTTTGTAAGGGTTCAGATCCAATTCGACGAGCATGAAAACGCCACCGTGGTTCCGGCAGCCGCCCTTGTCAAGAGAAACGGTACCCAAGGGGTTTTTCTGGCCGATCTTCAGAACAAAAAAGCCCGGTTTGTGCCGGTGACCGTCGGTATCGTAAACGGCGTCCAGGCCGAAGTGTTGATTCCGCCCATTACCGGTGCGGTGGTGACCCTGGGGCACCACCTGTTGGAAGACAATGCTTCGATCATAATTCCGGACCAGAAGCCGGCCGGCGAGATGCCGGTAACAGGCGAAAAGGCCGCCGTCAAGCGGGAATGGGGGACTGTAAGAGAAGGAAAGTCATGAACATTTCCCGCTTTTCCGTCCATCGCCCCGTGCTGACTGTTATGGTCTCTTTGATCGTTATCATCGTGGGCGGGGTCTCCTTGTCTCGCCTTTCCATCGACCTAATGCCCGACATCACTTACCCGACGCTGAGCGTTTCGACTGAATACGAAAATGCCAGTCCCGAGGAAGTCGAAGAGCTGATCACCCGTCCTGTCGAGGAGGCCATGAGCGCGGTACCTGGGGTGGAGGAGGTCACCTCGGTTTCCGCTGAAGGCCGCAGCAGTGTGCGGGTTACCTTCACATGGGGTACGGACCTGGATGCGGCGGCCAACGACATCCGGGATCGGCTGGATCGCGTCGTTCCGCGCCTGCCGGAAGATGCCGAACGCCCCAGACTGCGCAAGTTCGATCTCGCCTCCTTTCCGATTCTTATCCTCGGTGTATCCAGCAACCTGGACCCCATTCAGGTAAGAAGAATTATCGACGACCAAGTGAAAAACCGGATCGAGCGGATTCCAGGGGTGGCCTCTTTGGATATCCGGGGCGGGCTGGACCGGGAAATTCACGTCAACCTGAACGCGGAAAAGGTAAAAGCCCTCGGGCTTCCCATCGATCAGCTTCTGGACCGCCTCAAGGAAGAAAACATCAATCTTCCGGCCGGCACCCTCGAACGAGGGCTCCTTGATGTCACCATTCGAACCCCGGGAGTTTACACCAGTTTGGATGAGCTCCGAAATACGGTGGTGGCCATCCGAGAAGGGGTGCCTATTCAGTTAAAAGAGATCGCCACCGTAGAAGATGCCTGGGAGAAGGTAACGCGGATTGTGAGGGTGAACGGTGAGGCGGGCGTCCGCCTTTCAGTCAACAAACAATCCGGGAAGAACACTGTGGAGGTTGCAACCGGAGTGCTAAAGGAGATTGAGCGGATCAACCAAGAGATTCCGCAGCTCCATATTGTCCCCATCATCGACACCTCCGATTATATCCGGCGCTCCATCACCAATGTGGGCACGTCCATTCTCTACGGAGGAGTGTTGGCAGTATTCGTGCTGCTGCTTTTTCTCCGCAACATACCTAACACCGCCATTATTGCCACTACGATTCCTATATCGGTGGTTGCCACCTTTGCCCTGATGTATTTCGGTGGGTTCACTCTGAACCTGATGACCCTCGGCGGTCTGGCGCTTGGAATCGGCATGCTGGTGGATAATGCCATCGTTGTGCTGGAGAATATCTATCGGCTTCGAGAGGCGGGCCAGGGTCCCGAACAGGCGGCCGTAAACGGCAGCCAGGAAGTGACAGCCGCAGTTATCGCCAGCACCTTGACCACGCTGGCCGTGTTTTTGCCGCTTATTTTTGTACGCGGCATGTCCGGGATCATGTTCAAGCAGCTTTCCTACGTGGTGAGTTTTTCGCTGGGCTGCTCTCTGGTCGTGGCCCTGACCCTGGTGCCCATGCTGGCCTCCCGGGTACGCTCCTCGGTCATGGTTGAAACAGTGGACGGCACTGCTCGGGGCGGGAAGATTTTCCAGATTACGGGAAGGTTTTTTGCCCGGATGGAAAACAGGTACCGAGATTTCCTCCACTTTGCCCTCAACCACCGGGTACTGATATTGGGATCTGCACTGCTGGTGCTGTTGGGGAGCCTTTGTCTGATTCCACTGGTGGGTGTTGAGTTGATGCCTGCCACCGATGAAAGCGAAGTGCGGGTCTATGCGGAGATGGCTGTGGGCACCCGCCTGGACCTGGTTGATAAGAGCTTTCAGAAGATAGAGTCTATCGTCAAGGAGGAGGTGCCTGAGATCCAAAACACCGTGTCGTTTATCGGCGGTTCCAGCTGGCGGGCCAGGGGATCCAATGCCGGTGAGATGCGGATTGCGCTCAGGCCGGTCAAGAAACGGACACGCTCCAGCGATCAGATCGCAGCGGCCCTTCGCAAGAAGCTCAATGCCATCCCCGGTGTCGAAATCCGTACACGTGCCGGACAGGGGCTCTTTTTGCTCCGGATCGGCACCGGAGGAGACGATCGGGTCCAGGTGGGCGTGCGCGGGCACGACCTCGAGACGTCCGACGCACTGGCCAGTCGGGTTCAGGAGATCATCGAGAATGTGGCCGGTATCACCGACGCCAAGATGAGCCGGGAGACGGGAACCCCGGAAGAGCTCATTATCGTGGATCGACAAAAGGCCGCTGGCATGAAACTGACGGTATCCAAGATTGCCAACATGCTGCAAACAGTTCTTTCCGGGACCTCTGCGGGCAATTACCGGGAGGGGGGAAACGAGTACCCCATTCGGGTAAAGCTCGAGGGTGCGGAGAAGAAAGATCTGCGAGATATTCTGGACCTTCCGATTACCAATGCCGAGGGAGAGCGAGTGGTGCTCCGAAATGTGGTGAACATCCGTCCGAGGCGCGGGCCGGTGCTTGTTGAACGCAAAGACCAGGAGCGTGTGATTTACGTAACAGCCAATATTGCCGGCCGCGATATGGGCTCGGTTTTGGCCGATATCCGGCGGGGCCTGCAATCTGTGCCGGTGCCTAGGGATTTCAACATCTTTTTTGGGGGAGATTATGAAGAGCAGCAGAAATCGTTTCGCGAATTACTAATGAGTTTTGTTCTTGCGCTGGTCCTTGTATATATGGTGATGGCTTCACTCTATGAGTCGCTCAGATATCCCTTTGTGGTGATGTTCTCGGTACCGCTGGCGGCCATCGGCGTGATACTTATGCTCTTTTTAACCCATACCACCTTTAACATACAGTCATATATAGGCTGTATCATGCTGGGCGGCATTGTGGTGAACAACGCCATCTTGCTTGTGGATCACATCAACTTGCTGCGCCGCCGGGACGGGCTACCGCTGAGAGAGGCCATCGAAGAGGCCGGTAAAAGACGGCTCCGGCCGATTCTTATGACCGCCATGACCACCATTTTGGCCATGACGCCGCTGGCTTTGGGTATCCGCGAGGGCAGTGAGGCCCAGGCGCCCATGGCCCGAGCCATCATCGGCGGACTGCTCAGCTCAAGCCTGATTACGCTTGTGGTGGTTCCCACTGTGTTCGCGCTTTTTGAGCGAAAGAAGTTAAAGGAACAAACTTCCACCGCTATAAAGAGGGCCGACCTTAAACCCAGCGAACCGCTTGGCGAGGAGTCGGCATGATGACAATCTCCCGTTGTCACAAGTCATCTGGAATACTGCTGATCTGCACCGTTTTTTCCCTTCTGCCATCCTGTGTGTCTACAAAGAACCTAAAGACCGAAGAGGTAATAATCCCCTCGGCCACACACTTTGCAGACAATATGTCGGCAGCAGTTGAGGTCAAGCCCAAGACCCCGCTGACCGCGAACATTCCGGAACAAGGTCCGCTTCAAATAACCGTGAAAGACGCCATTCTCATTGCACTGGAGAATAACCGCTCGCTGGTGGTGGAAAGGCTCAATCCCTCTATTCAGCAAACCTTTGAGGATCAGGAGCGGGCCGTGTTCGACCCTACGGTGGAGGCGGAGGTCTCAGCCCAGCAAGCCGATATTCAGCGTCTGGGCCGGTCCGGAAGCGGTACTGAAAGCTCGGAAAGCGATATCTACGAAGGAAGCATCTCTCTGAGCGAATTCTTTCCTACCGGCACATTTGTTGAAGCAGACGCCAACACAACGACCACGGACTCCTCCCTATACAGTGAACCGTTCTCCTCCACCCGCCTGGGGTTATCGTTGACGCAATCCTTGCTTCGAGGGTTTGGCACAGAAACCAATCTGGCCCGCCTTCGTCAATCGAAGCTCGAGACCGACATAACGCAATACGAGCTTCGCGGGTTCAGTGAATCATTGGTGGCGCAGGTTGAAAACGCCTATTGGGACTACGCCCTTTCCCAGCGACAGATCGAAATCGTAGAGGAATCGCTGAAGCTTGCCGAGCAGCAGCTTGCCGACACCGAGGAGATGATCCAGGTGGGAACCATGGCGGAAGCAGAGCTTGCGGCGGTGCAGGCCGAGGTGGCCGCCCAGAAACAGGGGCTAATCAATGCCAGAAGTACTCTGGAGTCTGCCCGTCTTCGGCTGCTCCGGCTGCTAAACCCGCCGGGGCAGACCCTGTGGCATCGAGACGTCACCTTGGTGCATCCACCCACACTGCCTGGAGTAAGACTCGATGATGTAGAGGCACATGTGTCTGTAGCTCTTGGGATGCGGCCGGAGATGAACCAGGCAAAACTGGAAATTCAGCAGGAAGACCTTGAAATCGTTCGCACCAAAAACGGACTGCTTCCCCGAATGGATCTTTTCGTTACGCTTGGCAAGACAGGATATGCCGACTCCTTCTCAGGGTCGGTGAGCAATATTAGTGGAGACAGCTATGATGTGATGTTGGGGCTCAACTTCGAATACCCCATGGTCAACCGCGATGCCAAGGCGCAGCACCGGCGGGCGCTTTTTCGCCGAGATCAGGCCGAAAAGGCCTTGGACAACCTCACGCAGCTGGTTGAGCTGGATGTGAGAAATGGTTACATTGAAGTCAATCGCACAAAGGAGCAAATTTCCGCCAGCACTGCTACCCGAAAGTTTCAGGAAGAAAAACTGCGGATTGAAACCGAAAAGTTTCGGGTGGGCCGCTCTACAAATCTTCTCGTTGCCCAGGCCCAGCGGGATCTTCTCGAAAGCCGCATCAACGAGGTGCAGGCGGTGGTCAGCCACCTTAAAGCGCTTATCAGCTTCTACCGCCTGGAAGGATCGCTTCTGGAACGACGAGGTATTACTGCACCAGGACGAGAGCCGGTGTCTGAGAGATTTCCGGGTTCGGAGCCTCTGAAAAAAGCAACCAAAATACCGATCCCTGCAACCACTGAGCCGGCAAACATGGCTTTTTGAAAAGCGGCTGTAAAGAAGGGTTCCAGCTCGGGCCGGTAGACTTTCAGGGTGAGCCCTCCGCTCAGTGTGTGAAAGGTAACGTTGAAAATGAGACCGGCCATTGCAACTCCCGTGACCATACCCAGGTTCCGGGCTGCTGCCACGGTAGCTGCTGCCACCCCTCTACGAGAAGGCGGAACAGCGCTCAGGGCTGCCGAACTGTTGGGAGGAATGAAAATGGCAAGGCCGATTCCCACCAGGGCGAGACGCCATGCGATCGGTATCGGTGAGCCGGTTGGCGTAAGCCGGGAAAGGCAGTAAAAAGCGATTGTCAAAATCAGCATACCGACAGTGCAAAGAAGGCGGGAGCCGATGCGATCGTACATCGTCCCGGATATCGGAGACATGAAAAAAAGAAACACAAATGGAATAACCATCATAAATCCCGCGTGATCCATTGAAAACCCCGACGGCTGAACCAGAAAAAAGGGCATGAGAAAAATCATGATAAAAAGGGTGACGAAAAGAATGACGGCCGCAAAAACCGGTAAACTGAAAAGCCGAATTTGCAGTAGAGAAAGTTCAAAAATCGGGTGTGACGTCCGTGTTTCGACAAGAAAAAGAAAAATCGTACCGACCACGGCGCTTCCGGAAAACAACAGGGTCCGCGCGGACATATATCCCCAATCATAGGCATGTGTTACGGCGATAACGGCCGACGAGAAACAGAGGGCCAACAGCACAGCACCCGCCCAGTCAAACGACTCGGCCCGTGAAATATCTCCCTTCCCACCCTTAAGAATCCAAGCAGCCAGCACTGTCGTCACGATTCCAATGGGAATATTGATATAAAAGATCACCCGCCATGAAAATGCCTCTACAAGCAATCCTCCGATCGCAGGACCGGTGGTCAGACCGGCAGCCACCACGGTACCCACCATCCCAAGCCCCTTACCCCTTTCCGAAGGTGGAAAGACATCGACGACAAGGGCCGGGGAACAGGCCATGATCATGGCCGCGCCGATTCCCTGAAACGATCGCGCTGCAATAAGCCAGGCGGCGTTTCGGGCCAATCCACACAGGAGAGATCCCAAAGAAAAGACAAAGAATCCCCCGCAATAGACATAGCGGCGCCCTTTGATGTCGCTCAGGCGTCCAAACGTTAAAAGAAGTGACGACACCGTGAGTAAATATATGATCGGCACCCACTCAATGGTTGACAGAGACACTTTCAGATCTTTCATGATGGCAGGAAGAGCAATATTTACGATACTCCCGTCGAGGGTGGACATGAATACGCCGACGGCTACCAGTGAAAAAACAAACCATTTATTATCCCCCGTAATTTCATTCATAAGCTACAAGGCCCGTATTCGATCAGGTTCGACGTTAAGCAGACCTACAGGAAGCTGTTTTAAAACCCCAAATCATGCTGGAGGGCAAGGCGCGAGGCGGCGCAAAAGCGGAATATACAAGGTAGTATATGAGCATTTTAACCCTAATTGAGCCGGTGTAAGACCACGGACGGCTGGTGGGAAGTAGCTTCGTTACGCTCGGAACGAATGTCTCCCAAGACAGAGATCAGACTCTGCTCAACGGGCTTATTGGTGGTCCTTGGGACGAATCCTTCCTGCAATGCGCCAGCCCATTCGATTTCTTACAAAAAAGACGGTCTCCATGTAATGACCTTCCACGAACTGCACCGCTACACAGTCATCAAGGAGGTAGATACGATCCAAGTCCCAATGAGTCTCTGCATGGGGTTCGGTCTCCACAAGTTTATCCGGCGGCGTGTGGGCCAGAAATGTGAAGAGGATCTTAAAAGCCTCAGAAACACCTTCTTGAAAGTAGGCTCTTGGCACGGCTATGTGAGCCATCGTTTGTTCTACAGCCTCTCCGTCTATCTGTATGTCATTCGGCTTTATTTGAAGACCCGGCCTCCAGGCACCCATTCCACCACATCCTGTAATCAAACATAATGAGCATGCCAGAAGCAACCGTTTCATTGGTACTGCCCTTCCGCCGTTCAGAGGCGCCTTTAATACCTGTCAATGCTTTCGAGAAACTCCCGTGCGATCCTGTGATTTGGATCTACCTGGAGAATCCTTCGGAGTTGCGAACGAGCCTTCTGTAAATCGCCATGATCCGCATAGAGCATGCTCAGATACAAGTGGGCGTCCAGGTGTTCAGGGTCTATCTTTATGGCTTTCAAGAACTCTTCTTCAGCCGATCGGTCAGCGAAGCTTCCTTGATAGGCAAGCGCGAGCCCGAAGTGGTTATCAGCATTATCGGGATCGATAGTCAAGGCCTTCTGAAAAGCAGGGATCGACTTTTTCCATTCACTCAATTCGCCGTATGCCATGCCCAAGTTGAAAAAAATACGGTCCTCTTTTAGACCGAGTCCAATAGCCTTTTCATAACAAGACACTTCCGACTCATGTTCCCCTGTTTGGCCGTAAGCATAGCCAAGATGGTACAAAGCGAGCGCATTGTCCGGTTGGTTCTTAAGAAACCGTTGATGGAGAAAAATGCCGGCTTCATAATCCTGCCGTCGCATAGCGTTGTCTGCCGTTTCATCACAACTCCAGACCTTGTCAGGATCAGGGCCTCTTCCCAAGATACCTTTCGAGCACCCGGTTGAAAAAAGCAGACCAGCCAAGCAGAACGCAAGGGCTATCGAATCAACGATCTTTTTACTGAACCCAAAAACGCTATTTGATAATGCCATGTTTCTTCAAATTGGCCTTTACGTATGTCCAATGTAACACAATGTGCGTAGCAACAACGATGACAAAAAGCAAGGCGCTCCATTCATGGACCTCTATCAAGAAATGCCTTAGAGAAGCAAGAAAGCCACCACTGGCTCCATATCCTTTTGGCAATACAAGCCAGTTTACCAGTCCGGTGAAGGCTAGCATGATGAAAAGAATAAACGATATTACGTTTACTATCCAAAACTTGTTAGTCCTTGTGTTAGTCATCTCCCTCTTTCCTTATAAACAGTATTATCCGAAATCCCAGCAAGATCAAAACAAACTTGGTCGTGATTCTAACACAGTTTTTTGGACCCACGTACAGATTTTTAGCGCATGGTGACAACAAGTATTCGACCGCTCCTCGGCGCTACCGGGTGAAGACCAGAATGCGGGTTTTCTGTCCACGAAATACAGTGTTCACCCCATTGAATTTTTCTGAGAACTGAAATAAACGTTTTTTTGTTAGGATCATCTCCCGATTAGTTGTAGTTAAGGCAAAATAAATGGGTTATCTCCAATTGGACAGGCGTTATCCCAGAGGGTACAAGGGGTCAAGGATTGCGGCTTTCGCCTTGAAAAGATGCAAGGGTTCAAGTGAC
>CAZCWQ010000073.1:0-15187 GCA_964502365.1 uncultured Desulfobacterales bacterium | reverse complement strand
TCATTTCTGAATTGGAAACTGACGCAAGTGCCCATTGTTTGAAGATTCATTTATGAATGGACACTAAGCTAGCAGCTTTTACCATATATTTTCATAGCGGGAGCTTTGCATAAGCTCGAGAAGCGAAAGTTATGAGGTTTTTGGGGGCACCCATCTGGGCGAAGCGAACGGCCCACATTAGTGGGCAAATCGCAAGCTGTTTGATCCGCCGGAGCCTGAGCCCCGCAGGCGGAGAGTTCTTGCGATTTAGTGAGCGAGCCCATAGATGGGTCAAAAACCTCATATCAAAGAGCCAGGCGAGGTTATGCAAAGGTCTCGCAATAAGATCATATATAACCGCACTAACGACGACGCCAGTGTGCGGTTAACCTAAGTCACTGGTTTTTTTGCCGATGCAACACAGCTTTTTTGTAAAGCATCCACGGCCCACCACCCGCGGCCCTACCGACACACAAAGCTTTACAGAGTTTGAAGCTACCGAACTCTATTGCCCAAAGTGTGGCCGATCTACACCGGTGCGCAAGCGTTTGTTGCTAGTCCTGCCTCAAGGAGAAAAGTACGAGTACCTGTGTGCCTTCTGTGCTACCTCTGTAGGATCCAAGGTGGTGCGGGGTACCGAACAAGTCCGCATTATTATCTAATTGCGCATTGTGCGCAGTTGAGCCAGTTCCCAGACATAGTCATACAGGTGAAGGCCCTTGCTGGCAGCGATAATTTCCCCGTCCTTCACACCAATCTCGCTGGCCATATATTCTTTCAGCAACTGGATTCCTCCCAGGTTTGCAGGAAATCCGTTCCACAGATCCCAAGACCTGAAGTAAACCACAAAATGAAGTCTCTCTTCCCTAATACGTGTGTCGATGTGCCGCAGGCACGGTGGGTCTGCCAGTAGAATATCAGACGGAACAGAAACGGTCATGGCTGCCTGGTTTGTGCCATACCCTTTCGTTCGGTACATCTGAATTACCTCGTGTATCTGGTTGACCACGCGCCTCTCAACTCTACCCTTTAGAGAATCGCCAGACGAAGCCCCACCATCGACAAGACCAAGCTGGGACCAACCCGCAAGCCGTTCTCCGTATGTATAATCCTCGTTCGGCTGCCTGTCCGGGGTCATCAAGTATGGAAGGTACTCTTCCACATACCCATCAGCAACAGGATTAGGTATTCCCAAAGAGGGGGGGATATCTGGAACCAGGGGGCGGACCCCAGGATATTTTATGTGAACTGTCAAATAGTCAAACTCCAGACGCCTCTGTCCCTCATAGCTGCCATGATCTATCTTGTACTCATGCCCTTTATCCATGATCTCATATACGCACTGAAACCAGGCGTCCGGCAGATCCCGTGCCTCTATGGAAATCAACTTCATCATAACAACACAAAACGACTAGACATCCAACCGTCGCACATCAAGTGCATTGGTTTGAATAAAGTTCCGCCTCTGTTCCACCTCGTTACCCATTAACACGGTAAAGATATCATGGGCCTCAAACATATCTTCAACTTTCACCTTGAGCAGTGTTCGCCTTTGTCGGTCCATGGTCGTTTCCCAAAGCTGCTCAGGATTCATCTCTCCAAGACCTTTATATCGCTGGACGGAAAGGCCTTTCTTCGCATCTTGCAGAAGTAACGAAAGCAGAGATGATTGGCTGTCTGCAGAAACAGCGTCCTTGCCCTTCTCGTATATCCTAAAAGGGGGCTTGGTCCGTGACAAAGTTTCTTTCCAAAGAACGACGCCCTTCTGGAAATCAGCGGAAGAAACTAGTTTCCAGCCTACCTTCACCCGCTTGGTTCCGTTGTCTTCCGGTTCTACCACTAACTCAAACAGTTTGCGTTCTTCGTCCTTAAGCAACCGCGCCTCAATGTAACCGGATGCCTCAACGCTCTTGGCAAGCATTCTCATTCGCTCTTCATCCTGAAGAAAACTCTTATTAACATCCATATGAACCAGATTCTGTATCAAGTCCCTGGCATAGCCACGCTGCTCCAGGCGCTCGACAACCCCCTCATATTCCATCAGGTTTCCCAGAAAAACGTATAGACGTTCACCTTCCAGCAACAATTCTCCATCACCCGTTTTAACTGTCTTTGCCTCGCATGCCCGCTTCATCAAAAGCTCACCAAGACCGGATTCTTCCTTTACATAAACAACCTTCTTACCCTTGCCCACCCTGAACAGCGGTGGTTGGGCAAGATATAAGAAACCCTTGTCAACCAGGTCCGGCATCATCCGATAGAAGAACGTCAATAATAACGTTCGGATATGAGATCCGTCCACGTCAGCATCGGTCATAATTATGACCTTATGATACCTCAACTTTTCAATATCGTACTCATCACGGCCGATTCCTGTGCCAAGAGCCGTAATTAAGGTTTTTATCTCCTCACTCTTTAGCATATTGTCGAAGCGGGCCTTTTCCACATTAAGTATTTTACCTTTTAACGGAAGTATCGCTTGGAACCGTCGGTCTCTCCCCTGTTTTGCACTGCCACCAGCAGAATCACCTTCCACAATAAAAAGCTCTCTTTTCGCTGGGTCGATTTCCTGACAGTCAGCGAGTTTCCCTGGCAGCGAAGCCTCTCCCAACACACCCTTTTTCCTTGCAATATCGCGCGCGCGCCTGGCCGCTTCCCTAGCCCGTGCGGCCTCAACAACCTTTGTCAAAATCTTCTTGGCTACAGAAGGGTTTTCCTCCAAAAAAGTACCAAGCTCTTGGTTGATCAACGTTTCAACTAGGCCCTTGACTTCGCTGTTACCCAGTTTTGTCTTTGTTTGACCTTCGAACTGCGGAGACCTGAGTTTGATGCTGATAACAGCCGTTAATCCTTCTCTCACATCATCACCGCTCAGCTTCTCCTTAAGGTTTTTTGGTAGACTGCTGGTAGATGCGTATGAATTAATCGTGCGTGTCAAGGCGGACTTGAATCCAACAACGTGAGACCCCCCCTCCTCTGTCTTTATGTTGTTGGCAAAAGAAAAAATTTTTTCAGCATATGTGTCGTTGTACTGCATCGCAACCTCCACGGAGACATCCTCTTTTTCGGCTTCCATATAGATAGGTCTTTTGTGAACCACTGTTCTTCCCTTGTTCAGGTGCTCCACAAACGATACAATACCACCCTTGTAAAAGTATTCTTTCTTCTTTTCTATCCTCTCATCTTCAAGGACTATCTTGAGCCCTTTATTCAAAAAAGCGAGTTCTCGTAACCGTTGAGATATTATGTCAAAACTAAAACTCGTGGTACTGAAAATCTCCGTATCCGGACGAAACCGTACTCTGGTGCCCCGTTTATTTGTCTTTCCTATTATTTCAACTGGACCCGTACTCTTCCCGCGCTCGTAAGATTGATAATAAACCTTACCCTCTGAACGAATTTCCACTTCCAGAAAGCTCGACAACGCATTGACTACAGACACCCCAACACCATGCAATCCTCCTGACACCTTGTAAGTATCGTGGTCAAATTTTCCACCAGCATGTAGTTTGGTCATAACCACTTCGAGCGCTGGAATCTTTTCTGTCTTGTGGATTCCGACCGGTATACCCCTGCCGTTATCGTCTACCGTAAGACTGTTATCTGAATGAATGGATACCTTAATGAAATTACAATGCCCTGCCATGGCCTCATCAACACTATTATCTACAACTTCATAGACAATATGATGAAGGCCCTCTACGCCCACATTACCCACATACATTGAGGGCCTTTTTCTCACAGCGGTCAGACCCTCCAACACCTTTATCTTATCAGCACCGTATGTCTTCTCAGATGAATCCATATCAGATCCTCATCGGCATGACGACAGCCAGAAAACCAGGATCACTTTCCCCCTGCAACACACAAGGGTTTTCGTCATCTTCTATCTTAAAGATAACTTCTTCACTTTCCATAGCGCTAATGGCATCCATTAGATATCTTGGATTAAATGCCATCTCAATATCTTGTCCATCATAAACAACCGAAACCACCTCCCTAGACTCCCCTATGTCAGGATTAATAGTAACGGTCTCCATCTGTTCTTTATTTATCTTGCAACGTATGCTGCGATATCTATCAGAAGAAAGAATAGTCATCCTTTTTAGCATCATTAGAAACGATTTTTTCTCCACCCTCAATTCACCTTTATTCTTCTTTGGAATGATCAACTCGTAATCAGGAAATTCCCCTTCTATGAGTCTGATAATAAGAGCCTCTCTATCTTTTCTAACTATGAAATTGTTGTCCTTGAATCCTATGTCGACTGTTCCCCCTCCTTCCAAAAGCCTTTGAACTTCCAGAATACCACTCTTTGGAATAATTACGCCGCCTTCTATTGTAAACTCATTCCCCTTGTTTATAGGCTCATCGATTCTCGATAGTCTGTGGCCATCAGTCGAAACCATACGAAGCTTTTTCACATCCCCTTCAACAATGGTCTCAAAAAAAACACCGGCCAAATGGGCACGTCCCTCATCACTCATAACCGCATATATGGTTTTCTCAATCATATTTCTAAGTGAATCTCCATCTATATTAAACAATTCAGCGCCCTCAATACTTGGTATTCCTGGAAAATCATCTGTTTCCATGCCCACTATATTGTACTCCACTTTCTCATCTGCAATTTGTATCCACTTATTCTCCAACTCCTTGACAATTACTAGGTTGCTAGGAAAGTCCTTTACTATTTCAAAAAACTTTCTTGAGGGGACCGCAGCACGACCATCAGATAAAACATCGGCCTCGTAAGCTCCTTGGAACGCTATTTCCAGATCTGTGGCCAGAATAGACAAATGCGCCTCCTCAGCAAAAATCAATACATTCGACGTGATAGGAATACTGGTTCTTTTTCCCGTAATTCCCTGAACTTTAGTCAGTCCTCGTAGTATGTTTTCCTTATTGATTCTAAATTCCATGATCAACTCCTATTACAACTCAGTATTTAAAATCCATAATAATAAGGGGTACATATTATGTAAAAAAAACTACAAGTCACTGTCATTAAAAAGAAAAAGAGAAAGATCCTTGTTTATAACTTTACTAAAAAGAGCAGATCAAAGCCTGAAGATATATTTAACCAAATAAATTAATTAATTGTTGTAAAAATATCAACACAAATATAAGGCGATCGTAAGACTTTGAGGCTTCTGAAAGGAGCTCAATTTTGCTTAAGGTGGTTCAAAACACGGCCTTTTCAAAAGAGTCGAATTATTACAGTCGATCTAAGGATTCGATAGATTTGTTACTCTTACAGTCTTCTGAGTAAAATATTGACTGCGGCTTTTTAATTCTGTATTTTTTTTGGCTCAAAAGGGAGTGCAGTTATTTCTGTAATATGGAGATTGATATGCAAACAAATAGTCTTATGGAATTGGCGGCCCTGGGACAGAGCCCTTGGTATGATAACATAGATCGAAGATTGGTTCTGAACGGATACCTTCGAAAACTCTTTGAATCGGGTGTTTCAGGAGTGACTTCAAATCCGAGCATATTTGAAAAAGCGATAAAGGCCTCGTCTGTGTACGATGAGGTGATACAGGAATTAACAAAGGCTGGAAAGTCGCTAGAGGAAATCTATGACATTATTACGGTACAGGATGTACAATCTGCTGCCGACCTCTTGTCCTTAATGTACGAGCAGACCGGACGCAAAGATGGTTACGTTAGCCTTGAGGTGCTTCCTGAATACGCGCATGACGCAGCAAAAACCATTGATAATGCAAGGAAAATAAACAAAGATGTGGCAAGGCCCAATCTGATGATTAAGGTTCCAGGAACCAAAGAAGGTCAGGAGGCGATTAGAGTCTTGATACGTGAAGGGATCAATGTAAATGTCACACTTCTCTTCTCTTTGAAGCAATATGAACAGAGTGCGCTTGCTTACATGGAAGGGCTAAAACAGAGACAGGAGGACGGCAACTCTTTGGACGGAGTTTGTTCGGTAGCAAGCGTCTTTGTCAGCAGGGTGGACACATCGGTCGACAAGCGATTAGAGGAGCTAAACGAAAAGAGTCTTAAAGGTAAAATTGCAGTGGCAAATGCGAAGATTATTTATGACAGATTCAAGAGACTCTTTTATGGTGAGACATTCAGGCATTTGGCTTCAAATGGAGCCCAGATCCAGAGAGTGCTGTGGGGTAGCACCAGCACGAAGAATCCGGATTATCGTGATGTGAAATATGTAGATGAATTGATCGGCAAGGATACAATAAACACCTTGCCCCACAACACACTGGAAGCCTTTCTGGATCACGGTACTCCAAGGTTGACCATAGAAAAGGACCTGGATAGCGAAAGGGCGTATCTGGAGAGACTCGGCGGTTTGGGAATAGAGTTGGATGAAGTGTGTGATGAACTCCAGGAACAGGGCGTTGACGCCTTTTTTACATCATACACGAAACTGATCGAGGCTATTCACCAAAAAGCGCGGGCTTGAAAATTGGTCGGTCTATCCGACGAGTTTTGAAATAGGCACCAATTTGACTTGCTGTTTGATATTCGGCAGTTCTTGTTTGAGGGTTTCCCAGGTGACCAGATAAGGGTGTCCGATTCCGATGGCGCGGCCTCGTGTCTTTGCCAGGGAAACAAGTCGCTTTATCTGAAATCGGATTGCGTTTGGGTCTTGAAGGTGGTCCAAGAACACGTTGCGTTGTGCAAACCTGAGTTGAAGGAGCCGGGCCGCTTGTGAGCAGCGTGACCTTGGACTCGTAAGACTGTCTATGAAAAACAGGTTGCGGCGTTTTAAAAGGGTAAAAATCTGGCGCATCTTAGCCGAATCTTGGGTCAGCCTTGAGCCCATGTGATTGTTTACACCAACAATATAAGGCACAGCATCCAAGTCTTTGGCCAGTTGATCCAAGAGATCATCCGGGCCCATAGAACTGAGCAAAGCGCCGCGTCCGGGGTCCACATCCGGGTACTCTTCAGGTTGCATGGGAAGGTGCAGCAAGACCTCTCGACCGCTGTTGTGAATTGCACCGGCGATTCGCTCTTGAAACGGGCTGTGCGGAAGAACAGAAAACGACAAAACACCGTCCAACTCCAAGAACCTTGAGGCAACAATTTGGTCATATCCCAGGTCATCTATTATGATGGCCACAAGCGGCAGGACCTGCGATGGCGCACTGGGCGGCTTTTTGTCGGTAAACAAAACAAATGCAATGCGGTGTGTGGGTCGTCTCTGAACCGAAAGCTCAAGAATCGTTTCGTGTGTACGCCCGGAGAAGAAGCGCATAGATGTTGTTGGTATGATAGCGGAGAGTCGTTCTGAGAAGACGGCCTTTAGACGTTCCAAAGAAACCTTTTTGTGGATAAGGACCTGAAGGTCGGAGTAGGTCCATTTGTCCTCGCCATCCTTCCTGCTTTCTACAGCATTAAAGATCACATCTTGGGCAGGGACGCCAAGATCCAGGAGTGCATCGCAGATTCGCCTGTCTAATTCTTTGACCTTGGCTTCTGTACCACGGGAAACGTGGGTTTCAAAGACCGGCATCTTGCCGGAGTGCCTGGATTTGATAAGAGAGTAGAGCCCGTATGCTGATGCGCAGACAACAACCAGAAGGCCGGTTACGGCAAGAGGCAAAGCGACGTGTAGCTTTTTTTGAGGGGGCCGTTTTCTTTTTCTTCCCCGTTTGCGGATAATCATGGCCGGAGTCTACTTGGCCATTTTTGAAAATATTTGCCAGCTTCTAAGTATTTCAAGGCCCCGTTGGACCTGATTATCCTTGGTCAAGAGCTGTTCAACTATTTGAGAATGGTCCTGTTCGGGTACGTTTACATTCGTTATGTTCTTGATCTGCTCCTCGAGTTTATCCTCATCCGCCTCCTGGGGAACACCTGAGATGTGGTTCTTGAGATCCTTCTCATGCACGTAGTGCTTTATTGGGGTCTCGGGTTCAGCGACAAACCTTTCTTTGACGACCACATCCGGCTTGATCCCCTCTGCCTGTATGGTGTGGCCGTTGGGGGTATAATACCGAGCTATGGTGAGTTTCAAGCCGGAGCCGTCTCGCAGGGGCTCAACCGCCTGGACCGATCCTTTTCCAAAGGAGGTTGCACCCAAAACCAGTGCCCGGCCGTGGTCTTGCAAGGCCCCAGCGACGATCTCAGATGCACTGGCACTCCCTTCGTTGATAAGCAAGACTATAGGATATGGGTGCTTATCTTCATCAGGGTGCGCTGAGTACGTCTTGGAATGGGGCTCGGACCTTCCCTTGATTGACACAATGCACCCTGTTTCAAGGAAAAGATCTGCTATCTTCACCGCTTCATCGAGGAGGCCACCGGGGTTGTCCCTGAGATCAAAGATTAGACCCTTTATTGGGGGTGAGCCAGACTCGAGATCTTTGAGGGCTTCCCTTGCGTCCTCAAAAGAACGGTCCCTAAAATTGGTAATCCGCAGGTATCCAAAGCCAGGCTTCAGCGTGTAGGATCGCACGCTCTGCAAAGGAATAACATCTCGGACGATCGTAAAATCGATGGGTTCGGCTAGCGCTTTTCTCCAAACCGTAATTACGACCGAGGTCCCCTTCTTTCCTCGCATCTTCTTGACCGCTTCCCACAACTTCATGTCTTTGGTGTCTTCCCCGTCTACCTTGACGATGCTGTCCCCTGATTTGATGCCGGCCTTGTAGGCTGGGGACCCCTCGATCGGGGAAACGACCTTCAAAATGTTGTCTTGCATGGTTATGACAATGCCGATGCCGCTGAATTCTCCCCTGGTGTCTATCTGAAGTTCCTTGTACGTATCAGGAGACAAGAACGAGGAGTGGGGGTCCAGGGACTTGAGCATACCGTTGATTGCGCCACGAACAAGATCTTTGGAATCTACGGGATCAACGTAGTTTTTCTCTATGATGTCAAGAACATCGCTGAATATTTTAAGCTCTTCGTAAGTCTTATCCGTTCCTGCCAACAACTGGTGCTGAATGCCACCAACCGCAACCCAGAGGAGAGCAGAAAATACGAGAGCGATACCTATAACAGCCCTGTATCGTTTGAAGAACAAAATCATAAGACCTCCTTCTTAGTTCTAACCAACCTGTATTCTTATACCACAGTTAGCACAGATAATAAACCAAGGGATCGGTTCTCTTATCTTTTGAACCACAACGCAGGGTTCAGTGGTTTTCCGTGGTGACGAATCTCGAAATAGAGCCCCGGCCCGCAAAGCGTACCGGTATCTCCAACCGTGCCTATAGCTTCTCCGGCCCGCACGGTATCACCCTTCTTTTTGAAAAGCTGTTCAAGCTGTGCCGACAGGGTGTAATAATAGTCACCATGGTCTATAATAATCATGTTGCCATACCCCCTGAACCAGTCTGCATAAAGAACCTGCCCGTTACTGACAGCCTGGACCGGGATGCCCAGAGCAGCCTCAATGGTAACACCGCTTCTAAAGCGGTTAATATTGTACTGAAGCTCACCTTGGTACGGCCCGAAGAGCTGTGCAAGGTGACCCTGAACCGGCTGGGGCAAAGATCCTTTAAGTGCAAGAAACGCGCCGGAGCCTGAAGAGGTTTTGGCTGAAAAAGACTGCAAATCCAACCTTAGGGATCGGATGGTTTCATCCAGCTCTTTAGCGGATCTTTTCAGCGTTGCGATACGGGCAACAGTTAGGTCCTTTTCTGAGCGGATTCTCGCCAGCAGCTTGGCCCGTGTGGCCATTTTTTCGGCTATGGTTGTTCGTTCGTCCTCAGACTGCACGAGAAGGCGGTCCTGCCGGATTTTTTGTGCCTCCAAATTTCGAGAAAGGGCCTGTTGTTGTTGTCTCTTATTCTGGAGATTGTCCCATAGGGTTGCGTCTAATAACAGTATGTGTTCCAGGGCTGCTTGTCTCTGGGAGAAGTCAAGAAAAGACTCGCTAGAAAACAGAACAGGGGCTATTCCAAGGTGGCTCAGCTTATATGAAGCGACCAGGCGCCGCACTGCAGAAGCCTCCAATATCTTTATTTCTTTAAGCAAATTCGCGTGAGTCTGGTTAGAGGTCTCTATCTTTCTCGCAAGTAGCTCGATTTCAGAACGGGTCTTTGCGAGCTTGGCCCGTGATTGGTTCAACCGGAGATTCAAGTGCTCCAATTCCTGGATGACGGGTGCTTCGTCAGCACAAAGGTCGGCGACTCTTTTTTCGGACTTGGAGATTTTTTCCCGGACGACTCTAATTTTGGCCTGTCTTGCCTTGATCTTGTGTTGAATCTCTGCCGAGGAGGGGCCGGCCACGCCAACTCCTGCAGGTCGGATGAAGGCCACAAGTGTAAGGATTAGGGCCGCAGAAACTGCCTTGAGGACAAGTAAGAGCCGAACCATCCTACCAACATTCCTGCACAGAGCAAACCTACCGTGCCGGCCAGCGGGAGAAACCGGACTTCGTGAGTCGATAACAATGGCTCGGAGTTTTGAACTCTGGCGATAAAGAGTCTGTGCATGCCAAAGAGGAGACCTAGGGCCGCAAGGCCGCCCAGGAGACCTTCGATGAGATTCTGGATATATAGCGGGGTTTTGATAAATCCGTCGGTTGCGCCAACGAGCCTCATGATCTCAAGCTCTTCTCGTTTGGCATAAAGGGTAAGTCTCATGGTATTCGCACATACAAAGACAGTGGTCGCAAGAATAAGTGAGCCGACTACAAAAGTGGCTAGCCTAAAGAATGCGATAAACCCGGAAAACCTTTGCAGCCACGCGCCTGCGTATTCCACGTCGTCAACTTCGTCAAGCCGCTTGATTTCATTTGCCAGCGAGCTGACACACTTCCAGGATTTGCATGTGTCAGCCGGTCGGATTTCAAAAGAGGCGGGCAAGGGATTTTCATCCAAGCCGTCCAGCAGAGAAGAGCGGTGTTTCATTTGCCTTCTGAACAGGGCCATGGCCTGGTCTTTGGAGATATACCCGACCTCTTGCACACCACCGAGCTTGGCTAACCTTTGTCGAACAGACTCTATGCGGTCCTTGGGAAGTCCGTCGCTTATGTACGCCACAACACGGATGTTTTCCTGCCAACCCTTGATAAGGTCTTCTATGTTTACATAGAGTATCGCCAGGGCGCCTGTGATCACAAGACAGAAGGTGATGGTGCAGGTGGCTGCCAGGTGCAAGTATGGCGAGGAAGAAAAGTTGCGCCGCACCCGTTGCACAATGGAAGACAGCATCGTGGGCTTCATGGTCCAGTCTCGTCCTCGATCCTGCCGCGGTTGAGAGATACAACTCGACCATCAACCTTGTCAAAAAGTCGGGTGTCGTGGGTCGCCACAATGATGGTGGTGCCCCGTTTGTGCAGTTGCTTGAGCAAGGCGAAAACCATGTCCGCGGCGTCAGAGTCGAGATTTCCTGTTGGTTCGTCTGCCAGCAGGACCAGGGGGTCGCCCACCGCAGCTCTGGCTACTGCCACGCGCTGCTGCTCCCCGCCTGATAGCTTTGGGGGATACGTATTGGCGTAATTCTCAAGGTCGACCATTCCAAGAACCTGGCGCACCCTTTTGGGAATATAGCGGTCACGTTTGCCCGCTGCCTCCAACACCAGGGCGATGTTTTCGTAAACCGTATAGGTGTCTATGAGCCTAAAGTCTTGGAAAACGACGCCGATATTTCTCCTGAGCAATGGAATTCCTGACCGGCGTATTCGTTGAAGATTGATACCGTTGACCAGTATCTGCCCCTCCGAGGCCGCCTCATCCAGAAACAAGAGACGAAGGAGGGTCGTCTTGCCCGCGCCACTTGGTCCGGTGATGAAAAGGAACTCATTCTTCAACACAGTGAGGTTGACGTCGAGCAGTGTTGTTTGAGACCCGTAGCGTTTGTACACGTGGAACATTCGTATAACAGGTTCTGTTCCGGTGCCGACGATCCTGGTCACGTTATTCCACCACCTCGACCCCCATGGCCCTGTCAAGTGCTGCCTTTGATATGTTGTATGCGCTCAATGCGTTGTAATAGTTCGTCTGTGTCTTGGTGAGAAGGGTTTGGGCGTCGAGGACCTCTGTGGACGTGCCGACCTGCTCCTTGTATTGCTCTTCGCTCATCCGGAAATTCTCTCCAGCTTGCTCCACGGCTTTTTGTACTGTTGGTATATTCTTTTCCGCCTCTTTTAGTTTTAGGTATGCTGCTTTGACTTGCTGGCGGATGCTGTCCTCCGTATCGATTCTGTGGAGCCTTGTCTGTGCCAGGCGCCTCAATTTTTCATTGACACCGTAGCGGGTCTTTCCCCACTCCCAGAATGTCCATGATGCAGTGGCGAGGAGGTTCCATTCGTCCCTGTCGATTATCGCCTGTCCGCCGTCCAGGTCCGGATTGTCACCCTTCTTGTAATAATTTGCTTGAAGATCTATTGACGGGTAGTAGTCTTTCTTCGTCAAGCTGACCTCTTTTTCTGCCGTTTCTACTTCCAGGTCCGCAACCAGCTTCTCCGGTCTTTGCCTGAGGGCGATTTCAACACACTCGGCATAGGTTCGGGTAAACGGCTCGTGGGTCATGACGTCTTCCAGGGCAACAGGGGCATCAATGGGGCGTCTGAGTACCGTATTGAAGCGCGAGGCTGCAAGCTGGACATTATTGCTTGCAACCACGAGGTCCTGCCTGGCATTGGCAAGTTGCACCTCTGCTTCCAGTAGATCATTTTTTGGTATCATTCCCACTTGGTAAAAGTTTCTGGCCACCTCAGTGTGGGCGATCAACTGCGTAACCGCCTGATGTGCGACCGTTTCCAGATTTCTCTTCTGGAGGAGCTCAAAGTATGCTGTTTTTACCTTGAGGATGATATCGTGGCGGGCCTGTTGTTCAAGGTGTCTTGCCACGTCAAGGTTGAGCGCAGAAACCTCGTACTCGGTCAATCGAGAAAACCCCGAGAAGACGGGCTGGTCAATGGTTGCTGTAAAGGTGTATAAATTTTCAGGACTCGTTACGATGCCAGGGACGATCATTTTTTCTTCGTCCATTCGCATGTATGTGTAATTGGCACTGACCTTGGGCAGAAACTCTGCGAATTGCTTTTTCTTGTGTTCCTCGGCTGCAGCGACCCCTTCAGTGGAGGCGAGCATCTGGGCGTTGTGCTTCAACGCATATTCAACGCTCGACTTCACTGTAAAAACCCGGATGGCTTCTTGGCTGCGACAAGGCCATGGACAGGCGAGCAAGGCCGCTACGAGAAAAAACAGGCTCTTCTTAACAATGCCTGAAAAAGTTGCGATATATTCGGTATTGATCAGTTTCAACATTGTTGATATGAAAGTATCCAAGTGTAAGGGGTGCTGGCAACGGTTTTCCTTACACCAAGGGCCTCCGCTGAACGCGCCACGTAGGGCTTCTTCCTGTTCGGCGGAGGTTTTCCAGTTCTTTGAGTTGTTTTGTTTAATATTATGGACGAAGAATTTCAACCCTTAGTGCCTTCCTTTCTGCGATCTCCCAGTGCTTCGTGGCATCTTGCAATGTGATAACCCGCCTGTTCTGAATTCTGAAACTTTAGCAGAACGTCCAAGGCCAGCTTGTATTCTCCCAGGTTAGTATAGTTGATCCCAAGGCAAATGTTCAGCTGATCGCTTTCAGGGAAATGTCTAATCCCTTCCGAGAGTATTTGCACGGCGTCTTCAATTCTGCCTTCATTTTGCTTCATGACACCCAGGCCCAGATAGGCGCGGTGATCGGGAAAATAGCTCAACGCCTTTTTGAACAACTTCTCGGCCAGCCTCTTCTTTTCTTTAATAGCATCAATGCCCGAATAATCTCCGTGACTAAAAGTCATTGCGAGCCTTGAGCAAAAATCAGCATGCATCTCATAGAACTCCTTTTTGTCAACCAGGTCAATTGCATCTACAAAATTGCCCAGTTCTGCGTACAGCTCAGTTCTAAGTTTCGTTCCAAAATCAAGAACAACTTCCTGTGAAAGGCCGGGATCTGTTTCAAAGTACAAGATACCCTCAATCTTTTTTAACCAAACATCATCAGTCGCATCGAATCGTCTCTGATAGTCTGCATAAAGCTCGGTGCCCGGGTATATTTCAAGGATGTAGAATATGCAGATGAAAGGTTTAATCTCTTTGATCAGGGCAATTGTCTCTTGAATGGTCTCCATGGTTTCTTCCGGAGACCCATATATGAAATAGGCGCGGGCCAGGATCCCGTAACGATGCGTTAGGGTGAAGGCATTTACTACGTCTTCAGTCTTAAGGTGTTTATTCAATAACGTCCTTATTGTTTCTGAACCACTCTCCACACCGTAACTTATCTGGATGCAGCCGGCCAGCCTCATCCAGTACAAAACGTCTTCGTTCACATAATCGGCTCGTGAAATGGCAGCCCATGTGATCTGGATCTTTTTTTCCAAGATCTTCTTGCAGATTTTGATGACGCGCTTTTCTTGAATGGTGAAGGTGTCATCCGAAACATAGAAAAAAGTGATGCCGTTCTTGTAGAGCAGCTCCAATTCTGTAACAAAGTTGTCCGCAGAGCGATATCTCACTTTGTGGCGCCACAGGTTCGGGCTTCCGCAAAAGGTGCATTTTGCAGGGCACCCCCTCGAAGAGACTACATGCTGGTACTTAAAATACCGGGCAGGAATGGGTAGCTGATCGAGGTCTCCGATAAACTTAGGGGCTTTTGTCTTCACAACCCTATCGCCTTTCCTAAAGGCTATTCCTCTAATATTCTTGAGATGCTTGTAATTGCCTTTCTGTATTAGCTTCACCAGTTGTAAGAAGGCATACTCTCCTTCTCCTGTAACAACAAAATCAATCTGGCTAAAATGGGTCAAAAAGTGTTTCCACATAAAAGCGGGAGCAACGCCGCCAAACACGATCTTGACGTTCGGGTTGAGCTTCTTTGCTATTTGGGCAATCTCTATGCCGCCCCAACGGTTCGCATTTAGAATCGAAAATCCGATTACCGTCGGCTTCTTCTCGGCGAAGACGTCTATTATTTTCTGAGGGGTTTTGTGTATATTGTACCAGTTCAGGACTTCAACATCATAGCGATGTTCTTTTAGCATGGCGGCAACGTAATACAGCCCTATTGGGACCACGCTGATATCTTCTTGATGGGCCGGACTTCGATCGTAAAGAGGATATGGATAAATGAGCAAAATCTTCATTTCACGTAAAAGCTTAGCCTTTTGAAAAAAGCTCGATTTTGCTCACTCCTGTGAGCAATTTTGGGATTCACAATGAGTCTGGCTAAATTGCAAAAACTCGGGCTAACGCCCTCAAACAGTTTGCAATTC
>CAZCWQ010000072.1:0-15216 GCA_964502365.1 uncultured Desulfobacterales bacterium | reverse complement strand
TAAGTGGGTTCTTAACAAACAAGCTTCATGAATCTTCACTCTGTGCCTCGAATCTTGAGAAAGCCCTCCGAAAAGCCACACTCCCACATATAGTGTTGGTCGCTTGGAGACGAAAAACACAGGTCTCCTGCAATGGAGTTGGATTTCCGCCTGTCCCCTTTTGTTTTAGGTGTCGTTCTGAAACCTTCCCACGTTTCCATCTCAGTCGCCTGACAGCCCTCGTCCTTGACAAAAAACGCGATCTCCGATAGAAATAGAAATATAAGCTGTTCGTTTCCAGAAAAAAGATCATTGCAAGCAAGCTATACTCCCTCCAAAACACAGATATCAGAAAGAGATTTGTGTTGAGATGTTTGTTTCTTATAAAGAAACAAAACTCATTTATCAGAAAGGATTAGCTCTATAGGCCCTAATTGGGAGATTTTAATAGGTTATGGTTGACAATAGCTGTCTGTGCTTACTTCTAAATGAAGAATGCAATAGACTTTGTGGGTTATTAGTTTGACCATCACGAGAGATTATCTGCAATGACGCCACCTCAAAACCCAATGGAAATTTATAGGTTGCTCGACAGATCGAACTGTAAGGAATGCAACGAAGCGACATGCATGGCTTTCGCTGCCGCAGTGTTCAGGGGTAAAAGAAGACTCAATGAATGTCCACGTCTTGAAAACGATACCGTTGAACGGCTTGTTGGGACGTCCGAGAATCGTCCTAAGATCGAACAGGATCTGGATGAAGCAGTAGGTCGGTTGAAAGAACAAATCGCTACGATTGATCTTTCTTCGTCAGCGGAGAGAGTCGAAGGCAAACTACACGGTGGCAAATTGACAATAAAGGTTTTCGGCAAGGACTTTGGTATAGATTCGAAGGGCAACCTTTATTCTGACATCCATGTTCATCCATGGGTGACGATACCAATACTTAGTTATGTCATTTATTGCAAGGGGATACCAGTATCGGGTACTTGGGTACCATTTAGGGAGTTGGAAGACGGCAAGACTTGGTATCGGCTTTTTGGACAGAGATGTGAAAAACCATTTAAAGAAATTGCTGACGAATATACGGATCTTTTCGAAGATATGATACGCCTCTTCAATGGGAGGCAGGAGAATCATTACGGATCAGACATTTCGCTCGTATTGCACCCTCTACCGAAAGTCCCAATCCTGATTTGCTACTGGAAGCCGGAAGAAGATCTTGATTCGAATCTCAACGTCTTTTTTGACTCAACAGCGAACGACAACCTCACAATTGAATCCATTTACGCCCTTGGTACTGGGCTAGTAAGGATGTTTAAGAAGATTGCCCTCAGACATGGCTTTTGAAGCAATGGAGACCGCCCCGGTATGAGGGGTAGGCAAAACCGCCCAAATTTGAGGAGTCGGGGCCTCCTTAATTGGAAGGTGTGTTTGTGCCTTAGTTAAGCTGTTCCCGCCAATGGATGGCGTTGAGATGGGGGAGGCTCCGCTCCCACTTTAAAAGTCTAATTTTCAAATAATTTTATCAAAGCCTTCACGACGTTCAAACCTATATTATTCCGTATGAACTACTAAAAAAAGTAGGGATTATTGTAAGGACGATAGGTAGGTTCTGAGGTTGGCCTTCTTGTGCTTTATGCCGAGTTTCTTTCTAATGCTGTCCCTGTAAAACCCAATCGTTTTGCCGGACAGATTCATAAATTCTGCTATCTCTTTTGTGGTTTTTCCTTCCTTTACCAGATTTGCCACCTGAATTTCTGTGGGCGTAAGAGCTAAGTACTTGGAGGACAACTTGCGGGAAAATGGTGAAACGATCTCTTTTAGGTTTGATTCCAGGACGTCCATACAGGACTTCTGATTGCCATCCAATGAGGTCTTCTTTAGTTTCTCTACGTAAGGTAAAACCAAGTCCTTCACGTTGGACATTACCTTCTCTTCAAGCTCTGTCTTATCCCCCTCCCTTTGTTTCAATAAAACTCGCAATGCCGTATTAACTTCCTCAAGGTTCTTTGTTTTGTTTCTTAATTCCATCTCTTTTTGTTTCAGAGCCTCTTCGGCACGCTTGCGCTCAGTGATGTCTCTCACAACACCCTGTCGCGCCACACCGTCCTCGTAGGTTATCAGGTTTACAGAAAGCTCGGCATCAAAGTGTGTGCCGTCCCTGCGCAGTGCCTTAAACTCGTACCGGTTAGACACACTCTGTCCTTTTTCTCTGGTGGGCCCCCTTTCAGCCATCAATTCTCGGTATTCTGGGGAAACAAATTCCGTAAATGAGTGCCCCACCATCTCATCGCGGCTCTGACATCCAAACATCATCACCATCTCTTGGTTAACAAGAAGTATTTCTTCACCCCAAACAACCACTATTCCATCAATAGAACTGTCCACTAGGGCTCTATATTTAACCTCGCTCTCACGTAGCGCTTCTTCCGCCTGCTTTCGCTCGGTGATGTCGTGCACCGTTCCCTCAAGTCTGTTGGCTTTGCCTTCTTTGTCAAAATGAACTTCAGCAACAGAGTTGATAACTCTCTCTTCTCCATCAGGGCGGATGATTCGATACTCATCGACGAACTGTCGACCGTCCGACAGGGCGTTTCTGACGGCTTTGCCAACTGATTCCCTGTCAGAGGAATGGACAAGACTCAAGAAGTCCTCGAATGACTGGGGCGATTGATCTGGTTCGACGCCAAAAATGCGGCAAGTTCCATTAGACCATTTGACCGTATTGTCGGTGAAATGTCGATCCCAGTGGCCAAATTGGCCTGATATTTCGGCTCTAGCATACCTTTGATCACTTCTCCGCAACGCTTGTTCCGCCTTCTTGCGCACAGCGCGTTCATTTTCTAACTCCTCGATCCTTTGTTCCAATTCTTCGTAAGTGGGTTTTCTAATCATAGGGAACTCCCTTTCCGTGGAACCTTAACAACAAAAAATGCCCCAAGCATATACATTTCTAATACAGTGCTTGGGGCCTTTATCAGTCCCATAGGACTCTCCTACTCAAGTTTTCTATGTTTCTTATTACGGGGAATCGTCCTCAGGCGAACAGAGTTTACATTGAAAAGCTTTGAACTGTCAAGGCATGACTCGCGAGGTAGCGAGCGCACTCAAGCCTATATGTTGGGGCTGTCCTCAGTCAGGCAAAAGTATCGATGAGCTTGCCAGCATCTTTATTCCAAATAAATTTGGCATTGCGAATGGGTATCATAAACCCTCTCCAAGTGCCACTGAAACTGATCACCATCATTTTGTGACCAAAATTGTGTCTATTCTTGGTGAGATCAGATTATTTGCAGTGATTTAGGATGACATCCGAACCGATTAAAGATGGTGTAAAAAAGCTAATTATTTTGTCATTCTATGTCGCTTTAGTTCACTGGTAACCATTTGAAATCATCGCTTTTTCCAGGGTTCGACCCCCACCGCCTCCACCAATTATGATTCCATTTTTCTCAACGATTTAGAGGTGTTAGCGATAGACGCTAGCTCCTCTTTTATTTGTTTGGTGTAAAAATCATCAGTCTTCTGGTGGAAGAAAAGTCTCGTCACTCTTTTTGTCCTACTTTACCCCGCATAGCAAAAATACTGTGTTTCTCACTTCCATATACACCTTTCACCCCATTGTGATTGCATATCCTTTGTGTTTTGCTAACACATGGCAGAGTTCTGGGGCCGGTGGCAACACGTGCTCTCACCGCAGCTAAATTCAATTCTAGGATGAGGCACCGACCCCGGCTCCGGTGCTGCCGTTTTTTTCTCTGTTAATTCGCAGACTGTGGACGAGCCATATGGGACAAGACTACCTGAAAGAAATAGAACAAATCATCGGTGGGATGAAATGCCCTAGGAATTTCAAATGCTGTGAACGGAGGTTCGATGCGCTTTGTGCAGCAAAAGAAATTGGACTAGAATCATTTCTACAGTGCTTGGAGGAGAATCCAAGAGATTGTAAGGCGTCACTGCCTTTTGCTGACAGATACCTTTGTAAATGTCCCGTACGTCTGCACATTTGCAGGAAATTAGGCAAGTGAACGTTGGTTTGATATCACACAACCTACACCTGGACACAACACGAACTGAATTCAACGGCTTTTTGCTTTTTGGGGACTAGCCGGACTAACGAGGTCCTTTGCCAATTGACGCCTGAGCATCAACACTTTCTGACGTCGACTTCCTGATTTCAATTCGTTGATAGTCACATTTTCCTTCTTGCACAGCTTCTCTACTACCGAACCCCCAAAAACACAAAACACACAAATGCACGGCCATTTCTTCTCTTTCTTCTTAATTTGGGCGTAAGGTGAGCTAAAACGAGTGCGGAATATACTCACATGTAGTCCACAGGAGGAATTATTAGCACAACGTCATTTCTTTGACCCACGTGAACTGAGGATTTCCACGATCACAGTGAATATTGCTCCAACGAGTACGAAGCCTATTGTCAATACGAGTTCGATAGGCATCAATTGCCATTCCTTTTTCCGAAGTTTCTTACGTATTATGAACGCAAAAATCATGCCTTAAGAGTGGCATTTTGAAAACGGAACTCACGGGAAAGAAAGTACATGAGATCGGACGACACTGATCTTAGATACATAGAAAGGCTGTCAGAGGAGCGAACATTTTAGAGGGCATGGTTTTGACAGCATAGGGAAAGAAAAACGAATGCCTATTCTAGTTTCCTTGATATCAGCCACTCCAGGACTGAAAGAGCTAAAGCGGCCACCCCTCCAATGATTCCGCCGACTATCATGGAGATGTAAGTATCCATCTGCATCTTCTGCGACTATGGGTTAACCCAAATAAGGAGTCCTCCTGCGAGTAACCATAATCGTCAAAACAACCAAGGTGAGCATAAGCTTAATAAAGTTAGGCATCGGTTCAAGAAGCCAACCCCAAAAGTCCATAGCTAGAAACGCTTCTAACATACGGCATCATCCTTTCTGAACGAGGTATCGACTGCGTGTCAAGAAGTGATCCATCAAGGATTATGCCAAGTCGATGTAAATGGCATTTTCTATTTAAGTTCTGACTGGTTGGAACCACACCACACAAAATGAAGTCAGAATATACTTGGTCCCCAAATTACAATTTTGAAAAAGACATCACCTTAAGTGGTGGAATGACTACAATAGAAAAGAGGGATTCAGTAAATCTTAACCCTTTGTATGTAAAAACGTAATGATCAGTGACAACTTCCGGCGAGAAAGCCCTATGAAGGACGTTGAGCCATATGACCCAGGGCGGTACAATGCCGGGCCTCTCGCTGAGCTCAAAACTTGGATTCCGCTCTTGGCCAAGCCATCGTTATTGAGTTACCTGCCGGGTTTTTTACACTCTGTAAAAAAACCTGACAGTGATTCATCCTGCCTCTTATATGAACTAGTGGGCGTTCTCTATAAAATCATTCTATTTCAACTTGTTACTAGAGTACCAGCGATTTCAACTCCTGGCATAGTTTGTGCGTTGTTTAAAATATAAAAACTGGGTCTATGAATCAACAGCGTTCTTTGACAATATGGTGCCTGCCGTACTGGTGGAGAGTAAGAGCTTCTCTGAAACAACACATACGGTGAACGTAAGCCTTAGCCTGCTTTGGTGTGCATGTTCTGTTTGTCACAGGAAAGCCTGAAGAAGCAACAAGGCCGATGATTTTAAAAGGGTTCAAGAGAGTCTTTTAACACGGTATGGCGGGGACTTAGCCCCAAAATCCGGCACCCCTGTGAGCTCAAAAACAGAAGGTCCGTGGCCGCTGGTTTTGGGGCATTTTTTTGTCTAATCATTTTAAAACATTGATTGGGTTGCAATGTAAGTGATTTGGCGACGTCCTTAAATAGTTCAGTGACCTAGGAAACAAGCACGTAGCCGTTGTCTTTGGCAATCGCCTCCCCCCGCTCAATGGTTCGGCAACGAGCCGGACCGCAACGCTAATAGCGGTAACTTCTTCTGGCCGATATTTAAAAAAGTTACGAAAGTTAAGACCCCAAAGTATTCCCATAGCCTACCTTTGTAAACTATAGATTATAAACTGAAACAATAGTTGACAACAATAAACTACAGTTTTATTATCTAGGCGAGAAAAAACTGAGAAGGAGAATTTGTTATGCGACCAATTGTTTCTGAACAGGATCCTTTACGTTATCCATTGAATGAACTTTTAGGCACCCGAGCCCATGTGAGACTGCTCAGGGTCATGGCGAATGAGGTTGATGGCCCTCTTTCAGCTTCGGATGTTGCCAAACGCGCTGGGCTAACCGTACCCGGCGCTCAAAAAGCACTTGGAAGACTCTATAGGTCGGGTTTCATCTCACGTGTGGGGGGCGGTCGCACACACCAGTATGAAATTCGTCGTTCGGACAGGCTCATGCAGATCACATTAGAGTTATTTCAGGCGGAAAAGGATCGATATGAACAACTGCTTATCACGATAAAAAAAGAAATCAAAAACCTGAAACCGCATCCATGCGCAGCATGGATTCAAGCGTTCCCCAAGGAAATCGGTGCGCCGCTCACATTAGGATTGTTGCATGACACCCGCCATCTGACAAATTGCGTTCGCCAATTACGGACAAAATTCAATCAGGTGGAAAATGAATTCGATCTCACCATCGAACTTGAAGGCTATACAAAAGCGGATATTTCCGATCTTATGCTTGATGACTTTACCGTTCTGTATGGTGTCATGTCAGCACCGGACAGCCCTACGCGGCAGCAGAGAAAAAAACCGTTGACACATAGTGAAAAGGATCGTCAGTTGCTCATTCTCTCCCGTAAGTTGGCCAAAGCTGTCGAGCAGGATCCTTCCCTCATTCGGCGCGCAAAGGACTATATCGATCATTTGTTAAAGGAAGATCAAGGAACGGCTGCCAGAGATTTAATGGAGTGGCGTGACATTCTCGATATGTATTCCATTCAACGACTGTCACGATTGTTCACTTCATCCAGCGAACGAGCCACTCGCTTGCGCCAGAGCAACCCGTTTTTTGCCATTTTAAACTTCAACGAACGGGCTCAACTGGCCAATGACTTGGAGGATCAAAATGACACGTGATCAACTTGAACACGCAATCCGGGCAGCTTGTGATGTCTCAAAAGACACCGAGTTGTGGATATTCGGCTCCCAAGCGATTTTGGGAGAGTTTCCAAACGCGCCGGAAAGCCTTCGTGCATCAATCGAAATTGATGTCCAGCCGAAAAATCGACCTGAAAACGTTGATCATATCGATGCTACTTTGGGTGAATTGTCTTTATTCCATAAAACCCATGGCTTTTATGTCCATGGAATACTTATTGAATCTGCAATACTCCCCGACGGCTGGGAACAGAGAACCATATCGGTCAGTGACCCAATATCGACAAACGGTAAGACGGGGTTGTGTATTGAGGCGCACGATCTTGCTGCCAGCAAGCTTGCAGCCTACAGGGAAAAGGACAAAGAATTTGTTCGATTACTCCTCATCGAGAAAATGATTGATGTAAAAATCCTTACACAAAGAATAAGCTCACTAAATGTGAAAGAGCAGCTCCGAGAGCGTCTTCTTAATTGGGCAAAAATTACCGCAGAGGAATTGGAAGGTCAGGAATAAAGTCAGGGGGCAATAGCCTCTTCTCTTTCCACGGAAAACCCGGCACCCGTGCTTTGCGCTAAAGGCCGGCACGGCCATCAATCTCTTGGTAAAGGATCTGCCACGCATACGCCTGATCAGCGCTCTGGCCACTTGAGGCTGCTGCCCAAGCGATATTCCGGCTCGTGGTAATTGTTCAGGTCTGCTCTTGACTCATATTCAGATTTTTCTGAATTCAAACTGACCCTGAGTGCCTATTAGATTCGTGGCAAAGCCTGTTGAAAACGTGATATGGGTGCCGCAGTTTCATAAAAGAGTCAAGACCAGACCTGACCCCCAATTTGACCCCCAATTTTTTTCAAGGTGGGCGACCTTCTCTGGCCTAAGATGGCGATGGTTGGATATGAGAGGATGTTTCACCTAACTAGCCACACGGTCCGATTCGAGATTTTGTCGAGCACATATCTCGACACACTTCCCATGAAGAACGCGGCACTGATACCTCGCCTGCCAACTACCACAGTCCCGTAATCCCCCTTCTTCGCCTCGTCCAGGATCGCCTTTCCCACATTTAAGATCCGTTTGGTCACCTTGATCTGAATCTGATTCTCTTGAAGACCGGCCTCCCTAAATATCCTCTGGGCGTGCGCATAAAAACGATCCAGGCGTTGTCTGGCCCCTTGTTTGATAAATTCCTCGGTGAATTCCTCGGTGCCATCATCAAGAAAATCGATTCCGCAGTAGTCACCCAGTCTTGGCACTACATGAAAAAGCGTTACTGTTATCTTAGGGTTCTCTCCAACCAAAAAGCAAAGATGATCCACTGCCGCAAGTGAACTCTCGGAGCCGTCTACTGCCACCATGATTCTTGTAGATGTGACATTGCCATCTACCACCCACACAGGAATGACTCTGGAGTGTGCCACCAGTTTGGCGGTGGTGCTCCCCATGAATGCTTTCTGGGCCCGCGAAAGTCCCCTCCGTCCCACAACAATAGCGTCATAAAGGCCCCGTTCAGAATGATCCAGAATATCTTTGGCAATCCCTAGTGCCTTTTGCTGCGTGGCTGTATTGATGCTTGTCTCTGAGATTCCCATTCTGATTATTTTGGCCTTGAATGCCTCGAGCATTCCCTCAGCATCCTCTGCGTTCTTCCTGACGACTCTCTTTAGCTTGTCTCTGGCCTTGAAGTTCGTTTTTGCCTCATCCAAGAGAAACTGCGAAATGGTCGGCTGTACATGAAAAAGTGTGTAGGTAAGCCCTTTAACCACAGAGGACATCCTGGCGGCATACTGGACTGCGTGTCTTGAATGGATGGAATCATTGACAGCTAGCAGGATCTTTTTCTCCATGAGAGACCCTCCTTTCTCATCCGCGTTTACTGAAACAGAGTTTAATTTTTACCAAGCCCTTCACCTCTTTACCTCTTCTCACTGATTAGCACGTCTCGGTTCGGGTCTGCTCGGATAGTGAGTCATCACCCGCAGCCCCCGTCCCTCAAAAGGGCTATTATTGAGGAAGCATTGGAAAAATCTGAGGGTGATCTTCTGTAATGGTGTCGTTCTTTAGGCTAATCATCGGTTTGTCAGTTCTTTGCTTTTGCATACTTAAGGGACTACCCACAGAGCCTGATCAGAAATGTTTTGAAGTAAACGCATAGCGATGCGTCCTGCAAAAAAAGCCTTGCCTCCGCCCCGCCGGCCAACCACTACAGTGCCATGCTCTCTCGTTTTTGCTTCATTAAGAATGGCTGTGGAAATATCATGACTCCAAGTCATGCTCTTGATCTCGATCTGGCTCCTCCTCACCCCAGCGGCCTCGAGCTTCTCACAAGCGTTTTCATTAAAGCTTTCCATGCGTCGATTGTCGTCATCCTGAAGAATTTTTTGAAGGTGGGGCTTTTCTCTTGCCATATCATACGTCCTTCCTGTAGCGATTACCGCATAGCAATGTCTTAGATGGGAGGGGACGTGGAACAAGGTTACCCTGAGGTCTGGATTGGGTCCAACCATTCGGACCAGATGATCCACCACCCGAAAAGAATTCTCAAATCCATCTGCTGCAACTATCATATTCATGGAAATTGCCTCTCCAGCAACGACCCATACCGGTATGTTCAAGGCATGTTCGACAACTTTAGCAGCGGTGGCACCGATTAAGCAATCCTTGCTCTGGGTAAGTCCCCTCCGGCCCAACACGATAGCATCATAGCGTTTTTCTTCAGCCTGGTTCAGGATGTCCTTGGCTATTCCAACCTGCATGGGTTTGGAAATCCCTTCGATGCGCCTTTTTGATATCCCCTCGCGCACCATGAGGTCTTTCAATTTGTCGACAGTATGTCTGGCTGCTTTGCTTCCCTGTCGAACAAGTTCATTAAACTCATCTTTTGCGATGGGATCTGTTTTCGTCCTTTCAATGAAGATGTCTGGAAGCAATGGTTGCACGTTAAAGAGGGTATAGGTCGCATCCTTTGCGGCCGAGCAAATCCTGGCTACGTATCTCACAGCCTGTTCTGAATAGACGCAGTCGCAAACAGGTAGTAATATTTTGCCTCCCATGGTCAACCTGCCTTACAAAAAAATAAGACTTTTGTCACCACCCTTCAAAGGGGGTTTCAGCCTGCAAATGATCAAATTCTTCGTGGTGCTTTTCGCCATAAGAAGGCGATTCCATGTTTTACTCCGGTTCACTATAGACGTCATAGACCTGCGCCTTATGGGTCTGAGACTTGAAGATCCGGAAAAGGTTAGTGATTGCCCTCCTCGTGTAATTGAGGCGGTTCAAATAGAGTTGAGCTAGCTCTGCCATCACTTCAAGTCCTGCAGCTGGCTCCCGCCTTATGATGTCCTGGAGGCAGTCAGAGTCCAATGCAAAGGCCGTAGTGCTTTTTGTGCATGTGGCAGTTACGCTATAGACGTGGAACTTGGTCAGGGCAGCCATACCAAAAACGCTGCCGGGTTTTTCCAACGCCTCACCCATAATGTCGAGTTCTTCTGGACCGTCTATCTTGAGGGAAACTGCCCCGCTCAAAAGCACATAGAGTGTTTTTGCTTGTTGCCCGTGTCTGTAAATTTCTATGCCTCGTGGGAAGACTATTTCCCGGCCGACCTGCATAACAGCCATGAGCTGTTCATCGGACAAGGCTTTAAACAGGCTAGTCTTGTTCAGAATCTGTGCGATTGTCATTGTCATAATATTCCTCCTTTCAATTTGGACATCCGATTCCACCAATCTTGGATGTGCGCCCACCTTTCCTCTTTCCTACCTCCGGATAAAGCTCTTCACCCACTGGGCGGAGATTTCTCCACAAGAAAGATGCCTGACTCTTATGTGGCCTCCCTTGACCTCGGTCGGGCAACCGGGGTAACGGAAGTTGATCGGTCAATAGAGAAAAAGCGTTCAGGGTACCACTTGCTCAACACCTCTGCCACGCTTGCCTTAAAGCCATCAATATTGTTCCCACGCTTTTCCCAAAAACCGGCCGCCTTTTGGACCGCAGGGTGTTTTTCATACTCTGTAAGATATGTGTGGATAATCACCGGCAGCGGAGACTCTCTCCTCTGAATATCCTCCAATATAGTAAGCCCACTCACGTAAGGCATATCTATGTCCAAAATCAGCAGGTCTTGAGGTCTATCATTTTGGATCGTCCTCAGCACCTCACGACCGTCCTTGGCCTCTTCCACCCTATAGCCCTCAGACCTCAGCTCGTGGCTCAGAAACTCCCTAACGTGAGGGTTTCGGTCTGCAATCAAGATCGTAATATTCTTTCTCATGGGTTTTCCCTCCTAAGTCACTTGAGTAATTGAGCAACGGGCGTGCCAATGGTCATGATTAGCAATAATCGCACTAACATCTTGAAAAAAAAGAGGTTTGTAGAAGCACAACGTGCTATGCGATCTGAGCTTAAGGGGGGCTGCCTGTCAGCATTCTTTACGGATTGTAAAGTTAGGCTCCGTTGCTTTTAATAGTGTCAAACTTAATAGGCAACGCGAGTTTCAGGGCAACTTGGCTTCGCATCGTCTGATGCTGGAAAAGCCTGTTGCTGAGTAAGGACGTGGTCTATCTCTTCTCGGAGTTTGTGAAAACGAATACTTTTCAATACGTATCCGTCGGCTTGGGACAGTCTCGGATCATCCAAAAAGGTATCGTAAGCGGTTAGAATAATAACGGGCAAATGAGGATACCGGCGTTTGATCTGATTCAGCACCTCGAATCCTTCGGGCCCGTCCAGGTATAGATCCAAAAGAACCAAATCCGGTTGGGAAAATCGGAGGTGTTTCCATGCCGATTCAGCATCACCAATGCCGTACGTCCTATATCCCCTAATACTCAATTCTTCAGAGATCAGTTCGCGAATACATGGTTGGTCATCTATAATCAAAATTGTTTTCATTGCTTTTACCTTTCTTGGTGAAATTGACCCTGGTTATGATCTCTGCCGATTAGGTTAACATTTTTAATATAGAGCAATGACCGTGCCAAGGCCACCAGTGCATTTTCATTAGAACAATGGCTTGAAAATAGACAACATTCTAAGGTGTTGAGGGGCTTTTTAGCACTATCCTTCCATGAATCGGTGTCAGGATTTTTGACAGACCGTAAAGAGTTAGCGTAAACTCAAAAATATTGCCGGGTGAATAAACCTGGCGTGAAGCTCAGTCGCTCTTGACCGGCGTGCTCCCCGCAAGCCCCGCCCGGAAGGGCGGGGTCAAGGGGAGCTATACAAAAATGTTTTTCTTCCTTTCCGGGAAGCTCCGCCCGGAAGGGCGGGGAGGCTTCACAAAGGCTCCTATTCTAAGGCGGTATTTTTCGCTCTTGGTGCGTCATACACTGGCAGGGAAAGAAAGAATGATTATCTTTGACACATTAAACGTGCAAGAATTATCGGTTAGACATCATCGCTGCCGGAAGCTCGACTGACATGATTACATTAATAATACCTAAATGATAAAGGAGGACATTATGGTGAAGCTGCGATTTATCCTATGTTTTTGTATGCTTACGGCATTGAGTGTACTTGGACTGGGATTCGGCCCACCAACGATTATCGCTGCCGAGGAAGCAGCCCCGGTGCCGGAAGCAGATGTTCAAGTGCTTGCCTCGGGTCCCATACATGAGGCATTTGCGCAGGCAGTGGTATTGGATCCTGAGCCTGGAATCGTGGCGCCCAAGGCACCGCCAGCCCTCATCGAGGAGATTCCGCCCGAGCAGAAACCTGAAGGGCACGTGCAGTGGATTCCCGGTTACTGGGGCTGGGATGATGAAAGGAACGAATATATATGGGTAAGTGGGATCTGGCGAGTACCGCCGCCGGGTCGGCAGTGGATTCCTGGTTATTGGAGCCCCGTGAAAGAGGGATATCAATGGATTTCCGGCTACTGGGCCAGTGTGAAGGCCAAAGAGACACAATATCTGCCCGAGCCACCTGAATCGGTAGAGGTTGGACCCAGCAGTAATGCACCTTCGCCGGATTACGCATGGATACCCGGTTGCTGGGTATGGCACCAGGGACGCTATGCCTGGCGGCCCGGCTATTGGGCCGTGGTGAACCCGGACTGGATCTGGGTGCCCGCCCACTATACCTGGACGCCGCGTGGATATATCTTTGTGGGTGGTTACTGGGACTATACTATCATCCATCGGGGAGTTCTGTTTGCGCCGGTTTTTTTCCTGCCAAGGGTGCACCTGGGGTTGACCTTTTGGTTCTCACCTCGCTTTATGATCGATCTGAACGTCTTTGATGACGCGCTGTTTCTGCGGCCCCGATATTGCCATTATTATTATGGGGATTATTATGCACCCAAGTATTACAGAAGAGGGATCTATCCATGGTTTTCGCTGCATGCGAGACGGGTTGTCTATGATCCCATCTATGCCCATCAACGCTGGAATCATCGGAATGATCACGAATGGGAAAACCGTCTGCAGACAAGATTTCATGAACGTCGACAACACGAAGGGATACGGCCGCGCCGGAGCTTTGATCAACGCACTGTGCCTCAAAAGTCAGTGAGATCGTCAGGACCTGCACGGCTCGATTTTGTCATGCCGCTCGAACGTGCCGGGAAAACCAAGGCCAGTGCCTACCGCTTCCAGCCCCTGAGCGAAAAAGAGCGAAGGGAATTCTCCCAACGGGAAAAAGAGGTTCGCACATATCAAAAGGAACGTCAGAGTCGAGAGACCCGCCCACAAAATATACTGGAAGAAAAGGCTTCAAGAAAACCAAGACCGAACAAGGAAGAATTTTCCAGATCCCCGATTGTGGACAGGTCAAACGAAAAAGCGGATCAAAAAAAAGCCCCACCCGCTCGGTACAAGGCTCCGAAACTGAACCCCAATGTTGAGCCCCTGGAGAGAAGATATGATTTGTCGCGCTCATGGGACAAGTCTCAGAAGTCGGAAGAGGGAGGTCAGGGGTCAGGGGTCAGCACACACCGGTCAATCGACAACGTCCAGGAATCAGGGAACAGAGGAGGGCGTTGGGAGGACCGCACACATAAGTCTAATGACAGGCAACAGAAAGGGAATGACGGACGGCAGAGGTGGAATGAAAGATAAAGGCCGAGGGGAACGGAGTGATGCGTGAAGGGGGTGATGGAAGGCCCCTAGCTTTCACCCTCTTCCTTATATCACAAAGAGTGAGGCGAGGTTCTGCAAAGGTCTCCGTACGTTATTCTGTATGCTTTTTTGACCGGCAAAAAGCGACAGGCAAGTGAAAACCGCATGAGTGGATCTTCAATTTTTCAATGATGATACTTTTTGTCTGGTTAGCCCGAGGCCGACTCTTGGGGACCGTTTTTGGGGACTATGGCGAATAGGGGGTTCGTGCGGAACGTGCATTCCCCAACCCCAAGCTTCTCGTCCGAACTGTAAACGCCTGTTATCCTCTATTTGCGAATGCCCTCAACGCTGAGGATGATCCGGACCTCATCGCCGACATCTCCCATCATGAAATTCATTCCGAAGTCGCTACGCCTGATCGTAAAAGTCGTTTCAAAACCGATCCGAAAACCTCCCCACGGATCTTTGCCTTCACCGGTGCGTTGAACTTTGACCGTCAATGGTCGAGTGACCCCGAGAAGGGCCAAGTCACCTGTTACTTCGTACATGTCTTTACTCACCTTTGTGAAAGACTTGCTTTTGAACGAGACGATGGGGAATTTTTTCGAGTGGAAGAAATCAGGACTCCTGAGATGGTTATCACGCTCGGCATTGAACGTATCGACATTCTTGGTATCGGCATGGATTTCCACAACACTGCCGGCAGGCGTCTCATCATTGATTTTCAGGGTTCCGGAGAGATCATTAAAACGACCATAAACATAAGCGATTCCCAGATGCTTAATCCGAAATATCGCTGAAGAGTGAACAGGATCTACCTGGTAAGTCTCTGTTGCAGCGCCAGGAAATGAAAATACTGTCAATGAGCCAAGGATCATGAAGACTGAGATTACAACAAAGATACTCTGTCTTTTCATGATAAACACCTCCCTGTGTTAAACAAGTCGGATCAATACATTTGTAACCTAGGATAAGGCTCCTTTTCCCCCACCTACCACAACACCAGTCCTTAAGTCAAGAATATTCATTAGTTATCCTGGTTTCTACAAAAAAGGAGAATGGAAGGCGATTAAGTTCTGCTCAGATCGTCAGCCAGTTCAATCCAC
>CAZCWQ010000071.1:0-15250 GCA_964502365.1 uncultured Desulfobacterales bacterium | reverse complement strand
CGCTTGCATCTCTTTACCTGGAAGAGTGCCAAGGAAGTATTTCATTTGAAAGCGTTCCGGACAAGACTACCTTCATTGTCAAACTCCCTTGTGAGACATAACATAACCCGCACAAACCGTTTGCCTTGTGAGACCTTTGCAGAACCTCGTCTCGCTTTTTGGTATGAGGTTTTTGACCCATCTGCGGGCTCGCTCACTAAATCGCAAGAACTCGGCCTGAAAGCCTCAAACAGCTTGCGATTTGCCCACCAGAGTGGGCCGTTCGCTTCACCCGGATGGGAGGCCCAAAAACCTCATAATTGTCGCGTTCCGAGATTACGCAAATCTCTCCTTGCACCTTGGGCTGTGTGCGTGATACCCGCTTTGGGTGTCAAGTTTTCCCTGACAGTATGTCAAAAAAATGGCTGTTTGGAGAAAATTCTGGCATTTGGAGTGCTAGACCGACTCGCACTCTACCTCACAAACACTGCCTCAAGCTAACACCTCTCTCATTTTTTCATATATCCTTCGAATTTTATCAGATCTTTCGGCATTTTTGGTGCGATTAATGCAATAGGATTCTCGCCATGGCACACCCTTGGTGTCCAGGGGGTACCTTTGCTCAGGGCTCTCTAGAAATTCGGCTAATGATCCAGGAGCATTTTGCCGATAGAAAAGAGCAATAGAATACTTCACGCCTATAGGAGCATGCTATGGAGAAAACACTTTTTTCCACCCCTGAATTGGCTCAATGGCTTGGCGTATTTCATACGACTGTGAGGCGATGGATTGAGCAGGGTAGGATCAAGGGTCTCAGGGTGGGGAGAAACTATAAGATCCCCGCGCAGGAAGTAATCCGGATCTTGGATTCCCATGGTATCCCCCTGCCTGAGGTCGTAAGGAAGTATAAGCTCAAGCTGAAAAACGGGACCACAGACGTACCGACCTCTGCGAACCGACATGGTTCCATCCTGCAAAAGCTCTTGATTGTCGAGGACATAGAAGACCCTGCCTTTATATGTCGTAGGGCCTCTATTCTTGGAGCAAATCGAGCTTTTGCGGAGCTAGTCGGTTACAGCCAGGCAGATCTGATTGGCCTGGGAGTTGCAGAGGTGATCGATGAGTCTTCTGCGGAGAGCTTAATCGATTTTGCCCGAAGGCGTATGAAACAGCCGGACAAAGAGCCCGCAGATTACGTGACTCGTTTGAAGACAGATAAAGGCGGGAAGAAAAGGATAAGGATTAAAGCCGGGTCTCTTGATCACGTCAAAGATGTTTTTCTGCTGGTTGTAAGGGATGCATAGAAGAGGTTGCTGTGTGATGATTTCAACAGAATTATCAGACCGTGACTTCAAGCGGTTCAGCGGGTTGGTTTAGGTATTATGGATGCAGTGATCAATCCCCAATCCGGAAAGGGGGGTGCGTTAAATGTATGTCAATAAAATAACAAGGCCTATTCACTCAATAAAACACCCTGGACATGGAAAGGTCGGAAAGGACACCACGTTTGCCAAGGTCTTGCATGGGACCATGGATAAGGTCCAATGTGAAGAAACTTCGAAAGAGGCCCTTAGTTCGATCAGCGAGGTAGCTCCGGCGGCGTGTTGTGGGATTTCCCGTGTGGGAGGATGGACCTTGCAATGTGCTTCGAAGGTACTTAGCCTTATGGAGGAATATGCCCAGGATTTGAACAATCCTAGGAAGAGCCTCAAAGCAATAGAACCTATAGTTGTCCAAATACAGGAGGAACTGAGAGGTCTCGATGTGCAGTCTGCCCAAAACCCAGGGCATCATGATGAACTTGCAAGGCTTGTTAATCAGATAGCGATAACCGCCAGCATTGAAACCTTTAAATTCCAGCGCGGCGACTACATCGCATAATTGCCAGCGAAAACCGATATACTTCTACTCCAAGCGCCAAGCGTCCGCCCTGCTGCGGATAATCTAGTTGATTTATGTTAACACTAGACTTATGCTATGTTAGGATTTTGAAAACATAGCCGGTTCAGCGGCGATCAGATCGCCGTTGAACCCCTTCGGCAGGCTAAGGCTGTGGGGATTCCAATGGAAAAAATAATGGTTGTAGATGATGATCCTGAAATTTTGGGAGCGATTGCCGATGTATTGCGGCAAGGTGGTTATGATGTGGACGAAGCCGAAGATGGTAGAAAAGCGCTTCGCAGTATTGAGGATGATTTCTATGACTTAGTCATAACGGATCTGAACCTTCCCAAGGTCGACGGCATGAAGGTGTTAAGATACATTGTCGACCAGTCGCCTGAGACGATTTGCATCATGTTAACGGGTTATGGAACGATCAAGAGTTCTGTGGAAGCCATGAAAATTGGGGCCTTTGACTATATCAGCAAGCCTGTGAAGTCGGACGAGATCTTGATGGTGGTGCAAAAAGCCCTGAAATACAGGCAACTTGAAAGAGAGAATATCCTTTTAAAGCAACAGCTTCGCACAAAGTATAGGTTTGACAACTTTATTGGTGACAGCAATCCGATTCAAAAAGTGTTTGAGCTCATAGAGCGGGTTGCTGATACGGACAGCACTGTGCTCATTACAGGTGAGAGTGGTACAGGAAAAGAGCTTATTGCCAAGGCCATCCATTACAACAGCTACCGCAGAGAGAATCCCATGGTTGTGATCAATTGTGGGGCGATTCCTGAGGAACTCTTGGAAAGTGAATTGTTCGGACATGAGAAAGGCGCCTTTACGGGTGCCCACAAAATGCGGATAGGCCGTTTTGAACTTGCCGATGGCGGCACTATTTTCTTGGATGAGATTGGGGACATGAGTCCAAATTTGCAGGTTAAACTATTAAGAGTCCTCCAGGAACAGAAGTTCGAGCGAGTGGGCGGAACCAGGACTTTAGAGATAGATGTGCGCATCATCGCTGCCACCAACCGGAACCTGATTAACGCGGTTAACAAAGGGAAGTTCAGACAAGACCTTTACTACCGATTAAACGTCATCCCAATAAAGGTCCCTCCCTTGAGACACAGGAGGGGAGATATCCAGTTACTTGTTGATTTTTTTGTGAAAAAGTTTAACAAACAGAAAAGAAAACGGTTTGTCGGGTTTAGCCGAGAAGCCATTGATTGTTTGCTGGAATACAGTTGGCCTGGCAATGTGCGTGAACTTGAAAACTTGGTGGAACGGGTCATTATCCTTTCAGATGGCGACAAGATTGAACTGGAGGATATTCCCGAATCGATTAAAGGGAAGACCGGCAAGATTGAGCCTATTGAAGTCAGGATCCCTAAAGACGGAATAGTTTTTGAAGAAGCCGTTGAAGAGTATGAGAAAAAACTGATCCTTAAAGCCTTGAGTGAGACCAATTGGGTGAAGACCAAGGCGGCAAAACTGCTCAATATCAATAGAACCACCCTCATTGAAAAGATGAAGAAGAAACACCTTCACAAATATAAACCTGCAGTCGCCTCATGATATAGAACTATTCAGCGGTCGCGGTGCTTCTTTCCACTCCGCTTTAGTTCACTTTGAACTTCCACAACCTTCATCTTCTTGTCAAAAAACTGACACCTTACCCCGGGTAATGGGGCCAAGACTCTGTTGGCCTGGATCCTGGATTGCCAACTCACTGATAATACAGTTGCTCTCGTCGCCTGTGAACACAAAGAATCTGCCGGCAATGTCATACATCCTTGGCATATTAATTGCTCAACCATAGATTTCACGGGCATCTTGCCCCTCTTAGCCATCTCTTGCTGGAATGTTGAGAACAATACCTAACCCGGACAAGGGGAACCAAGACAGAAGATTATCAGGAAACCACAAAAGGACACGGTTGTCTTAAACACTTTGAGTATTACTATACCCATGCATTTTGCGGTGAAAAAATGGATCATTTTAGTGTCAGTTTTGATGGTCTTGGCGCTTTTGGCGCATAAGCGTGCCGAAGCCCAAGATAATTACGTCATCGAGCAGGTTTCAACCCGCTCCGAAGAGAACTCCTCTGTGGTCCTCATCAGATTGTCCGGTCACCCCACTTATAGAGTGATCCCGATTGGACATAAGGAAATACTGATTGCCTTTAAGGACACCGAAGTTTCTTCAGGTGTCTATGCCAACGAGACCATTGTGGGCGACAAGTTGGTTAAGTCTATAGAAATAGCCCAGAAGCCGTCCCGTGTCGCCTGTTTGCTTGTCAGAGCATTCAAACCATACGGCGACGAGGTCGCATACCAGATAAGAGAGAGTGAGGATGCGCTCCGAATTGAAATCAAGAACACTGCCAAGCCTCCTGAAAAAGGCCCGGAAACGGCCACGTCTGGGCTTTCTGGCTCCCAGCCGCCTTTGAAGAGGTTAACTAGTCGCAAGAAAGAAGCCGGAACCGTCGACTTGTTGGCTGTAAAGCCAGGGCCTGCCGCGCCGGACACAGATCTGTTCTTGGACGCTGCAGAGTACCACAGGATGGGAAAATGGGAAAAAGCCATTCAAATTCTAAAGGAAATCATTCGATCACATCCAAAAAGCTCTCACTCGGAACAGGCTCATTTCCTGTTGGCCAGAAGCGTACATCGCAAGTTCGAAAAAGAGATATCAGGGCATCTTGTCGACATAATCAGACATTATCAGACTGCCATCAATAAGTTTCCTGAGTCTGACTATCTGCCCGGTGCCGTGGTGTCTATGGGGAACTGTTACTTTCAGGTAAATCAATACTATGAAGCCATAGTGTACTACGATCTTGTTGTGAGAAAAGACAAGGATCCTGGAGCGATAGCTGAGGCGATGTTTCAACGGGGCAGGGTTCTTGCGTTGACCAAGAGACCGCTGAGGGCTGTTCATCAGTTCGAAGAGCTTGAGAAGCGCTATCCAGAGACACCATCAGCCACGAGAGCACAGATCGAGATGGCAAAGACACTCTTTGACATAAAATCCTTCAAGCGGTCCCTACTGGTCCTCAATGAAATTACAAGAACACGGCCCGATGAGGTTTACAAAGACTCTGACATTCTCTTATACACCGGTTACAACTATTATGAACTCGGACAGCTTCGAGAAGCAAGGGACGTTTTCTCTGAGGTTGTCAATTACTTTCCTGAGATGAAATCAACCGATTTGCTCTTAACAAGAATCGGCGACACCTATCGTGAGGAAGGGATGCAAGACAGGGCATCCAAACTGTATGAGTTAGTTGGAAGGATATATCCCGATACCGAGGGAGGTCTCATCAGCTTGCTTCGTCTTGCTGCAGAAGCGGAGAAGGCCGAGGCCGAAAACCAACCTTCTGACGACCAAGAGAGGCATGTTAAGAAAACGGCTCACGAGATCTACGAGCAAATCATTGCGGACTTTCCTGACGAGCCCTTATCCCAGCTGGCCATGTTGAAGCTTGCCAATTTGGAGAAAAAAGATAAGCGCTACAAAGAGAGCATCAAAATATTAAGAGATATTTTGGGCAAGCATCCTGAAAAAAAACTAAGATTAGAGGTGGAGAAGGCCCTTCAAGATACAGCGCTGAAACTTGCCCTCCTTCAGCAGGAAAATGGAAATAACGAACAGAGTGTCATGACCCTAAAAGAAATCTTAGCCCAGTATCCCGCGACAAGGCAAAACAAGGACTTCCAGTCGGCCCTCCGGGTATCACTAAAAGCTATTTTTGAAGAAAAAGAGCAAAAGGGCAAGATTGAAGATATCGTGAGTTGTTATCAACAGATGAAGTCTGTCATACCCTTTGAAGATATGCCGAATATCTTGTTGCTGCTTGGCGAGGTCCACAAGAGGCTTCACTTATACGGACATGGTCTTTCCATATTCAGGAAAGCCCGTGGGTTTTACGCCAACCAAGATCAACCTGCCGACCTCCTGCTCGGTTTAGGAGAATGCGCCTATGAGGAAAAGGAGTTTGATGAAGCCGAAGGAACACTGAAGGCCTTTGTCGCAGGATACCCTGGGCACAGGGACTCCTCAAAGGCCCACTATTGGCTTGGGAAAATCCTCTTGCAACGCCAGGAATATGAAAGGGCGCTAAAGTCCTTAAAGGCTGCCCTTTGTCAGAAACCTGAGAAGTATTATCGAGTGAAGGTCCTCACAGCAATGGCAAACGCGTCAAGGGGTCTAGATGATTATGAGAAGGCAGCAACATGGCTGAATGAGTCCATTGCATTGCTGAATGACGATGAAAGTAGCTCTTCGGAAGATCTCTATATTGCCTACCGGCAACTGGGCGAGAACTATCTTAAACTGGGTCAGAAGGAAAAGGCTGTACCTGCCCTTGAAAAGGCCTTGGAGTTAAACCCCGAAGGTCCTGACACCCACAGCCTGCAATTTGGACTCGCACAGTGTTACCAAAGCATGAAAGATCCAGGCAAAGCAGAAAAGATCCTGAATCGAATCATGACATCCGGTGACCCATTCTGGAGCAAGGTTGCCCGAGCGCAAATCAACGACATAAACATTGAGAAATCCGTTGAGGAGTATGGCAGTGGTGTTACCGGTTCACCCCCGGCGACCCCCGCCTTGTAGTAGAGGTCAACGGGCCTTAACAGATCATGGACGCTGAATCCTGTATATCAACCCCTATGGATAAGAGTACAAACATACTGCTGGTTGAAGACAGATATGAAGAAAGAGTGGCCTTAAGTGATACCTTGAAGGGCTGGGGATTCAAGGTGACAGCCGTTGGCGACAGTGCCAGGGCTTTGGAAAAATTCGGGGCGCACAATTACAATCTTGTGATCACAGATCTCAAAATGCCTAAGATGGACGGGATTGGGCTGTTGTCCAAGATCAAGGAACAAGAAGATGATGTCCCCGTGATCCTCATTTCAGGCTATGGGACAGTTGAAACTGCCGTTGAGGCCATGAGACTCGGTGCGTTGGACTTTATAGTAAAGCCATTTCCGCCAAAGCTAATGGAGTCTGTGGTCAAAAGGGCGGTACAGGGCAGTTTGTCTTCAACCGCTGAGGATACTTCCGAACTGTCAGAACCTTCCATCATTACGGAAAATGATCAACTCCTCCGCCTATTGGACTTGACAAGGACTGTTGCCGACAGCAGGGCGACCATTCTCATCCAAGGTGAAAGCGGTACGGGAAAGGAGCTGTTTGCGCGCTTTATTCATAATGAAGGCAGGAGGCGAGATAAGCCTTTTGTGGGCCTAAACTGTGCGGCCCTTCCAGACGGACTCCTGGAGAGTGAACTTTTTGGTCACGAAAGGGGATCGTTTACGGGGGCGATCTCGAGGAAGCTCGGAAAGTTTGAATTGGCCCAAGGCGGCACCATACTTTTGGATGAAATAAGTGAGATGAACATCCACTTACAGGCCAAACTGTTGCGGGTTTTGCAGGAATCAGAAGTCAGCCGGGTAGGCGGCCACAATCCTATTCCCATTGATGTCCGGGTGATTGCCACCACCAACCAGGACATCGAGTCGGCGATAAATGCAGAAAAATTCCGAGCAGATCTCTACTATAGGTTAAACGTTATACCGATCAAACTTCCCCCTCTGAGAGACAGAAAGGGAGATATCCCCCTATTGGCCAACCATTTCATCAAAAAGTACAACAGGATCGACGGCCGCAATGTCAAAGGTTTGACAAATGATGCCGCCCAAACCCTGGTTCAGATGCGCTGGCCGGGGAATGTTAGAGAGCTCGAAAATCTAATAGAGCGGGCCGTACTCTTATGTCAGGGGGAAGTCATCAGCAGAGATGATCTGTTTTTTGGAGAAAGCCGCCGAGATCTTAACGAGCCGTCATTCGTTCAGGCGGGCTCTCTTAAGGATATGGAAAAAAAGATGATCTTTCATGCCCTGGATCAAACCAACGGTAACAGGACCCATGCTGCCGACATCCTTGGCATTAGTGTGCGTACTTTGCGAAACAAGTTGAACGAATACCGCCAAAAAATGGAAACACTGTGACTTGAGGCACACAAATTGCTAAACAAAATCCATGGGCGATTTTACTTGCCAAGACGTTATTGAGTTTCATGGCGGCGAAGCCGCATCGTACAAAGTCGCGAAGCAATTCCATCAAAGGAGGCATAATGCCGATCAAGTCCCTATTTGGAAAAACCTATGACATTATTGAAAAATCTCTTGACATAACAAAGCTGCGACACGGACTAATAGCCAGCAATATCGCGAATCTTGACACACCGGGTTACAGGGCCAAAGAGATTGATTTTGACAAAGCCCTTCAGGGCGCCCTTGAGAAAAGGTCGGTTCACATGACGCAAACGCACCCCCTTCATTTTGGAAATACGAGATCTGGGGAACTGAATTTCGAGATTTCTGATGCTCAGCAGTCCAGAGTCGACATTGACAAGGAGATGTCAAGGCTTGCAGAAAACAATTTGAGATATCAGACGAGCATAGAAGCTCTCCTGAGGAAGTTTTCTATGCTCAAATACACAATAGCAGAAGGAGGACGATAGTATGGATTTCTTGACTGCCCTTCATATCAGTGGCACGGGTTTGACGGCCCAGCGGACTACAATGAATGTTATTTCCACCAATCTTGCCAACCTGAATACAACGCGCACCTCACAGGGTACGCCGTACAGAAGGAAGGTTGCCCTTGTCGAGTCGAAACCAGTGGAAGATTTTGACTCGGTGCTGAATTCGCAAACCGAGGCATTGTATGGGGTGCGGGTGAGTGGGATTGTAGAAGATGCTACACCTTTCAGGCGGGTATATAATCCCGGTCACCCGGATGCCGACAAAATGGGGTATGTGTCCTTGCCGAATGTCAACGTGGTGACAGAAACGACGGATATGATGCTTGCCAGGCGGTCTTATGAGGCAAATGTGAGCGCCATTTCAGCCACCAAGAGAATGGCGCTAAAGGCCCTTGAGATAGGAAGATAGGTGTGTGGGGCACGGTGGACTTGAACCTATAAGCGGTTACCGAATGACCAATGACCATTTACACAGGAGATACAGATGAACGATTTTGCGATTCAACATAAGCGCTTTCCTGGTGCCCACCTCACCAACAAGAAAACTGGCAGAAACTCCGTGGGCTTTTCTGACGTCGTAGAACAGGCCGTCAAACGTGTTAACAATATGGAGATAGAGGCTGATCAATCTGTTCAGCAACTCATGCAGGGAAAGGTGGGGATCCATGAGACTATGATCGCACTTCAAAAGGCCGATATTTCTCTGCGACTTCTCCTTCAGGTTCGAAACAAGGCAATGGAAGCTTACAAAGAGATTATGAGAATGCAGTTCTAGTCGTTCACAAAAGACTTTATGCGATTTCATTAGCATTGACGGACAATGACAGCATTTATCGAACAGTTTATCACTGCATTCAGGCAGATGCCCACTGCCAGGAAAATCACCACAGCAGTTGTATTGACCCTCGTGGTGGCGGCTCTTGCTATGATGTTCTTCTGGGCGAATCAGATTGATTATCAGCTTTTGTATAGCAATCTTTCCTCAGAGGATGCAGGCAGTATCGTATCCAAGCTTAAGGAGCAGAGAATCCCATATAAATTTGCTGGTGGCGGTTCGTCTATCCTGGTGCCGGCCGAAAAGGTCTATGAATTGCGACTTGCCCTGGCTAATGAGGGGCTTCCGGCAGGAGGTCATGTGGGGTTTGAGATCTTTGACCAGACCAATCTTACCACCACCGAATTTGTCCAGAAACTCAACTATCAAAGGGCGCTTCAAGGGGAACTGGTTAGAACGATCAGCGAGTTTCGGGAGGTTGAACATGCCCGCGTCCTTTTGGTCATGCCTAATGAGTCTCTGTTTGTTGAAGACAGCACTCCACCGTCGGCTTCGGTACTGCTGAAACTGAGATCTGCTTTGTCCCCTGATAAAGTCGCAGGGATCGTACATCTTGTGGCAAGTGCTGTGGAAGGACTCTCACCTGACCAGGTCACCGTGGTTGACACCACAGGCAAGGTGTTATTCAAGGGCCCGAATCAGGCAGACCAGACAGCCCTTTTCGCCAGCAATAAACTTGATCATCAACGCCAGGTCGAAGCATCGATTGCGGCACGTGTCCAGAGTATGCTGGAAGGTATTGTTGGCAAAGGGAAGGCAATTGTGCGCGTCAGTGCTGACATGGATTTTGATCAGATCGATTTCAGTGAGGAAAAATATGATCCTGATAGCAGTGTGGTCAGGAGCAAGCAAATCAGATCAGAATCATCTGAGAAAAAGCGGGCAAATGAGTCAGGCGTTCGTCTGGAAAATACCAAGCAGGGTACTATACCTGTTCAGGGAGGACCAGAGGCAGGGAAGCGGTTCCGGAAAGAAGATGAAATTGTCAACTATGAAATAAACAGAGTCACACGGCACATTCTAAAACCTTCGGGGGAGGTTAAGAGACTTTCGGTGGCGGCAGCGGTGGATGGCACCTATGAGGTCGTTACTGCCGAAGACGGGGCCAAAACAAAAAAATATATATCTAGAACCCAAGAGGAACTACAAGACTTGGAGAAGATAGTGAAAAGGGCTATGGGTTTTGACGAGGATCGCGGTGACCAGGTTTATGTAAGCTCTTTTCCTCTTTCTATTTCACGTGACACAGGGGAAGCCTCTGAAGTGCCCGGGATAAACTGGTTGGCCTTAGGTCGCCAGTACTTGAGAACAGCGCTGAATTTCGTGTTGGTCATCTTTGTCTTTTTATTCGTGGTGAGGCCCCTGTTGAAGTCGGTCAAGACAATAGGTACGGCGGCCCCCGGGCCTGGGGGCCAAAAAGCATTGCCGACCGCAGCACGGGGAGCAGAATCGGCCAGACTACCTGAACCTCAGGGGCTCAGTACTCGTGAAAGGACAATGAAGTTGGCACAAGACAATGCTGAAAAAACCGAACAGGTGCTCAAAGGCTGGCTGAATGAGGAGTCCTGATGCCACACAGGACATTATCGGATGCCAACAAACTGACAGGACCAGAGAAGGCGGCAATCTTTCTCTTGATAATGGGTGAGAACTTTAGTTCAAAGATATTCAAGAAGTTGGATGAAGAAGAGGTCGGCAAACTTGCCTCCACTATGTCGGCGATCCAACACGTTTCTCCTGATGTTATGAGCAAGGTTATGACAGAGTTCAGCGAAGGTGTCGAAAAAGATCAATTATTACTCAAAGGCGATACTTTTCTGAAAACTCTTACGGACCTTGGCTTGGACAAGGAAAAGGCCGATGCCATTTTCAAGGAAATCGAAAAAGGTAAGGGGAACGTTCCATTCAATTATTTTGAGACCATGGATACCAAAGATCTTATCAGCCTCATCGAAGGAGAACATCCACAGACCATCGCTTTGATACTAGCACACTTGAGACCCGAGAAGGCTGCCGAGATTCTGAATGAATTACCCAAAGAAAGTCAAGCTGGCCTGGCAATGCGTATTGCACAAATGAATCGGGTACCACAAGATGTCGTCAATGAAGTCGACGATGCACTTCGAAAGCAAGTTGGGGGCAGAGGCGATGCCGGGCGCAGGAAAGAGATTGGCGGCATTAGGGCCCTTGCCGATATATTGAACGAGGTGGATAGAGAAACTGAAGAGAGCGTACTAGGTTCGATTGAAGAAGAAGCAGCAGAGATGGCCGAAGAGATCAGACAACTGATGTTCGTCTTCGAGGATCTTCTCAAGGTAGATGATCGCGGTATGCGAGAGATATTAAAGCAGGTGGAAACCTCACAGCTTGGCTTGGCTCTCAAGACTGCCTCGGAAGAGATGAGAGAGAAAATTTTTAGCAACCTGTCGTCAAGGGCTGGGGATATGCTTAAAGAGGATATGGAAGTCATGGGGCCGGTGAAACTGAGCGAAGTGGAGGCTGCCCAGCAGAACTTGATCCGAGTAGCCAGGGAGCTTGAGGCCGAGGGGAAAATTGTGCTTGCCAAAGGGGGTGAAGATGTCCTTGTGTGAGAATGCAGCACAAAGCGGATCTGAAAGTGGCACGTGCAAAGCTTTTCGAATGGAGTCTTTTGATGCCGCAAAGCCCTCATCGGGGTCTGAAACAGGTGACCACACCTTTGAGGCCCTTTACAATAGTGACGGAAGTCAGGATGGTGTGTTTGGTGAGTATATGTCTTCGGATGCTAAGGAGATCGTGGAGGCAGCGAAAAAGCAGTCCGCATCGATCGAGCGTGATGCCTATGAAAAAGGCTTTGCACAAGGCGAAAAAGACGGCATGGAGATAGGGACCAAAAAACTTGATAAGATCCTGGATCAGATCCACAAGACCTTGCAAGAGATGGTATCTTACAGGGAAGGATTCATAAAGCTTCACGAAAAAGAGGTCTTAGGCCTGATTTGCCGTATCGCTGAAAGAGTCGTCCGTGAAAAAGTCAAAGTCGACCATAACATTGTTCGCGAAGCAATTTTCGAGGCCTTCAATCTTGCCGCAGACCTGACAGAAGTAACGGTCAAGGTTAGTCCAGAAGACATTGAGTATGTGAAAAAGTTGAGGCCAGACTTTTTCGACCGCATAAAGGACCTTAAATCGATAACCATAGAGTCAGACCCCTCCATCAGCCAGGGTGGGTGTTTCGTGGAAACAGCTTTTGGCCATGTGGATGCCCGCCTGGAGAGTCAGTTGGACAAAATTGCCACTGCGCTGGAGCGTGCCTTTGAACAAAATCATCCTGGCGATATGCCAGGCCCGTTGAGTCAATCAATCGCCGAAGCCAGCTGAAATGACACAGGAGGTTACGCTAGATTTTGGTGGTTGCATACCCTGGGATCTCTACGCAAACGCTGTGGATTCCAGCCTGTGTCTAACCGCCGAGGGCAGGGTTGTTAAGGTTACTGGACTTATTGCAGAAGGGCACGGCCCTTGTGCAGGTGTGGGGAGCACTTGCAGTATTCATAACACAGAAGGAACAGAGGTTCTTGGTGAAGTGGTCGGTTTTAAGGACCACAGGATTATGCTGATGCCGTATGGAGAAATGCGTGGTATCGGCCCGGGGTGCAAGATCGCACTGGTTCGGGATCAGCCCTATGTCCCTGTTGGAGATGCTTATGTTGGAAGAGTTGTGAATGGTTTCGGTGATCCTATTGATGGACATGGCCCGATTGCGTCAAGTGTTCACTATCCGCTATACGGCCGACTGGTTAACCCCATGAACAGACGTCCCATCCGAGAAGTGGCTGACGTTGGCGTCGGTGCGCTGAACACCCTGTTGACAATCGGTAAGGGGCAGCGAGTGGGCATAATGTCAGGCTCAGGTGTTGGGAAAAGCGTTCTCATGGGGATGATGGCGCGGCATACGAACGCCGACGTGAGCATCGTTGCTATGATTGGAGAGCGTGGACGGGAAGTTAAGGATTTCGTTGAGCAGACGCTTGGTCAAGAGGGGCTAAAGAAGTCCGTTATTGTAGCAGCAACTTCTGATGTGTCTCCGTTGGCCAGAATGCGCGGGGCCTATCTGGCGACCACCCTTGCGGAATATTTTAGGGATCGAGGAATGGATGTGCTTCTTGTTATGGACTCAATCACAAGATTCGCCATGTCTTCACGGGATGTGGGATTGGCAGTAGGAGAACCACCCACAGTAAGAGGATACACCCCCTCATTCTTTGTTCAACTCCCCAAACTCTTGGAACGCGCCGGAAGCATTGAGGGCAAAGGGACTATAACCGGCATATATACGGTCCTGGTACAAGCCGATGATATGAATGATCCTGTAGGGGATGCAGTGCGGTCCGTTGTAGACGGCCACATTATCCTTTCGAGGAAGCTGGCAAATCAAGGTCATTATCCTGCAATAGATGTTCTTTCCAGCATCAGCAGGGTTATGCGAGAGATTGTTGAGCCAGGACACTTGAGACTCTCTCAGAGGTTCGTAGACGTCCTGGCAGCATATCGAGAGGCCGAAGACTTGATATCGATCGGGGCCTATGTGGACGGCAGTGATCCAAAGATTGATTATGCCAAAAACATGATTGGCCGGATCAACACGTTTCTGAGACAGGATATTGCTGAGAAGGTGTCATTTCAAGTCGGTGTCAACAGATTAAAAAAGTTGTTTGAAGACGCAGGCCATGAAACGGTTTAGATTTCGACTTGATCCTGTCATACGGTATAGGCAGTACGTGGAGAGGCTTGCCCTTATGGAGTTGGCCAATGCAAAGCAGGAGTTGGTTGAAACAAAGAAGAGAATACGAAAGTTGCAGCAAACCAGAAGGGATGTCGTGAGGGAACTCGGCTTTCTGCAAGCAGAAGGAGTACGGGTGAATCAATATAGAATCTATGCTGATTATTTGCAGGGGTTGTCAGATAAAATCGAATTTGAGGATGAGCGCTTGCTTGAGATTGCCAAAGCAGTAAAGCAAAAGCATAAAGCCGTTGAACTTAAAAGGATAAAGAAGGAGACCCTGGAGTGGATCAGGAAAAACGAGCACGCAAAACATTCACAGATGATTGACCGACAGCAACAAAAGGCCGCAGATGAACTCGTTATTCTAAGCCGAGGATCGGGTGAATTTTAAAGGAAAATGCATGAGTAGCACAAGTCCACCTATAAGATCTTATGCAATGTTGATATTGTTATGTCTTCTCATTGTCAAGCTGGGAATTACCAGCGTATTTGTTTGTACAAAAGGGCCGACTTTGCCGATCTCTATTTGGGAAAGTAGTCCGGCTTTGGCCAAAGACGAACAGGCACTCCAGACAGAGAGTGGGACATCTGGAACACCTTCGGACCCGATGGCACAAGTATCTCATGGTGCCCCTGACCTGACTGAGTTGCAGAGAGAGATTGCCACGCTTGAAGCCCACTTGGAGGAGATCAAAGCAAAGTACTTCAAGACCGTTGCAGCCAAAAGCGGCATAAGTCCGGAAACCCTTGAACACAAGCGTCAGCAGATAGAGAAGGAGAGACTGCAGCTAAAAGAGGAACGAAAACGGCTCGCGGCGCTGAAAAAAGAGGTCGATGAAAAGCTTTCCCGGGTAACTGAAATGCAGAAAGCCGTTCAAAGTAAGCTCGACGAGCGGAAAACCCTTTTTGACAAAAGGATCAAACATCTCATTAACGTATATACGACAATGCCCCCCAAGAAAGCTGCCGTGCTCATAGAAAAGCTTGATATGGAAGTTATCATAGCCTTGTTTTCACGGATGAAGGGAGACAGTGTGGGGCAAATCCTTCCGTATGTGTCGGCTGGAAAGGCGGCCGAAATAAGTGAACGCCTTGCAAAGCTGGGTTCCTAAGTCCTTCGATTCATAAGTTCGATTACGAACCTATTTACTCAGGACTTAGTGCTGAGTGAGCAACTGCTTTGAACTAATCCGACAAAAATACGTCATCGTATTTGCGAATCGAAGCACTA
>CAZCWQ010000070.1:11781-15443 GCA_964502365.1 uncultured Desulfobacterales bacterium | reverse complement strand
AGAACCTCGCCTCGCTTTTTGATACGAGGTTTTTGACCCATCTTCGGACTTGCTCGCTAAATCGCAAGAACTCTCCGCCTTCGCCAAGGCTCCGGCGGATCAAACAGCTTGCGATTTGCCCACTACCGTGGGCCGTTCGCTTCGCCCAGATGGGTACCCCAAAAACCTCATAATTGTCGCTTACCGAGGCTATGCAAAGCTCTCAACTCCAGAGAAGTCTCACGATACGAGAGTCTTGCATAACCTCTGAAAGCGACAATCAAAGACCTAAAATCAAAGGGTGAGCCGGGGTTATGCAAAGCTCTCACGGCATGATTCGTGCTAGAGAGGAAAAGAGGCTAAAAGGGCGAAAAACGGCGCAGAATCAAAAAACAAGGGATGTTAGGATGCTAGAAGAAATCATTGGCGACTCGGATCTGAAGAAATACCTCACCACTTTCGATCCAGGCCAGATGATGCTGGTGGAAGGGGATGATTCTCAGGATCTCTACATCCTGGTTTCCGGCAACCTTGATGTTCTCAAGGGAAACAAGAAAATGTGGGAGATCAAGGAGCCAGGCTCCATTTTTGGCGAGATGTCCTTTCTCCTGGGAACAAAAAGAACTGCCAGCGTCCAAGCAAAGAATGAAGTGGAGGCCATCTGTATTCCCAAAAATGAGGTTACAACCTTTCTTAACGAATTCCCAGATGTGGCTCAGGAAATAGCCAAACTCTTGGCCAAACGGCTTGGGGAGGCAAGCCAGGTTCTGTATGGTCTTAAGGAGTTTTGTGATCAGCTACCCGATGCTGTGCTTCTGATAGATAGGGATGGTAATATCTTTTCCTGGAATACTGCTGCCGAAAGTCTGTACGGCAGAAACTGGAATCAAACGAGTAATAGATCCGCAGAAGAGATTTACGAAGAACCGCAGGCCTATAGAGATTTTCTTGACGAAGTACGAGCAAGGTATTCTGTAAGGGAAAAGATCCTCAAGATAAAACATCCTGAAAAGGGGACACGGCTTATTTCGACCAGCACCACAGTACTGTACGATGGTCACCATAACTTTAAAGGGGTCCTTTCGTTGGGTCGAGACGTTACAGCTGTTCAAAACATGGAAAGGCGATATCGTAGGATCCGGTATTGGCTAATCCCGTCCTTCATCCTGCTTGGCCTGCTCACAGCAACCATTTTCTACGGCTATCCCCGCTTTTTGGTAGGCTACCAGACCATGGATGCCAGAAAGCAGGAACTTAGGAATCAGTTAGCCAAAGATTATGTTTTGCTCAAATCATTATTGGCCAACCACTTAGCGGATGGCAACAAATCAAAGACAAGCCCACTGATGAAGGAGTTTTTGGATATTCAGGAGACCTCTTCGTTACCTTATACCGGCCTTGTTCTGCTTGATGAGGACAAGAAGGTATTTGATGCATATTCAATTAATCTTGCCACCCAGACCGAAGAAATAGCGGGCAGCAGTTATGCCGGTATCGAGTTTCAAGGCAGCGAAAGATCTCTGCACAGGGTACTGAGCCTTTATCGCGTAGACAAAGATCATCCAATGGGGTGTAAAGGTATAGAGGTCGCCTTTGAACTGAACAAAGATAATGAGTTCCTGGGCTGGCTGGTTTTTCAGATGGATATGCATTTGCTTGGAAAAAGATATGATCTTGACGAAGAGGGTTTGAAAAGACTCCAATTCAAAGAGACTTAACTCATGAATTCCTCCATAAATTTTCAATACTCAAATTATGAGGTTTCAGAAAATGCAGATGGCGGTATCACACTCCATCTCGAGGGAAGGATGGAGGCATGCAATGCTGGTCCTATGATCAAAGCCTTAAGTGATCTCGTGAAGGAGCGTTTACCCAGCTCGTTGACCATGGATCTGGAAAAGGTGACCTACCTGGACGACTTCGGAGTCCTGGTCCTGGTGGAAATGAAAAAGCTGGTGTCCAACGGGTCGAGCCTTTTTCACATACGAAATGTCAGTGATGATGCAAGCAATATAGTGTCCATGTTTGACTTCGACTCTCTGGTAAAACAGGACACAGTCACCCAAAAGTCCCCTCCCGGCATGCTGATCCGCCTTGGCGAAGGGACCATCCGTCATGCTTCAGACGTGAAGTATATGATTTCTTTTGTTGGATCTGTCTGCCTCTCATTAATACATGTGTGTCTTCACCCCAAATCGTTGAGAAGGGATGACGCATTCTTGTGTATGCAAAAAACAGGCGTTGATGCACTGCCCATCGTGGGCCTGATCAGCTTTCTCCTCGGTCTGATCATTGCCTTCATGTCTTCGGTTCAACTCCAGCAGTTTGGAGCCAACATCTATGTGGCATCATTGGTAAGCCTGGCAATGACTCGAGAGTTAGCCCCTATCATGACTGCAATTATTGTAGCAGGTAGATCTGGCTCGGCATTTGCCGCTGAGCTAGGAACCATGAAGATATCTGAAGAGGTCGATGCCCTGTTCACTATGGGATTCGATCCCACAAGGTTTCTGGTTGTCCCTAAGATAGTCGCTTCTGTAATTGTGGTTCCGCTCTTAACTCTCTTTTCTGACTTATTCGCCATAGCTGGCGGGCTTGTTGTTGGAATCCTGACTCTCGATCTGACTGCTAATGCTTATATCACACAAACCATCAGGACCTTGACACTCTTTGACGTGTTTTTGGGATTCTTTAAGAGCGGCGTTTTTGCACTTCTTATAGCCTGGGTGGGTTGCCTCAGGGGTTTCCAGGTCAAAGGCGGAGCAGAGTCTGTCGGCCGGGCAACCACATCCGCGGTTGTAAGTAGCATTTTCTTGATTATACTGTTTAATTCGCTTTTCTCGGTCATACTTCGCTACTGGGAGTAAGACGTTGACCGGCGGAGTGCTGCCGTCAGGCAGAAGCCGCGCCTCGTAGGGCGGAGAGGCTTCACTCATGGAAAGACAAGCCGTCATCCAAGTAAGAGATTTGGTTGCCCGATATGACGATGAGGTTATTCTCGACCGTGTATCCTTCGATGTCTATGAGGGAGAAATATTTGTTGTACTGGGGGGAAGCGGGTGCGGAAAGAGTACATTGCTAAAACACCTTATCGGACTAGTTCAGCCTGACTCAGGCAAAATAAGCATTGCTGGCGATGAAATTTCCAATTGTGACGAGGCGATCTTGCGGACTATTCAGAGAAAAATCGGTGTCCTATATCAAAGTGCCGCCCTTTTTGGCTCCATGTCTCTCGGCGAAAACGTGGCTCTGCCGATTGAAGAGTATACGGAACTGCCACAAGAATCTGTGAGCACATTGGTCAAGATGAAGCTGAGTTTGGTCCATCTGGACGGTTATGAGAATCATTTGCCATCGGAAATCAGCGGGGGAATGAAGAAGAGGGCAGGACTGGCAAGGGCTATGGCCCTTAATCCGAAAATTCTCTTTTTTGATGAGCCCTCTGCCGGCCTTGATCCTGTAACATCAGCCGAACTTGATAATCTCATTGTTCATCTCAATAATAGCCTGGGAACGACAATGGTTATTGTTACTCATGAGCTTCAGAGTATTTTTTCAGTGGCCCATAGAATCATCATGTTGGATAAGCATACAAGAGGAATAATCGCCGAAGGAGACCCCAAATACTTGCGGGATCACAGTCAGAATAGATTCGTCAGGCAGTTTTTCAACCGCCAAGTTGA
>CAZCWQ010000070.1:0-11681 GCA_964502365.1 uncultured Desulfobacterales bacterium | reverse complement strand
TGCGGGATCACAGTCAGAATAGATTCGTCAGGCAGTTTTTCAACCGCCAAGTTGAGAACAACACAGATTGAGCATGAAGGGACTCAGACTTCGTAAACTTATTTCGGGGATACAATACTAGTTGTAAACAGGATAACCGGCAATGGCATCCAAAAAAACCAAGTTTACCGTAGGGCTATTCGTGGCTAGCGGAGTTGCGTTTGCTTTGTTGGCGATTATCTGGTTGGGGATGTCCCGTTTCTTTGAAAAGGGGCACTACTATGTGACCTATTTTAACGAATCTGTCCAGGGCCTGGACATGGAGTCTCCGGTGAAATACAGGGGTGTGTCCATAGGCCGGGTGCAAAGTATCGGAGTGGCCCCTGATTCAAAGCTCATACAAGTAGTGCTGAAAATTGAATCTGGTCAAACACTAGATAGTAACGTTGTGGCCCAATTGAAGTCGGTAGGTATCACTGGAAGCATGTTTGTCGAATTAGATCGGAAGAAAAAGGAAGAGCCTGATCGATCTCCTCCCCTTAGCTTCCCTTCCAAATATCCTATCGTGGCCTCAAGACCATCCGAGATCAGCGAGTTAGTGCGAGGCATTGACGACGTCATAAACCAGATAAGATCAGTGGATCTTGAAGGGATTTCGGAGAAAATCAAACTGAATCTGGACAATATCAGCCAAGTGATCGACGATGCTAATATAAAAGGGATTTCCAAAAATATTGAATCATCTCTTGAGCGCGTGAGTAGTATTCTAGACAGCCGGAGATGGAAGAAGATAGTAGCTTCGGTGGAAAACACTCTGGTAGGGGTGGAAGGGATCGTTGGAGAAAATGAGAAGACCATCAAGACGGCTATTGAAGATTTTGGGCAGGCCATGGGGCAAGCAAACATATTGCTGGAAAAAGGTTCCTCCCTAATCGGTGGGACAGCTGATTCACAATCCCATCTTAGACGCCATCTGTTGCTTATCGCCCAAAATCTTGAAAAGGCCAGTGAAAACCTGCAACGGTTAATAGATCTTCTTGCTGACCAACCGTCTCAATTGATATTCGGACAACCACCTGTCCCCAGAAAGGTGGAACCTGAGGCTTATGAGAGGTGAACGGAGGGTTCTCATGGATTGGCACAAAAAGAGATTTGTCTTGCTATTAGGTCTGTGCCTCTTTCTCGGCGCGTGTTTCAACCTCAGACACTCAGGCCATAAGATCGATTACTATATGTTGGAATACGACCCACCCCAAATCTCTGGCCTTGGGCCGCTTTTCAGTGTTGTAAAGATAGAGCGCTTTACGGTGGCTCCCTCTTACAACAACAACCGAATCATATACCGCAACGGTTCGTTTAAGAGAAATGCCTATGTTTACCATCAATGGCGGGCCAACCCTGCGGATCTTGTTACCCATTTCTTGAACCGTGACTTACAGCGATGCAGCCTATTTAAGGCCGTGCTTCCGGCCGATAGTCGGTATGATTCGTCCTATGTGCTGGAAGGTTCGGTAGATGAATTCTTCGAATGGGACACGAATGAAACCTGGAAGGCTGTCTTATCCCTTACCGTGGTCTTGATAGCAGAGGGTGAACCGGATGTGAGCAAAAAAATCCTTTCTCAAAAAACATATCGTGTGACTGAGGGATGCAAACACAAAAACCCGCAGGCCTTGGCCGAGGCCATGAGCCGAGCCATGAAAAAGGTTTCGGAAAGGATCATAAAAGATATTTACTCACTGCTCAGAACAGCATGACCTTAACAGGGGAGCCCTCGTCCATTCCTTCTGAGTCCCTGTCGATCCTGATCAGTCCGTCGGCCTTAACCATGGTATGTATGAGTCCGGATTTACCCAGAATAGGCTCTGCACGGAGTTCTTCCCCCTGGCGCGTAAGCCTTACGCGGACGTAATCATCCCTGCCTTGCACCGAAGCAACATTGCGACTTAGTACAGCGGAAACCTCCCGGACCTTTCCTGACTTGTCTTGTGAGAGCCCGCCTATAGTCTCAAGGGCTGGACGGACCATTACTTGGAAGACCACCATGGCAGATGTCACCTGACCCGGAAGTCCCCAGACCGCCTTTTCTCCGCTCCGAGCCAAGATCGTTGGTTTGCCAGGGCTAACTGAAACACCGTGGACCAGGATCTCCGTGTTGGGAATCCCCTGAAGGACCTCCAGGGTAAAATCGCGCGAGCCCACTGAGCTGCCACCTGAAATCAGGACCATATGAGCCTCGGCCAACCCTTGTCGGCAAAGGCGATCCAGTTCATCAAAATTATCTTTTGCGATCCCCAAGTAAATAGGAACCCCGCCTGCCAGCGGGATAAGACCTGTTAGGGTATGGGCATTGACATCCCGCAGCTGAGAAAGACCTGGATTCTGTTCAATAGGCACAATCTCATCGCCCGAAGAGATAATGGCAACAAGAGGTTTTTTATAGACCGGCACGCGAGTCTGGCCAAGGGCGGCCAACACACCCATTTCTTGGGGACGCAAGGGGATGCCCTTGGAAAGAATCTTTTCTCCCTTTCGCAGGTCTTCACCCACCTCCATGACGTGCTGCAAGGGAGCGGCACTCTTGCAGACCTCAAGCGTATCCTCATCCAGAGTCTGGGTATGTTCCACCATAACAACACAGTCTGCCCCGTCTGGCAGCATACCGCCTGTGGCGATGCGAACGGCTTGGCCGGCTTTCACAGAAACCGTTGGGACTTCTCCCATCTTAACAGACCCTACGACGGTGAAAAGTGCCGGCATGCTTTCTGATGCGCCAAATGTCGATCTGGCCTGCACTGCATAACCGTCCATGGTGGCACGATTAAATTCTGGAAGATCGATGTCGGACAGTACATCTTGGGCCAGAACTCGGCCTACTGACCGGTCCAAGACTAGAACCTCTTCTTCGACACACGGAAAGGTGCGAACCAGTTCCAGGACGGCCTCGAGGGAGGTGACCTTAAAAAAATCCTTCTCAGTCATATGCCTGATATTCTACCACCACTGTTGTAAACTACCATGCGTCCTCGTTCCACTAGGCCTATGAGCGTCATGTTGGTCTTTCGTGCCAGATCAACGGAAAACCTTGTTGCAGCAGAGCCGGATACAAGGATGGACACCCCGAGCCGTATCACCTTCAGCAGGATCTCCGAGGCAATGCGGCCGGTAGTTACGATTAGCTTGTCCTCGGTAGCAATGCCCTCTAGAAAGCACTGACCGCAGATCATATCAATGGCATTGTGTCTGCCGATGTCTTCACGAAAGATAAGGATCTTGTCCGGTGTAGCAAGGGAGGCATTGTGACACCCCCTCGTGGCCAGGTAAAGCGTTGAGCGTTCTTGGAGCGCACCTGCTAATCGCAGAACCTGTTGCGGTGACACTTTGAGCCTTGCCGAGACCTTCACTGCAGCAATGGTTTCAACATTTTTCTCAAAGTTTGTCCCTTTGCCGCAGCCTGATGTAATAGATCGCGCCAAGGGCTGCGTACTGAATGGATCATGAGCCGTCTGAACGAAGACTTTTAGCCGGTCCGGCAAATGCTGGACCTTAGTATCCTTTAGTTGCATCAAATCTGTCACAAGCCCGTCGGATTTCAAGAATCCCACCGCCAGGTACTCTGGATACTTTCCAGTGCAAAGCAATGTGACTACCTCATAACCATTGAGATAGATAGTCAAAGGGACTTCCTGAATGGCCGTCACCTGGGCCTCTTGAAAGCGGCCCTCTGTGTATTCGGCCACATCGTAAGTCACGGCATCCTTCATGTTATTCCCTTACAAAAGTGCCGCTCTTTCCCCCTGACTTTCTAACAAGCTGCACTTCAGAGATGGTCATGGCGCGGTCATACGACTTGCACATGTCGTAAATAGTCAACGCAGCAACAGACACAGCAGTCAAGGCCTCCATTTCCACGCCGGTCTGACCCACAACTCGGACACTGGCTTCTATATGGATACTGTGGGTTTCAGGCTGGGGTAAGAAGTCTACTCTTGCGTGAGTAATCGCAAGGGGATGACACATGGGAATGAGTTCCGCCGTCTTCTTTGCAGCCATAACCCCTGCAATGCGTGCAGTTTCCAAAACATTGCCCTTCTTTACCTTTTGCTCCCGAATCAGATTAAAGGTCTCAGGCTGCATGGTGATAACCCCTTGAGCCACAGCTTCCCTGGCCGTGGCGGGTTTTTCGGATACATCCACCATGCGCACCCTCCCCTCTTCATCAAGATGGCTGAATGTGCCCATAGGTTTCCTTTCACCTTAATTGAGGTTTCATACAAAGTGCTCTGTCTTGTGGGTAACCTCTTTTTTTATGGCATTCAAGGTCTCCTCCAGCACGGGAATTACGTGATCCCGCAAATCACCTGCCACTACAATGAACATGACCTCATCACCCACTTTGAGCGAACCTTCGTTTATCTCGACCAGTATCTCTACAATGCCTGGCCTTTTCCTCTGTTCGGAAACAATTGATTCCAGTCTGCCTCGGTCAACCGCAAGGTCTAAGCCGGAAACAAGTTGCCCATCCCGGGAAGTTCCTCGAACCACCCCCACGTGGCACAGGATCATGCCCACCTTGGAGTAATCCGGACGGGCTTTGATCTTGTCAATTAAGGCAGCAAGGTTCATGGTGTTTCCCTTTCGTGTATAGTCGCCAATTTCAAAAAGTTGAATATAACTATATAGTTAAAAAGTCAATGTAAAAGATCCTGATGACATTGCAGTTAAAGTTTATGTGACATGTGACATATTTACCTTGACAATGGAAGGAATATTGATGAAAATAACTACTTTAGGGATCTACCTTCTGGAGGAAAAACATTCACCATGAGTTGCCACAAGATTTTATCCCGCAAACAAGCCCTTGAGCTTATCCTGGGCACTACGCGTCCACTGCAAACGATCAGGCTCCCATTGGAAGAGACTCTTGAATACGTTGCCGACGAGAATATTTATGCTTCTGAAGACATTCCCCGCTTTGACCGAGCCGCCATGGACGGGTATGCCGTTCGCAGCAACGACACTGCCAATGCGACAACCAAAAATCCTGTTCAGTTACAAGTTGTGGGCCAAATACATCCGAGCACGGCCAAATTGTCACCCATAGAAACCAGGCAAGCCGCCCGCATCATGACCGGAGGCCCGATTCCTCCGGGGGCTGATGCGGTAGTAAAAGAAGAAGACGCAAGATACTCTGGCGGAACCATTGAAATTCAGGCTGCTGTTCGACCCTCTCAATGTGTCTCGAAAAGGGGAAAAGACATAAACATGGGCAGCTTGATCGTTAAACGGGGAGATATCATAACGCCAGCAGTCATTGGTATTCTGGCCAGCTTGCAGATCAGAGAGGTCCCTGTGACGAGAATGCCTGACGTGTGTGTCCTTGCTGTTGGAAACGAGTTGATTGATATTCGCGACAGGCCCACAGAGCACAAGATAGTGGCCAGCAACATCCATATGTTGTCTGCCATGATAAGGGAACACGGCGGCAAGGTAAGCTTTGCAAGAATCTCCAAGAATGACAAGGATGCCATCAGGAAAGATACTCAGGAAGGGCTCAAAGGCGATATTCTTATTACCACTGGAGGCTCTTCAAATGCGCAGTCGGATATTACCCGCGCTTTGATGGCAGAAATCGGGATCGAAATGAAGTTTGCCGGTGTTTCCATGCGTCCGGGCAAAGGCACCTCTTTTGGTCTTTATGACAAAAAGCCAGTTTTCTGCTTGCCCGGCACACCCAGTGCCGTGTACGTGGCCTTTTATGCCCTTGTCCTGCCCACCCTCCTGCGCCTAAGGGGCATAAGACTGGACGGGGTGTCTCCCGTCAAAGCCGTTCTCGATAAAGGCATCAAGAAAAAGCCCGGAACAGAACATTTGGTTCAGGGCCTGGTCAGGCAAGAAGACTCCATTTACCGCGTCCTTCCTCTTGTCGGACCGGAAGTAGAGGTCTTCTCTGCTATGAGCAGGGCAAATGGGCTCATCATAGTCGGTCCGGACAAATGCCAAGCAAGAGAAGGCGAGGCCGTTGTCGTTCAATTGCTAAGCAGTTTTAAAACCTATTCTCATGAGACGGAACCCGCCCAACACCATGCCACTCACCCACACGAGGCTTCCAGGGCTCCCATTGTTTCGGTTGTGGGCAAGTCGGACGCCGGCAAAACGACTCTCGTGGAAAAGCTCGTACCCGAATTGAAGGCAAGGGGCTACCGCATTGGGACGATCAAGCACGATGTCCATGGCTTTGACATAGATCATGAGGGCAAAGACAGCTGGCGTCACAAACACGCCGGTGCCCATACAGTGACTATCTCATCACCCAAGAAAGTGGCGGTCATCAAAGATGTGGAAGCCGAAGAGACCATCGACGGCCTGGCATCCAAATACTTCCAGAACGTCGATATCATCTTGACTGAAGGGTACAAGAAACAACACAAGCCCAAGATAGAAGTCTTTCGCAACCAGGTGCATGACGAACCCCTTTGCAGAAAGGATGACAGCCTTGTGGCCATTGTATCCGATGTTCCGCTTGACCTTGGAGTGCCACGCTTTGAACTCGATGACATCAAGGGCCTTGCCGACTTCGTGGAAGCAAGATTCTTATCTGCTAATCGTCGACAGAACCAACAGGGCGACGCATCCGCTTGATACGGCTGCGATGCCGTTTTGCCGCCAGTAACCGTTCTTTTGACTCCTTTGAAGGCCTTGTTCTAAGGCGAGGTTTGCGTTTTTCAGATGCTTTGCGGATCAGTCTCATCAGTCGATCCAGGGCGTCTTGGCGATTACTATCCTGGGTGCGGAACCGTTTGGCTTCGATAACAAGGATGCCGTCTTCGGTGATTCTTCTGCTTGCCAGTTGAATCAAACGGGCCCGAACGTCATCCGGCAGATTGGGGGAATTCCTGACATCAAAGCGAAGTTGAACGGCAGTGGCAACCTTGTTGACATTCTGGCCCCCAGGCCCTGATGCCCTGATGAAATGCAGTTTGATCTCATCCTCATGGATGGCAATTAAAGGGGTAACAGGGATCATGCTGATGAACTACTCCATAAATATACATATAACAGGCAAATAGGAAAAGGAAGGAGATAGGTAGGCAATCCCATAGACCGAGGCCTGTCCAGGGCTATGGCATTAGGTAAAAGCCTCGGAAGTGCTTTGATTTGTTACGAATCAATCAGATTGACCAAATCCCGTGTTCGCTGGCAGTGGGGGCCTCCTTGGTTGGAAAGGTACTTGTTTCACCTATTATTTAGGTAGTTAAGCTGTTCCCGCCATGTTTGGCGTTAGGATGGGGAGGCCCCCACACCTTGAGACTTTAATCTCAGAGGTTTTTACTTTATCAAAGCCTTCGCAAGATTCAAGCCTGAATTATTCAGTACAAATGCCGTAGAAAGTATCAGGATTATCGGAGTGATGACAGGTAGGTTCTGAGGTTCACTTTTCTGTGCCTTATACCAATCTTCTTTCTGATATTATCCCTGTGAGTCTGAACTGTCTTTCCGGATGAATTCATAAATTCCGCTATCTCTTTTGTGGTTTTTCCTTCCTTGACCAGATTTGCTACCCGAATTTCTGTGGGCGTAAGGCCTAGATACTTGGAGGACAACTTGTGGGAAAATGGTGAAACGATCTCTTTGAGGTTTGATTCCAGGATATTTACAAAGGACATCTGATTGCTGTCCAATGAGGTATTCTTTAGTTTCTCTATGTAGGGCAAAACCAAGTCATTCATATTGGACATCACCTTTTCCTCAAGTTCTGCCTTGTCCTCCTCCCTTCTCTTCAGTAAGACCCGCAATGCGGTATTCACTTCCTCAAGTTGTTTCTTTGATTGCACTAACTCAGCGGTCCGCTCTTCAACACGCTGTTCCAGCTCATCGTGAGCCTTTTGCAGTGCCTCCTTAGCCTCTCTGTGATCCGTAATGTCAATATGAATGCCGATCATCCGTTCTGGAGTGCCATCGGAGTCCCAGGCAACGACTTTGCCCACAGAGTGAATCCAACGATAATCCCCGCCTTTGGCTTTTAACCTAAACTCTGCGATATAGTCGCCTTTGCCCTCTAAGTGATCCTGAAGTCTTGCCTGAACAGGCTCGTAGTCATCAGGATGTAATAGATTCAGCCATGTTTCGGCTGTGTGAGGAAGCTCGTCAGGTTCATAGCCCAACATTGTGAACCAACGGTCATTGTAGTGAGTGTCACCGAAAGTGATGGGGTTGAAGTCCCACATGCCGCATCTTCCCGCATCCAGCGCAAGGCCAAGCCGCTGCTGGCTCTCGCGCAGGGCATCGTCAGCCTGTTTCCGATCGCTGACGTCGTGCATTAATCCGAACGCAAACTCCGCCTTTCCATTGGCATCACGAACTGTATCTGCCCACTCCCACAGCGGAAAGCTCCGCCCGTCCACATCGAATACATCGAGAATACCTTTCCAGCTCTCCCCCCGAGCCAGAGCGGGTGCAACTTCAGAATCGAGCACTTCCAACGATTCTGGAGGATAGTACTCACGATGATTGAGCTGGCGCGCTTCTTCCAAGGAACGTCCAAAGAGCTTCTCATGAGCAGGATTGATGTACACCAAATTTCCGTCAGGATCGTAGATGGCTATCGCTTCTTGTGAAGACTCGACGATTGTCCTATAAAGGCAAAGCTTCTTTTCCACCTCTGTCAGGTGAACGGCCTCTTCCTCCAGCTCCTTGACCCTTTGTTCCAATTGTTCATAGGTTGATTTCTTAGTCATCAATGTGCCCCCTCTGTCACTGAACATAGAAAAACCCACATTACATGTATCACCATAATAAGATGTGCAAAGCCTTTGTCATTTCCACGGGGTTTTCCGAGGGCGCCGCTTGCTTATATAAACATCATCGTTACACTCGTTCAGTTTCCCTCAGAGCATCGACTCAAGAGAGCTGTGTTCGAGGCCGTGGGCATTCGCGACAGCATCGTACGTGACTTTCCCCTGATGACTATTAACGCCCTTCTGCAAAGCTGGGTCACCCCGCAATGCGTCAAGTACTCCTTCTCGAGCCATCTTCACGATGTATGGCGAGGTAGCATTTGACAATGCATAAGTGCTGGTTCGGGGGACAGCCCCGGGCATGTTAGTGACCCCGTAGTGAATAACACCATCCACCACATATGTTGGATCCGAATGAGTACACGGACGCGTGGTCTCCACACACCCCCCTTGATCCACCGATACATCCACGACCACGCTTCCCGGTTCCATGGTCAGGATCATCTTTCGGGTCACGAGTCGAGGGGCCCTGGCTCCTTTTACAAGGACTGCTCCGATAAGTAAATCGGCCCTCCTAACGGCCTCGGCGATGTTGACAGGATTTGCGCTCAGCGTGGTAAGCCTGCCGGTGAGTACTAGGTCCAAATACTGGAGACGATCCGCGTCGATGTCAAGCAGCATGACATGGGCTCCCATACCAAGGGCAATCTGGGCTGCATTAGTCCCCACTACCCCAGCACCAAGTATGGTTACATCCGCAGGACGGACTCCAGGGATACCACCCAGCAGTTTCCCTCTGCCGCCACGGGTTTTCTCCAGGTACTGGCCTCCAACCTGAACCGCCATGCGTCCTGCTACCTGGCTCATCGGAACCAACAACGGCAACTTGCCATCTGGTGTTTCCACTGTCTCGTAAGCGATGCCTGTGACCTCTCGTTTAAGCATTTCTAGAGCCACCTCTTTTTGCGCAGCAAGATGCAGATAAGCAAACAAGACCAAACCAGGTCGCATCAGGTCAAATTCGGACGGCTGGGGTTCCTTGACTTTTATTACCAACTCTGCGTCCCAGGCATCGCCCGTCTTAGCAACGAGTGTAGCTCCAGCCTGCCGGTACTCATCATCATGAAAGCCACTTCCTTCACCAGCGCCTGTCTCTACCAGGACCCTGTGTCCTTCCTCTGCAATTTGGCGCACAGTCCCCGGTGTCATGGCCACTCTATACTCATTGTCCTTAATCTCTTTTGGCAAACCGATTATCATTTCCAGGTTCCTCGCAAAACCCCTCCGAAGCTTTCTAGTCGCCTTGTTTGGCCTCTTTCATCCCCTCTGTAGAACGTTGCTTCATCCGGAGGCATTTAGAGGCGAGTTTCGTTCAAACCTCTTAGGCAAGTCTGGGGTGGCCAGGGAGAGTTTGCCGTAAGCGACCAGGTCGGCGGCTCCATCTTCAGCCGCTCGGTGGGAACATTCCCTTCTCCGGCCCGGCTCCGCGTCAGCGTAAAACTGTTTCGGTGGGTTGATAGAGTGTGGGTTCCGAATGGGCAATTTAGTCACAAATACTATTTCTCTTTCTTCTTTTCCTGCTTCGCCTTCCTCTTTTCCTTTACTGATTTGGCTGGCTTCTTTTTAGCATCTTTCCTGGTGTTCCTTGGTTTTCCCATTTAGATCCTCCTGAATAGAGTAATTGATAGGGATTCGCTTCCTGTGAAAACGAGAATAACATAGTGCCTATAGTGGGTCAATCAGAGATAAGTGCCTATAAGCTCCATACATTATTTCATAAGTGAACAACCACTACAACCCCAATTCATCATTTATTTCCTGCATGGCCGTAATGGCGATGTCGAAAAATTCACTCAGTTGAATCCCCGTATTTTCTATTTCCGCAATGAACGCCCGATTGCAATTTCGCGCGAATGCCTTGCTCTTATACTTCTTCTTCAATGACTTTATTTTTACACTGGCAAGCTTCTTGTCAGGGGTCATCAAGGCCGAAGCGGATATCAATCCGGTTACAGTCTCCGCAGCAACGAGGACATGCTCTATGTTTCTTGTTCTCTTTTTGTCTAATACATTTCCTCCACCGCATTCGCTTCCCCACGCATGAGAGCAGATGATGTCTATGGCCTCATCCGAAACACCTGCATCCTTTAAGATACCTCTGGCATAGACGCAATGGCTGACCGGGTCATCCTTTGTCTGTTCAAAGTCTATATCGTGGAGCAATCCCAGGACCGCCCACTGCTCTTCGTCCTGACCAAAGTGCCTGGCCAGCCCCCGCATGATCACCTCAGACGCCCTACAGTGTTTTTGGATACTGGGCTCCTTTATATATTTTTCAAACAGGGTTTTAGCCTGATCATAAGACAGGTTCGTATTTACAGGCTCAAAGTGCGTATCAACCATCCTTGTAGCCTTCCTTTCACCCTTATCAGACCGTACACCTTCAGAACGAACGCCCCGCTTTGTCCTGCTTTTTTCATTATTCGTACTCCTTGGGGACTGCACAAATAATGACAAGGGGTTCACGGGCCGACTTGTTCTTGTATTGGTGTTTTTCGTCGGGAAGGACCAAGGCAAAGTCACCCTTTTTTACGTTGCGTTCTTCACCGCTGTCTGTTACCAGAGCGCCGTGCCCATCTATGATGTAGTTCAGATGTTCAAAGCCGTGGGCATGAAAGGGCGTGTTACCGCCTGGTTCCACTGTAAACACCCGAAAGGAGAATGCGGGTGAGCCGTCGTTTTTCGATATCGGGACCTGCTTCCATACGTCCTTTGCGCCTTCCATGGACATCTTTGTCTTTTGGAGCTCATTAAGCCTGGTTATTTTCATTTAAAAACCTCCCTGCCTGCTGGTTCAGCAAGAACCGAACAATTGCCTTTTCAAAATAACCCTTATTCGTCATCAAGACTTGAGAGCTTTGCATAACCTCGGAAAGCGACAATTATGAGGTTTTTGGGGTACCC
>CAZCWQ010000069.1:0-15545 GCA_964502365.1 uncultured Desulfobacterales bacterium | reverse complement strand
GTACCCTTCGTGGCGATTTAGAACATTTTCATAAGGCTAAACTGTTACGAGTTTCGAACTCTCGGTTCTTACTATGCCTGTTTATGAATATACCGCCCTTGACACCTCGGGCAAGAGCTTGAACGGTATCATCAATGCTGACAGCGCGGTGGCAGCCCGTCAGAAGCTAAGAGGATCGGGCATGTTTCCGGTGGAGGTGAAAGAGACTGCCTCTGTCTCTCAGCCCAAAGGCCTTCCGTCTGGTCCTGTATCGGTGTACGGTCTTTTTAAAAGAGTAAAACGCGGGGAAGTTTCCGTTATGACGAGGCAGCTGTCCATCCTGTTGGCAGCGGGGGTCCCTTTGGTAGGTGGCCTGGAAGCCTTGGTATCTCAAATTGTCAATCCACTGCTGAAAAAGATTCTAGCCCAAATCAAGGAATCAGTTAACGAAGGCAATAGCCTGGCATTTTCCCTGTCTCAACATCCAAAGTTGTTTTCAAACGTATATGTAAACATGGTTCGGGCCGGCGAGGCCTCTGGATCCCTTGATGTTGTACTGGATCGTCTGGCAGACTATGGTGAACGCCAGGAGGCTTTGAGGGGACGTTTTAAAGCTGCCCTGGCTTATCCGGTCTTTATGACTTTTATTGGAAGCCTTGTCCTATTTTTTCTGATTACCTTTATCGTGCCAAATATCACACAAGTTTTCAGCGAGATGCATCACACCCTGCCACTACCCACTGTGACGCTGATTTCTATAAGTGGTTTCCTGAAGTCCTTCTGGTGGGTTGTGGTATTAGCCTTGGTGGGCATTGTTATAGCAATCAAACAGCTTATAAAAACACCAAAAGGTCGTTATTTTTGGGATAGGACCAAGCTTCGGATTCCTGTTGTCGGAAGCATCAACCAAAAGATAGCCCTGGCCCGATTTGGCCGGACCCTGGGAACCTTGCTTGAAAGCGGTGTCCCCCTCTTGTCTGCCCTTGACATTGTGAGAAACATCGTCAACAACACCTTAATAGCTGAAGATATAGACAACGCTGCTGAAGAAATCGAAACGGGAAAGAGCCTGGCTATTCCCCTTGGGCGAAGCCCGAGGTTTCCCCCTATTGCCGTGCAGATGATATCGGTTGGAGAACAAAGCGGGGAACTGGAGGTTATGCTGGGCAAGATTGCAGACACATATGAAAGAGACGTGGAATCTCAGATAATGGCAATGACTTCCATGTTGGAGCCGGTCATGATCTTGGTGATGGGCCTTGTTGTTGGGTTTATCGTTATATCTATACTACTTCCAATATTTGAAATGAACGAGATGATAAGGTAATTTGAGGAGGTCTTATGATTAAAAATAAAGCCTTTCATGATCGGGGGTTCACGCTCATTGAGCTCATGGTGGTTATTGTAATTCTGGGTATCTTGGCTGGACTCATCATCCCGAGGATCATGGGAAGGCCTGAAGAGGCGCGGCGCATGAAGGCCAGGGTTCAGATAGAAAGCATCTCAACAGCCCTGAAACTGTACAAACTTGACAATGGATCTTACCCCACCACCGACCAGGGGCTTCTGGCCTTGGTAGAGCCTCCCTCAGTGGGTGAGCTGGCCAGGTATTGGCGCAAGGGTGGGTACCTGGAAAAGGGCAAGGTACCCAAGGATCCTTGGGGCAATGAATATGTTTATCTGTCACCAGGTGTCAACGACGACTTTGACCTTACCTCGTACGGTAAAGACGGACAACCTGGCGGCGAGGATGAAAATGCGGATATCAACAGCTGGGAAGTGGAGGAGTAATGTCCGAGAAATTCCTGGCGTTGGCCAATGCGCAATATACAGCATGACTTGCAAGGCCAGAGCGTACACTCTGATAGAACTGACAGTCGTTGTCTTTTTGATCGGACTGATGCTTGCGCTGACCGTCCCACGGATTCAGCATTCTTTGCTGTCTGATGATCTGAAGGCCGCTACCCGTCGCATGGTCGGCACGGTGAGGACCCTGAGGGACAAGGCGATTCGAGACCAGAAGGACTATGTGCTCTATCTTGACTTGGAATCAAACCAATTCTGGGTAGAGTGGAGTCCAATGACTATTGAACAGAAAGCGGATGCCCGTCAAAATGCTTCTACGTTGCCTGGCAACATTCGTATTCTTGATGTTAGCCGTAGGGATAGCGGCAAACAGGACATAGGGGATACTGTCATTCACTTCACCAAGAAGGGATACGTTGAGCAGGCAGTAATCCACCTTGGAACCAAGGAGGGCAGAGCGTATACCATCGTGTTGAGCCCTTTCCTTGGCACTGCGAAGACCTACGATACGTATGTGGACATCTGAAACACATAAATCATCCGGTTTCACACTGCTGGAAGTGATGATTGCCGTGGCCATAATTGCTATTGCCTTGGTAGCCGCTCTTGGTTCCCAGTCCCAAAGCGTTTCCTTGGCCAGCGAAGCAAAGTTCGCAACTACAGTCGCTTTCCTGGCGCAGGGGAAAATGGCTGAATTAGAAGTACAAGATACAGAAGGGCTCAACTCTGATTCAGGTGATTTCGGCGAAGATTACCCTGGCTACCGTTGGGAATCAGAGGTGAGTGACATTGCCCAAGAGGAATTCGAAAAGGTATCGGGTCAAATCAAGAGGATCGATTTGGCCGTATACCTTACCCAAGATGAAAGATACCGGTATAGTCTGACTTTTTTTCGGTTTATCTCGAAGCAGGACTAGCGGGAAAAAATCGTTCATGGGTATCCTCTTGCTGAACGCATGATCAAATGAAGCAGACCAACCTAGAGCATGTCAAGGACCGAGACGGTTTCACCCTTCTTGAAATTTTGATTGCCATTTTTATTCTTGTAACCGTCCTTTCCACAGTCTTTGCCTCTTATACAGGGACGCTTCGCATTGTGGGAGAAACGGAATCCAAAGCCGAGATCTACCAGATGGCCAGGACCGCTCTTGAAAGAATCCTGGAAGATCTGGAATGCATCTACATGCACGAGGAGGCCGGAACCTCTGAATCAGAAGAAGCGGAAAAACTCCCGGAATTCACAGGGAAAGAAGATGAGATTGAAGGCAGGAGTGCCGACATGTTGCGTTTCCCCTCCAGGGCACACCTCCTGTTTGGTGAACAGGATCAATCTTGGGCGACAACTGAGATCAGCTATTACGTGGAAGAAGGTGCTCAGGGAGAAGGCCTTGTTCTTTACCGTAGCGACAGACCGTATTTGGAGGCCACATCCGTGGAGAGTGGAGACGGGCTGCCTCTATGTGAGAAACTCTTGTCAGTGGATTTCGCCTATTACGATGCTGAGGGAGAGGAGTACGAAAGTTGGGATCCATCATCCGAGGAAGGGATCCCTCGCCTCGTTTCCATCTCACTCGAATTTATTAATCCATCAGATCCTGATGCTCCCCTCAGGTTTGTCACCAGTGTGGCTTTGCCGGTACTGGGGACGGAGAAAGAGCAGAACCAAACATGGTAAGCCTTGTTCGAAACAATCGTGGCGTGGCACTTATTCTGACTATCTTGATTGTGAGTCTGATTGTTGCCTTTACCCTGCAGTTCAACAGGACTATGCGCACACACGTGGCCTCGGCGGGAAATATGGGCCATGGACTAAAGGCCCTGTATGTAGCAAAATCAGGGATTTCGTTTGCTCTTGCCATGCTGAAGGACGATGACCGAGATGTGGACTCTGTCCGGGATGACTGGGCCAATCCTGATAATTTGGCAGGTATGACTGCCGGTTCGCAGATACTCTTTGGCAGCGGCGGGTTTGAGTTGCAAATCGTGGATGAGTCGGGCAAGATCCCTGTTAACCGTTTGGCCGAAAATGATGCTATAGCGAAAGTATTCGAAAGATTCTTGGAACTCGAAGACTTTGCCCTTGAACACGAGAAGATCGATACTATTGTGGACTCTGTCAAGGACTGGATCGACAAGAATGACCTTGATAGCGATGAGTTTCGAGAATCAGAAGATGACTACTATATGTCATTGGAAAGACCTTACCACTGTAAGAACGGACACCTTGATGCGCCCGAAGAACTGCGATTTGTCAGAGGTATGACGCCGGAGGAGATGAGTCCCGAAATTTTTTCCAGCATCGTAAAGCATCTCAGCGTATTTGAAGACGATAAGATTAACATCAACACGGCAGACCCCTTTGTGCTTTCATCTCTCCACGACGATTTGACTCTCGACATGGCTAAGGATATGGCAGACTATCGGGTCAACTCGCACGAGGGGGTACTGACTTCGTCGACATGGTATTACAATGAAGGAGTTGGAGTACCGGAAAGCATAAAGCTTCCTAAAAAGATTGTTGCAACCACTAGCAAGCACTTTAGTATAACATCTATTGGCCATTTTGGCAGTATGACAAAGCGGGTCGTAGCCGCTGTAGAACGTGATCATGATAAGGGCGACATTCGGATCTTATCCTGGAAAATAGACTAGTTATGCCTGACAAAATTCTCGGCCTCGATGTAGGGGACTCTAGTCTCAAGGCTGTTCAGGTCACAGGGGGCTTGCGTGGATATTACGTTAGCGCCTGCGCTCAGGTTGAAATTGGTCAGGACCAAGGCCTCGAGAATGTGCTTAATGCCCTGTCTGAAAAGATTGCCCTTGATGACGGAGCATGCATTGCATCAATTCAGGCTGATCGTGTGTCCTTCCGAAACTTTACTATGCCCTTTAAAGACAGGAAAAGGATCGGGCAGACGATTGATTACGAACTCGAACCAATGCTTCCCTTTTCGGTGGGGACGATAACCACAGATTATGTGGTGACTGAGGATTCTGAAAAAACTAGGATCCTGTCTGCATCGGTTCTCCACGAGACACTTAACCAATACTTGGATTTGCTCTCAGTACACAATGTTGATCCGGATGTTGTGGACATAAGTGGCGTTCCGGCAGCCCTGCAACTTGCCAGAGAGGATCACGAGCAGCCTGATATACTCTTTATCGACATCGGCTCAAGAATGACCTCGATTATACTGCCCACCAAACGTGCCGTTGTGTTGGTACGATCCTTTCATTTTGGCGGTCACTCAATAACGCAAGCGATTGCAAAATCAAGGAATATCGGCTTCCAAGAGGCGGAGGAGCTAAAGTCAGGGAAGGATGCAGAATGGTCTGCTGACATCGTAAGACCTCTGGTCCGGTCCTTTTGCCAAGAAGTTCGAAATACGCTCCATGCCTTCCGGTGTAAGATGACAGAGGAGGCCTATCCTCAACAGGTCTTTTTGACCGGCGGCGGAGCCCTATACCCGCAAATGGCAACCATGGTACAAGATTTTCTTGAATTGCCGGTGGAACTGATTGATTTGGCACAACGCAATGATTTGCAAATGGAGGGAGATGCTTCCAAAGACTGGAACCCTCTGGTGATGAACTCAGCTCTGGCACTAGCCCTTCGAGATGCTAAAGGGAAAGACAGTTTCAACTTCAGGATCGGCAGATTCAGGAAGAAGAAGAGATATGACGAGTTAAGGGAAGAAATTAAGAGGATTGCCATCTGTGCGGGAGTTATCCTTTTGGCCATTGTAGCCAATCTCTCTGCGGATTATTATGTCATGCAGAAGCGCCATAACCATTTGCAGGAGGAAATTGCCTCTATCTTCAAGAAGACCTTCCCTGACGTGGAACGAATAGTCGATCCTGTCCACCAGATGAATGTGAAGATAAGTGAAGCCAAGGAATCAATGCTTCTGCCTGCCGAGTCTATTGTCCAAAGAACGGTTGTGGATGTCTTAAGAGATATCGCCTTGCGTATCCCCAAGACAGCAAAGGTCGATGTTTCTAGCTTGATCATCGATGAAGAGCGAGTCCGCCTTAAAGGTAACACGGATACGTTCAATACCGTTGACGCGATCAAGAGCGGGCTGGAGCAGTCAAGCTATTTCAAAGATGTGTCTATTGGTTCTGCTCAGCTTGATCGTACAGGTAACAGTGTGCGCTTTGAGCTGGTAATGAGGCAAAAATGAAACGAATAAGCATAAGACTTGCTCGACGGGAAAAAATTGTTGTGTTTGGCGGCGCTAGCTTCGTTGGTTTTTTTTTGTTTCTGCATTTGATCGTTTTCCCGTTCCTTTCAAGTAGGACAAATTTACGCCGAAGCATTCAGGTAGACCACAAACGCTTGCAAGACATAATGCTTCTTAGTGCCGAGTTTCAGGCCTTACAGGGGAGCTCCGGAGGGATAGGAAAGTCCCTTGCTGAAAGGCCAAAAGGGTTTACCCTGTTTACACTTCTTGAAAGAACGGCCGGGCAAGTCCACCTCAAAGACCGTATCAAGTATATGAAACCCTCCAAGTCCCAGGCCAAAGGTCAGTTCGAGATATCCTCTGTTGAAATGCAGTTTGAGCAGATTACCATGCGCGAGCTTTTTGAGTATCTTCATAGGATCGAAGACCCAAAAAACATCGTAAAAATCAAGAGAATCTCCATCAAGAAATACAAAGACAAATCTGGCTACGTGGATGCAACACTGCAAGTTTCGACTGTCCAATCGGCCTGAAAATTCCACTGACCTTTTTTCAAAGCGCTAAAGTGTCACCAATGGCAACGTACAGGAAATGGATTGTCTATGTTCTTTTTGCTGCCGTTACAAGTGGCCTTTTTCTTTATATTTGTTTTCCCTCTGAAGCGGTTCGTGAGTATCTGGAAGGATCAGCGAGCGGATTCGACCCCTCCCTTGCCTTGAGCATTGATAAACTGCGGCTGGCCTTCCCTTTTACCTTGAGGCTTGAGAATCCCGATCTTGGTCTAAAAGAAAGTCATGGAATTTCTCTTTTCAAAGCTGACAGTTTTGTGTTAAGGCCCAGCATGCGAAGCTTGGCCCTGCGAAGGCCGGCGTTTTGGTTTCATTGCAGGGCTTACGCGGGTGAGATTCAAGGTGTCATCGCGCTGAAGAGATTTAGTTTGGAAGGGCCTTTTGAGTCAGACATAGAAATCGCCGGTGTCCGTCTTGGTCAAAGTCCTTTCCTTAAGGAATGGTTGAGAAGGGATCTGACTGGCGCGATGAGCGGTACCATAACCTATGTGTGCAGCCGACGGAACTATCTTTGGGGCTCTGGTAAGGGCAATTTTTCGATTCTGGACGGAAGTCTCCGTTTTGCCCAACCATTTTTGGGGATAGAATCTCTTGATTTTCACCGTATAGATGCAAGGATTGCCATTGAAAAGCAAGAGATCTCGCTGGCTCATTTTGAATTCAAGGGTAAGCAGATGGAAGGAAAAGCATCGGGCACCATACATTTGAACACGAATTTCCCAAAGAGCAGTTTAAACCTGAGACTGACAGTCAAACCGCTTTCAAACTTTTTGACAGACGAAGGAACTTTTTTTGATGCAGCCAAGTTCCTTACACAGCGCTTGACAGAGGGCAATATCACGATAGCGATTCGTGGAACCGTTGCTCGCCCACGTATTAATTTTATATAGTGCAAGAAGTTGCGTGCCTGAAAAAGGCCGTTTTGTGGACGATATTGAGTAATTCATGTTGCTGAGCCGCTATTACACCCGTGTCAATCTTCACATCCTTCTCAACCTACTGGTTTTGAGCGTTGTGATTTATACCGGTGTGGACATATTTTACACTCTGGCCGGTTCCAAGCTCACCGAAGTGAAGACAGAACAGTTTACATCTGAACATTTCAAGGACACGACAACCCAGGGCAAGAGACAATCCTTTGACCACTATCTCGGCGCTATCAACACAAACTTGTTTGGAGAAGTACAGGAGACAGTGAAAGAGCCAGCGGAGGGGCTTGAAGTCGATGACCTCGAGGCCACAACCTTGAACATAACCCTTCTCGGAACTGTAAGCGGTGATCAGAAGAGTGCGGTTGCGATCATCCAGGAACGTGCCAAGAGAACGCAGTCTCTTTTCAAGGAGGGAGACACAATCCAAAACGCCACTATAGCAAAGATTCTCAGGGGCAAGGTGGTCCTTCGGGTCGGGGACAAGAATCAGATCCTGACTATGGAAGAAAAGCCCAGATCATCAGCACCGACACAGTCCTTCGGTGCCCCCACACGTGCTATCCCGCAAGCAGGTTCCACCATAACTCTTGATCCGTCCACAGTTACCAAGTCCCTTGAAAACATTACTCAGCTTCTCTCGCAGGTTCGCGTACGACCTCATTATAAGGACGGCAAGGCCGACGGACTGATGCTCAGCCAGGTGAAACCAAACACCATCTTCACAAAGCTCGGGCTCCGAAATGGTGATGTCATTCAGAGTATCGATGATGAGGCCATTGAGAGCCCGGATGATATTATGGATTTTTACGAAGAGCTTAAGTCCGGTTCGTCGGTGTCTTTACAGATTATGCGAAGAGGGAGAAACCAGATCTTGAATTACAGATTCAAATAGGGAGGTGTTGGATCATATGTACGCCACTTACTTCGGTCTTTCTGAGAATCCTTTCAATTTGACGCCAGATCAAAAATACCTGTTTTTAAGTCGCCATCACAACGAGACCCTCCACCATCTCCTTTACGGCATAAACAATAAGAAGGGCTTTATTGCCGTCGTCGGTGGCGTCGGCACAGGCAAGACCACCCTTTGTCGGGCGCTACTCAATCAGTTAGATGCCTCAACAAAGACTGCCCTCATATTCAATACGTCTATTTCGGACATTGAACTCCTGGAGACTGTCAACCAGGAATTCGGGATCGAAACAGGGGCTGAAAGAAAGACCAAGAAAGAACATTTAGATCTGCTCAACGAGTTTCTGTTGGAGAATTTCAAACAGGGGGGTAATGCGGTTGTTGTAATTGATGAGGCCCAGAATTTGTCACCACTCGTTTTGGAGCAGATAAGGATGCTGTCCAACCTTGAAACCGAAAAGGAAAAGCTGATCCAGATCGTCCTTGTGGGTCAACCGGAACTAAGAAAGCACTTGTCGGCCCCTGCCTTAAGACAACTTAACGAGCGGATCACAGTCCGGCACCAGCTTAAATCATTGGATCGCGAGGATGTGAAGAACTATATTGAACATCGCCTGGTAGTTGCCGGTGCCCAAGGCAATGTTAGGTTTACAACTGGCGCTTTAAGCGCTATTTATGCTTACTCTCACGGCAACCCACGACGTATCAATGCGGTTTGCGATCGGGCCATGCTCATTGCTTACTGCAAGGACGAATTCATGATAGCCAGGGACACAATCCTCAGAAGCGTGGACGATATCGAGGGTAATTTCAAAGACTATCATACTGGGTCCAGGTGGTTTCAAAATAGACTTGCCACGGCGGCAGCTGTTACGCTGATGGTTTTCATTGTGGCAAACCTTTGGGGCTGGAATCTTAAGGACCAACTTTCAGGCTTGTTTTCGGCCGTGGAAAAAGTAGCTGTGGTTCAGAGCAAGACTTTTATTCGTAAGCCCGTGCAATTTGAAAAAACCGCTGTATTGGAAAATCAGCCCTTTGTAGTCAAACCTGTCAAGGCCCGAAAAAAGGTGGCCGGATTGGTTCTTGACGAGCAGGCCAGTCTTGCGAGACTCTTCAAACTCTTCAACGTACAGGATGCCGAGGCCAGTTTTGCCACAGGCGAGGTTTACCCTGGCCTTTTTTCGTTTGAGGGCGATCCTGACCTGTATCGTATGCTTACCAGACCTTTCCGTTTACGGATCAGGACAGACAGCGCTGCTGAGCCTGGCTATCTTTTGATCCGCAGGGTAACGACCGGTGGTGCCATTGCCATGGATGCCCAGGGTGACGAAAGACCGGTCACCGAAGACTATATCATGGCACATTGGGACGGAGAGATGTCTTGGGTGTATCCATATGAACAAGTGAGTGGAAAGTTGACCGAGGGTATGAGCGGCTTGCGCGTCTTAAAGGTCCAGCAGATGCTTCAGCAGATGGGGTATTCCGTTGAACCCAGGGGTGTTTATGACAGGACGACGTTCGAGGAGGTTACAAGATTTCAGTTGAATTTCGGACTAAAGGCCGACGGGATTGTGGATACCCAGACCAAAGCGTTATTATATCAGATGTGTGGCTAGTTAATGCCCATCCAGAAATGTCATCTTTCGACCCAATGCTGCATTCACTGTCTCCGCTCCCCCACCTTGTGTGCCCATTAAACATGCCCTTAAGAAAAAGCAACCAAGGGCACGCAGGAAGACAAAAGCTCTTGGAGCACGTTATATGCAATGTGCGCAACATGTAGTGTCATTTTTTGCTTGACATACACTATGTTGACTGCGATATCTAAATTAGGAATATAGTGGCAGCACGAACAACCGATTCTTGGCTCCGGCCTGTCCGCCTAAGTCTGTTTGGCAAGAGGGTCCGGTACCGGGTTAGGCTTATTACATGAGCTATATACATGAAGCTTTGAAAAAGGCCCAAAGGGAAAAGGACATTCTTGCCGGCAAGTATGCCAAGGCGTGGTCCACCTATAGATCCGGACATCGTATATTCAAGCGAGAGTGGTTGGTGTCAGGGTGCCTCATTGTTATTGCGGTTGCCTTCTCGGCTTATTCGTGGTTGCATTCACTTCCCGAGCTGTCCCTGGGTGATAAGGAAGAGGTAGCTGTTCATCACGGGGCAGTAGGCGTCCCGGATCGCCTCGATTCAACCAAGGCTGTTGGGTTGCCTTTGGGAAAACCTGCGTTAAGCTCCCGCACGGCCAGACCCAAGGATAGGCCGACAAGCAAGGCTTTGCCTCTCCAAGAGGAGCCGAAGGAAAAGACACAAGAACCAACGCATGTATTAGAAAGCAAGCCAAGACCTGACAATGCAGCCACACTGTACAGTCAGGCCTTGGCCCTTCAGAAACAAGGGCGACTGGACGACGCCAAGAAATTGTATGAAACTGCCCTGGAGAGTTCTCCTCGCCTTGTTTCGGCCCTGAACAATCTGGGGGCGATCTATATTAAGGAGAAAAACTATGCGGCAGCCCGAAGGGTTCTTGAAAAGGCTATCCGAATAGACCCGGACTATGTGGATCCTTATTACAATCTAGGGTGTGTTCATGCGCTGCAAAAGGATGTGGGTCGGAGTATCTTTTATCTGAAGAAGGCGGTTTCGGTTGATGAAGCGGTCCGGAAGTGGGCAGAGACGGATAAAGATTTGCAGAATTTGCACGGACATTCCGAATATGAAAAGATCATACAGGGCACTCAGAACTCTTAGCCTGGGTCATGTCCTGATGTGTCTCATGTTGGTCGGTTTTCTTGTGCTGGCCCAAGCAAAGGATACACAGGCAGCCCGTGTATCAGAAGAAGAGATTGTAGGAAAACCTCCTACCCAGCCGGCACCGCCTGTTGAAGAGAAGAAACCAGTCCCTCAACCAATAAGGCCCGCAGTCGAAAAGAAGCCTGCAGTCCCTGTAAAACCAGAGACAAAACCAGTACCCCCGACCGAAGGCCCGCCGGTCAAGAAAGAACCGATCAAGAAGGAACCAGAGAAGCGATCCGTAACAATCGATTTTGATAACGTTGATATTCTGCTCTTTGTCAAATTTATCAGTGAAGTTACAGGCAAGAACTTTGTGGTCGACGAAAAGGTTAAGGGCAAGGTAACCATTATTTCTCCAACAAAGATATCCGTGGAGGAAGCCTACAAGGTCTTTGAATCGGTCCTTGAGGTGCACGATTTCACCACAGTAGAGGCGGGCAATATTATCAAGATCATGCCGTCGGTCTTGGCTCGAGGAAAAAGCATTGAGACTCGATTACGAGAAGAGTCTGCCGTTCCTGAAGACAAGGTGGTCACCCAACTGATTCGCCTTGACTATGCAAACCCCGATGAGTTGAAGAAGCTCTTTGCTCCTTTGATATCCAAAAACAGTATCATTGTCTCATACCCCCCGACCGGCATGCTCATCGTCACCGATGTCCTTTCCAACATCCAACGCTTGCTCCGCATTATAAGCGTCATTGACGTAGTAGGAATCGGTGAAGAGATATCGGTAATTCCTCTTGAGCACGCCACGGCATCGGTCTTGATTAAGTCTCTGACAACGGTTTTCCAGACCACTGGAGGGCGACCCGTGGCCGGGAGGGGTAGGGCAAAGGGTGCAGCAGTTGCCGCCGTGGCCCCTGCCATCAAGATGGTGGCTGATGAGCGGACCAATTGCTTGATAATATCAGCAAGTGAATACGACACAATAAGGATCAAAGAACTTATCAAAATGTTGGATCAAGAAACGCCACGAGGCACCGGAAACATCCGCGTGCATTACCTTCAGTATGCGGACGCCGAGGAGCTCGCCAAGGTTTTGACAGCGCTTCCTTCCAAAGAGACAAAGCCAGGCGAGAAGGGAAAGGCCCCGGTGATTTCCAAGGAAGTGCAGATCGTAGCGGATAAGGCGACGAATTCTCTGGTCATAACGGCAAATAAGCAAGACTACTTTGCCCTGGTAGATGTGATCAAGCAACTTGATATCCCACGGTCCATGGTCTACATTGAAGTCCTAATCATGGAGGTCAGCGTCAGGAAGGCGTTTGCGCTCGGCGTAGAGTGGCGGGCTGCGGACGATATAGGAACTTACGAAGGCAGGGAAATTGGAGCTTTCGGAGTCTCCGGGAGCGGAAACCTCCTTTCAACGGCTGCCGCCCCTGTTGGGCTTTCACTGGGTGTGCTGGGCGAGACTATTACCATAGGCGGGGTAAGTTTTCCCACAATAGCGGCTGTTGTGCAGGCCTATCAGGACGACTCGGATGTGCATATTCTTCAGACACCTCAGGTCTTGACTACAGATAACGAAGAGGCTGAGATTACGGTGGGCAGTAATGTGCCATACCTGAGCAAAGAATCGACCGGCACTGAACAGCAATACGCAGTCTATGAGTACAAGGATGTGGGGTCAACACTGAAGATCACGCCCCAGATCAACCCGGAAGGGTTTGTACGACTTAAGATTTTTCAGGAATATACCACGGTAAAAGAGGCGGGGACCACACCCACGACTCTGAAGCGGTCAACAAACACAACTGTGGTCGTGAAGGATAAACAGACCGTTGTGATTGGCGGGCTGGTTGGAGAAGAAATTAACAGGGGGAGTTCTTCGGTCCCTTGCCTCGGGAATATCCCGCTGCTGGGTTGGCTCTTTAAATCCGATACGAGGAGTAGCGATAAAACCAACCTCTTCGTGTTTCTTACACCTCACGTCGTCCAAAATGTAGTGGATGCCAACAAGATCTATAAGGAGAAGAAGGACCAAATTGAAAGCGTTGAAGAAGGTGTGATTAAAATGTACGAAAAACCGTCACCTAGTGCTCAACAATCAAAGGCCCGGTGAGAGTTTCTATGTCTGGTGTCTTCGTGCTTTGCGGCTGGCGCCCGGACAAAAGGCGTCGTAATTCTTTCAGTTGCGGTTACGGCCTGTCTGCCCCACTCCGTTTGGCAGGAGGGCGGGCTTGTCCCGCGCTTAGGAGAATACAACACAAATGACTCACAGGCTAATTGGTGAAATACTAATGGAGATTTGCGACCTTTCCGTAGAAATCCTTGCCAGCGCCCTTAAGGTCCAGGAAGAAAAAGGGGGAAGAATCGGTGAGATTTTGATCGATCGGAAAGCTGTATTAGAACCTGATGTGTCAAGAGGCCTTGGAATCCAGTTTGATCTTCCCTTTCGGCCAAGTCTGCCCACAGAAGATTTGAAAACCGATTTTACCCAACAGATCCCGATCCAGTTTCTGAAAAAATACAAGATGGTCCCCTTGGCCAACGACAAAGAAACTCTCATTGCTATAAACGATCCCTTGGCCTTTCAACCTCTCGACGACTTACGCCTGGCACTGGGCTGGAACGGTGTCCAAACGGTCATTGCTCCTTACGCGGCCATCTTGTCGGCCATCAATTTCACCTATGACATGGCCAGGGATTCCGCTGAACAAGTTATTGAGGGCATGCATGGAGAAGAAGACAGCGACCTCATCATGTCCGAGATCGAAGAAACCGGAGACCTCTTAGATGAAACAAGCGATGCTCCTATTATCAGGTTGGTAAACCTTATGCTTTCACAGGCGGTTAAGGCCCGTGCGAGCGACATACATATTGAGCCTTATCAGAATTCAGTGAAGATTCGCTATAGGGTTGACGGCATTCTGTATGACAAACTCACCCCTCCAAAGCACATTCAGTCAACGCTGGTATCCCGAGTCAAGATTATGGCCAAACTGAACATTGCAGAAAAAAGACTTCCACAGGATGGCCGTATCGAGATCAGAATCGCTGACAAGAATGTGGATATTCGCGTTTCCACCATCCCGACAGCGTTTGGGGAACGGGTAGTTCTGCGGTTGCTTGATAAATCAAGTGCGCTGCTGAGACTTTCAGACCTCGGCATGCCCGAAGCCGAATTAAGAATCTTCGACAGACTGATCCGCTCTCCCCATGGCATTATCCTTGTTACCGGTCCTACTGGAAGCGGGAAAACGACGACGCTTTATGGGGCACTCAGCAAGATCAACAGTCCGCAGATCAATATCATTACCGTGGAAGATCCCATCGAATACCAGATCGACGGCATTGCCCAGATTCAGGTCAATCCAAAAATCGATCTCACATTTGCCAAGGGGTTACGTTCCATTGTGCGCCAGGACCCCGACGTCATTCTCGTGGGTGAGATTCGAGACCTGGAAACAGCAGAAATTGCCATCCAATCTGCTTTGACCGGACATCTAGTTTTTTCCACCTTACATACGAACGACTCGGCCAGTGCTATGACACGTTTGAATGATATGGGGATAGAACGGTTTCTCATCACCTCTTCGGTCATTGCGATTTTGGCCCAAAGGCTTGTGCGCGTTGTTTGTAAACACTGCAAAGAAGCATATACACCCGATGTGGAATCCCTTCAAAGCATTGACATAACCCCTGAGCAGCTTCAAGGCGGGCAGATATACCGGGGCAGAGGTTGCCCCGAATGTCTTAACACCGGCTATAAGGGAAGAACAGGCATCTTTGAATTTATGATCCTGGATGATGCCGTTAAAAATGTTATCCTAAAGACTACGGATGCCAATGCTATTAAACGTAGGGCTGTGGAAAATGGAATGACAACTGTGCGGCAAGACGGTGCGCAAAAGGTCATAGATGGAATCACGACTATTGAAGAGGTTTTCAGAGTTACCCAGCAATAACGGTTTTGCAAGAAAGAAATCATTTAAATTGGTACGGTTTGTGCTTACACACAGTGTCGTGGGGTATGCAGCTAGTTCTCCCAACTATCCTCCCACACTCAGGGCGGAACATCTGGATGTTCCGCCCTGTTTCTATGGGCCATAACAGATACCGCGGTTATACCTGTAGCTTTTACCATATATTCCTACACTGTGTTCGAGGTGTTTCCAGGTGCCGGAGCCCCAAGAACCTTGGCTCAATGCATATGACATAGGGCACATGGCAAAGCAATGAATTACCTTGGACCTTACGCCGTGAGCCTCCTGAAATATTGTCAGATTTTTGACACAAAAAAACACTGCTGAACTCGTGAAAAGACTCAGCCACTCCGAGGTACCTTCATCCAAGACACGACAAGGACAAGCAAGACGATGACAAGGCAACACACTTGGTAGGTTCTTGTTGCGGGCTGTTTCACA
>CAZCWQ010000068.1:0-15773 GCA_964502365.1 uncultured Desulfobacterales bacterium | reverse complement strand
TTGTATCACAAGTCGCCAAATTGCCACGTGAGGTTCGTGTCAGACGGTAGGTTATCGAGGGTTGATTTCTATGGTGACATGGCAGAGTTGATTGAGGCTCTTCAGCAGCCCCTTATAATAGACTGGAGGTTGTGGTCTCGAAGTGAGGACTGACACGATAGCGGCAAAATGGCCAGGGCCAACACGCCACAGGTGGAGATCTGTGATCCGGTTATTTGAGTCTGATTCGATTAGTCTACGAACTTCTTCTGTGAGAGATCTGCTAGTATTCACGTCAAGTAAAATCCGCGCCGTATCGCGCATGAGACGCCAGGACCATCGGGCAATTACTACAGCTCCGACGATTCCCATCAAGGGGTCCATCCAGACCCAACCGAGGAATCGACCAGTTGTCAGAGCAACGATGGCAAGGAGCGAAGTCAGGGCATCCGCCAAGACATGAAGGTAAGCAGCCCTGATATTGTGGTCCGAATGATGATGCGAATGCGTGTGCCCTTCCTGGTCTTCCTGCTTAAGGATCAGAGCGCTAACGACATTGACAACCAAACCCAGTACGGCTACGGCAATCGCCTGGTCGAACGAAATTGCTACCGGCGAAACGAGTCTTTCACAGGACTCATAGGCCATGAGTAGAGCAATAACGACCAACAACAGTGCGCTACTGTATCCCGCGAGTTCACCGATCTTGCCAGTTCCAAATGAGTATCTGGGATCTTTCGCACAACGGCGCGCAAAAAAATAGCCCAGAGCTGTGATACCTAGTGCGGCAGCATGGCTCGCCATGTGCCACCCATCTGCCAATAACGCCATTGAACCGAAAAGGAGGCCACAGGCAATCTCTACGACCATCATTGAGGCCGTAAGTCCTATCACAACCCAAGTCCGCTTTTCATTCTTGTGCTGATTGGCTCCGAGGAAGACGTGATCATGGCACCACATTGATAATTCGGCTAGGTCAGATTCCTTAGCTTCCGAGTTCATAGGGTTTGTATTCTATAGGAAGGTCTGGCTAGAGGCAAGCCAGATTGACCGGCGTGCTCCCCGCAACGCCCGCAAGGGCGGTGAGGCTTCACTCTTGATCGTTGTGAGAGTCGGAGGCGAGGGTGTTTGTCAAGCCTGCCTCCGGGTTCAGGCGGTCAAGATATCTCCTTCCAAAGGCTCTTGATTCCCCTTTTTCCGCCTGGAGTCTCTACAATTTGCCATGTTATGGCTTGTCTCATTTTTCGTATTCATGACAGTCCGGCAAGAAGGGGTGACGCAGAGTGACTAACAGCGGGGTTGTCTGTGATGTGAGTACAATTGATTTATGGACAAAATTCGAGTAAAAAGAAATAGATCAGGGTCAGATAGATGAGGATTATCTTGCGCCTACTCTAAGGAGGTGGAAAAACAACATGCCTAGATTCCTTAAAAAGACTTCCAAGAAAATCGGCCTTCCCCCTGGAACTCTTGTTCATGTGGGGGAAAAAAGGACGGAGGAGGTAACAATTAGCTTTATCGATTATGACGAAAAACAATTCCAAGAGACGACCATTGAGGATATCGAAGAGGTCTTTCCTTTAAAAGACGAACCAACCGTTACTTGGATAAACGTAACCGGCATGCATGACGTAGATGTCATAGAGAGGATTGGGAAACATTTCAACATACATTCTCTTACCCTGGAGGATATCGTAAACACGGGTCAACGGCCGAAAATGGAGGATTTTGACCATTATGTCTATGTGGTCATGAAAATGCTTTACTACGACAGACAAGATGATCAAGTGAAATCAGAGCAAGTGAGTCTCGTCTTGGGTTCAACCTTTCTCATGTCTTTCCAAGAACAACCAGGGGATGTCTTCGATGCGGTGAGGGAGAGAATTAGAAAGGGAAAAGGCCGTATCCGGAAGGCTGGATGCGACTATCTTGCCTACGCCTTGATGGACGCTCTAGTGGATAACTATTTTTTCATTCTTGAGCATTTCGGAGAAGATATGGAGCTTCTGGAAGACCAGCTGGTTGACAACCCCACTCCGGAGATTTTGGAAAGTATTCACAATATGAAACGGGAGATGATACTCTTGCGGAAACAGATCTGGCCATTGAGGGAGGTTATTGGTGGCCTGGCAAGGGGGGAAATCGGATTGGTCCGCGAATCTACTGTTATGTACTTCCGGGATGTCTACGATCATACCATTCAGGTCATTGACACTGTAGAGTCATTCCGTGACGTTGTGGCAGGCATGCTTGATATCTATCTTTCCACCATGAGCAACAAGATGAACGAAGTCATGAAGGTGCTGACGATCATAGCTACCATATTTATTCCTCTGACGTTTTTGGCGGGCATATACGGCATGAACTTCAAATATATGCCAGAGTTGGAGTGGAGGTGGGGGTATTTTGCGGCATGGGGCGTTATGATTGGTGTCTTCGTTTCATTGGTGTTTTACTTTAAGCGAAAGAAGTGGCTTTGAATCATGGATTCCTTGTGACGGGTCCAACGGAAAACCTCTCTAGAACTGCAACAGATTGCCTGTATGAAAAAGCACACTGATAAACCTCAAGGCCTCATGAAGCCCATTGGCGTGAGAAATAACTCAATGAAGTCGACAACAGATAGGGTGCGGAGATCATCAATGAAAAAAGCATTTTTGTCCTTGTTACTGGTGCTGTTGTTCTTGCCGTCTTTGATGGAGGATACAAGAATCTCCTTTGCAACAGAAGAAATCGGTAACAGAGTCTCGACTACGTCTATTGTCGGCGGTGACCTGGGCCAGTCAATAGAAAAGACTCTGGAAGTCGAGCAAGAAAATTTGAGGCAATTAAGAGAACAATTCGATGCCATTCAGAATCTAAAAGAGGCGACAGATAGAGAACTCGATGCCTATAAATTACAGGTATCCGTCTACGGAAACCTTCTACTGCTTCCGACATCCGAAGTCGCAGATTTGGAAAAGGCCAGAGTTGACCATAAGGCTGCGTTGGATGCGATCGCAGCCCGATTGGAAAGCCTGCGAGAAAAACAGAAGTCCATGGATAGACTTCTGCACCAAACTGACGAGAAGTATATGCTTGACGAAAAACAGTTGGGCGAAATAAAGGTGGAGCGTCGCAAGGATAGTTTAGACAAGATGCGGATCAATCAATTCGAGGCATTAGTCAACTTAATTTCCAGCCAGCGTAAAACCATTGCCCAAATTCTAGATGTTTTTTCAAAAAGGGTTAGTCAGTTCGAGCAAACCCAACAGACTTTGGCTTCTTTGACTGAAAGATTCGATCAGGAGATCCGCAACAGAAAGAAGCGTGACCTTTTCAACCGAAAAGGAAGCCCTTTGGCCTCCCTCGGGTGGAAGTCCATCAACGAGGAGGTTGGCCAGTTGGCCGCACAAGTTACTTCGCTTTTTGCAGTGAATTTCTGGCTAAAACAGACACAGGCTGTTTGGACGTCCGGAGGGTTTTCCTTGCTCACGTTTCTTATACTGTTTGCCATCCTCTACTTGCTGTTTATCCGGCTTCGCAACAATGTTGTTCTTCTACAACAACGTCCTGTTATGAGTTCACGTCCCTGGGCGTCTCTCACGTTAAAACTGATTCAACGGTCATTACTGCTGCTGGGGGTTACCGTATTCTTGTATACGTATGCTCAGGTGCGACTCGTTTATTCAAGTGTCTCTCTAATTCGGTTGATTGTGTATGTGCTGGTGGTCTGGTTGTTTTGCCGATGGGAATTGGATTTGCTCGAGATGTTGCGTGAGGGGGACAAGCCGGCGATTTCGGAGTCCATGGTATTTCGCTTGCGACTTATTATTTTTTCGGCACGAGCTTTTGCCATAGCCTACCTGACTGTTACATGGATGATTGGGAAAGGTGGCGTAATCCTTTTTTTGTCCCGCGTATCTTTTGAGGTGGCCTTCCTTATATGGAGTGTGTCTTTTTGGAAGATGTTTAGTCAGGAATTTGGTCGGTCTTCACTAAGGAAATCCCGATTGTTTTCGACTGTTACACCTCTCATCACTGGGTTGGGGTACACCATCGCTGGCGGCGGGTTTCTAGTGGAATTGGCTGGCTATGGCAAGCTGGCCTTGTACTGGTACACATCCTGGGGCCGAACCGTGGTCGTCCTTTCATGGGCCAGCCTCTTGTTCCTTTCTCTTCGAGAATGGAATGCCGGTTTGGCAAAAGGCCGCAATGCAGGCGAGAGTGGGCAAACGGAAAAGACTCGCCCTGTGAAATGGTTGATCATGCGCCTGTCCTGGTTAGCCTGGATGGGAATACTGGTTGTATCTCTACTCTTCGCCTGGGGGGCTACACACACAGTCATTGTTGGGCTTGTTCGGGCTCTAGGTCATCCGATTCAAATAGGCAACATGCGCCTGAGCTTGGTGGGTTTCTTATATGCCGTTCTTATACTCTTGTTCACCCACGCTACCACCCGTCTCTGGCGTCAGTTTCTCAGAAATCGGATCCTTCTTGATAGCGGCCTGGAATTGGGTGTGCAGGAGTCGGTGACTACAATAACAGTCTATTTGTTTTGGGGCTTGGGCATCCTCGTGTCCCTAAATGTCATGGGGCTTAGCGCCACCTCTATCGCCGTGGCCTTTGGCGCACTGAGTATTGGACTTGGCTTCGGTCTCCAGAATATTTTCAACAACTTTGTCAGCGGGCTCATTCTTCTTTTTGAAAGGCCAATCCAGGTGGGAGATGTGGTCCAGGTCAATGAAATCTGGGGGACCGTTACAAAGATTAATGTTCGATCCACGGTAGTCCAGACCTATGACAATGCGTCACTGATCATCCCCAATTCCGAAATGATCAGCAACAAAGTGACCAATTGGAGCTTCAAGGATCCGCGCTTGCGTCGAAACATTACCGTGGGTGTAGCTTACGGGTCTAATACAGAGTTGGTCCGAGAAACACTGCTTGAAATCGCCAAGGAGCATCCGAAGGTCCTTAAGAAGCCCAAGCCAGATGTTCTTTTTGACGACTTTGGAGATAGCGCTCTTGTTTTCAGGTTGCGTCTGTGGACTACCATAGATCACTTCATTGCGGTGGAAACGGAAGTTCGGCTTGCAATTGATCGCCTGTTTCGGGAAAGAAACATAGAGATTGCATTCCCTCAGCGGGACATCCACATACGTTCCGTAGTGGAAAAGACAAAATTCAACGTGGTAACCGGCGAATAGCTTCTTTAAGACATTTTTTGCCCTTTTGGGAGCCGCCCTTCTGGAGTGCCTACAGGAGACCAGGGCCCCAGTTTCACTATCTGCAATAGAGTCATGTCCTAATAAGGTTAGTGTAGGCTTGGCTGCTGCATAACCTTGATTATGGCCTCTTTTTGAGCATCGCTAACGTCTGTAACTCCATCCACGGTGCCGTCAATTCTGTCCTTGGTCGCCTCCAAGCGTTGCTGAAACAACAGGCGCCCTGCCTTCTCCGCGGCCTTCATCTCTTCTTGTGACTGCGTATTGGGGTCAAGATTGTCATAAACCGCATATCGGGTGAACTCGATAATGCGGATATCCTCTTCAAGGCCCATCAAGGCGGCAAAAGAGGCATCTTCACCACTGAAATCCCCACGCTCTGGAGTCCAAGTCCCACCGTTGTCCTCACAACTGGTTTGGTCGAAGTATTGATTATCTGAACAGGTTCCGATAAACGAGCCCACTCCAGCCGGCAGAGCCAGGGTGTCACGGGTATAAGTCAGGCCGCCTCCTGCCTCGATAATACTTGCCACCCAGTTGACCATGACGGTTTGTGGGATGGGCCAGTTCACCGAATTACCACCAAAATCCTGTGTGGTACCAAAATCGCCTGGAAGATCGCCAACAGCCACACCGAGGGCGTTGGCCACGGCTGTTTTCATGGTGGTAATATCACCGTTGGAAGATTGGATAGCGGTCTGAAACGAGGTGAAAGCGTTATTGAACGCCGTGTTGATTGCATTCTGCACTGCTTGGTGCGTTGTACTGTTTGTATCAACATAACCATCCGGATCCATGAAATAGTCCCCGTAAGTTGCATCGATATTCTCGAAGGCCGTGATCATTGTCTGTACCGCAGCGTTGTAAGTGTTGACCTGGATCCCGCTGGCTCCAAGCACGGTCAGGGCGTCCGTATATTCAGTCCTGATCTTCATTGCAGCTATACGGGTGAAGAATGAAGACATGGACTGTTGGATACCGTTTTGAACCGTCGTGCTCATGGCAGCTTGGATCGCCGCATACTCTGCCTGACACGTCACTTCACCTGCCGCATCGTGGGCCGCCAGGATGAGACTTGGATCAATCCCCGCGGTATTGGCGGCGTCAACGAAAATCTCCGCCATGAAGCCGCCTGCCTTGGCCATTGCGTCGTCATCGTCATTGTCCACCGCATCCTTGAAGTTCGCAGTGAAATCTCTCAGATCCTTGACTCCTGAAGCGCTATTGTACACGAGTCTGTCCTTGAAGATTTGAAGCTGAGCGGCTGTGACACCGTTGTCTGTCAGGAAATCCTCAAACCCGCCTATCCCGCAGATGGCTGCATTACCCAAAGTGGCCAGCCTTTGAATGTCATCGTCAGAAATGCCGGGCGAGCGAGTAAGGACCAAACCAAAGGCCACCAGGATAGGGTCATCAGTGCCTGCTACCTCTCCGCACTTCAACATAGCATCGGTCTGGGAAGTTGAGAGACTGTTAATTCCCAAAAGATTCTCACTTCCCGCAGGTGGCGCAGGCGCGAACCCTTTGCGTACTATGCTACTACTGGAATCCGTGCACTGCAAAACAACGAAGTTAGTACTTGCATTCGTAGGAACATTGGTCAGGCTGAATTGAATCTTTCCATCAGCGTCGGCCGTGACAGTGGTGCTGGAGGCTTGGGTGGTCGTGCCATCGCTGTTCACCTTATACAGGCTAATGGTATAGGTTTCGCCGGCAGTCAATGCCCAAGCGGGCGTGCCTGAAGCATGGGTGAGGAGCAGGCACACAGAAAGGGCAAAACAACATATGCTAAGATTACGTATCCTGAACATTATAATACCCTCCTATTTACAATGAGTTCTCTTAGACCTGAAAAATTAACTCCCGGAGCCGGTCACAGTACCGGTATTGCTGGAACTGCTACCACCGCCACCGGTGGCAATAATGGACCAAAGCCCCACAAGCGCAACGATTACAAGAGCAAAAGACTTAAGAGCCCACCTCCAGGACCGGCGCTTGATTCTGGATTTTGATCCAAGCATCTTTGTCTTGTATGAGTGTTCGCGGATCATTTTCTATCCCTCCTTTTTTTGGTATTCTATTCTTAGCCGTTGTCAGTCCACTGGCAACATAGGCTGTAATGATACCCAGGCAAATAGCCAGAACATCCAGATGATCGTAAGTACCAAAGAGAAAGTAGTTTTTCACAGGTCCTAGAAAAATGTTGTAAGAAACAATCCTCGTGAGACATTGAGAGATTTGATGGCCAAAGCACTGGCCAATTTCAAAGAAAAGCTCTACGGCCAGCCAGACTGCACATACCGTGGCCCTGAGCTTTTTGCTTGCCCCTGGAAACAGGGCTATGGTCACCAAGGCGAAGCAAAATGAGTGGACAAACTCAGGCACGACCCCGCCAAAAAGACCAAAGACATCCATCTGGAGAGAAAACTCTCCTGTAAATGCTTCAGTCCATTTCCCCAAATAAGTGGAAGCCGACGGCCTATTGAGAACATATTCCATGAGTCCAACTGCTAGGGCCACAGAGCCCAGAATGAGTTGTTTTGAATTTATGATGTTTCGAATGCTCATGGACTTATCGCTTCCGACTTTGCTTCCCGCACTGTTGTACAAACCGTCAGACGAGCTTTATGGCAGGAAAAACTTACCGCATCCAACACATCTCTTATCGTCTGATTATTGTGGAAAGTTTAGCTGAAACCTTAGTGGCATCGCGTAAAGCCTATACCCGTCCAAATGACGACTTTTTTCAAGCTGGCGAGCTTTACCGAAGGGGAATAACTGACGTGGATCGAGATCATTTGATCGGAAATATTGTAGAGCATCTCGGTGGTGAAAAAAACGCATCCAGTTGCGGCAAACAGCCATCTTCCATAAGGTGGACTCTGATTACGGGGCTCGTGTCGCTGAAGGCCTAGGGCTCGATATGAGAGAGGTGGAAGGCTTCGCAGAAATGTCTCAGGAAGAAAGAACCAAAGCAACAGGGCCGGGGACTTAAAATCGGCCCAATTACAGCGTAGTCATCAAATCTTTCAACTCTGCTTATTAGCGGTGCTAAGGGACCCCGAGCCTTAGCCCCCCGATGATCCAGCGGCCTGGCATGGGCGCAAAACCGGATTCGGCATAATCTTCATCAAATAGGTTGGTAACTTCGAGGAAAAACTGGCAGTGTCCCCATTTGTATGCCAGACGAGTATCGACGACAACGTGGGAATCTCCGACGATTCGTTCCTCGTACCGAGTTGTTATCGCGTGAGTCAAACCATGCCAGTTCAATATGATGGAGCCATGCAGTTGGTGGCGGAGATGATCCAAAACGTATTTCGAATCAAGTCCCAGTGTATCCATGTCTGAATCCAGATAAGTATATGCAAGACTCAACGCTGAAATTGATGTGGCCGCGAAGAGCATGTCCGGATAGAAATTTAACCCCACTTCAAACCCCTGAGTCTTGATCTGTGCAATATTGCGAGCTTTCCAAGGGTCCGGGTCCGAGACACGAGACCAGTCAATCACGTCTTCTTCATCACGGAGAAATGCGCTGAAATTAGCACCAAAGCCCTGTTCTTGCCACCGAACACCGGTCTCGTAAGTCCAAGCCCGTTCCGGCTCAACGTCTGGGTTGCCCTGGTTGGCCGGGGTGTAATAGAACATCTCGGTATAAGAGGGAATCCGTAAAGACTTTTCCGAACAGGCAAACCAATTAACTCCTTGTGACAATTCGACATTGAATTCTGCGCCGGGCCAGTATTCCCAACCCCAATCGCTATAATACATTGCTGAAGCACCAATACCAACGGTTAGCCATTCGACCGGATAGAACTTGTGCCCAAGAAAGACTCCGCTGTGCCGACGGGAGTGACTACCTAAATTGGAGCTATCCAAGGCCTCAATGGTGATTTCACCGCCAATACTCGTGGTACCCAACCCTGACTCCAAGCGATTATCCAACCCGATCCCGTAAGAATCGGTTTGATGTTCGTTTTGGAGCCAATTGCCGCTGACATCCATCATGAAATTGTCATCGTGTTGCCGCCAGAACACTTTGGGCGCCACTTGCAGATCGGCCATCCTTAAACGGGCGCTGATGTAAGCCAGTAAGGATTCTGTTCGCTCTCGCTCTTTTGGAAAAGTGTCGCTATAAAAGCGATAGGCTCCGAAGTCTTTCTCCGTATACCCAAGTGACACTGCAAGTGTTCGGTCCCCTCTATCTATTGAACCTCTGTAGACAAATGTATTGATGTCAAAATCGGTTTCTTCATTTTCAATATGGCCAGAGGAATAGCGTCGAGATACTGTCAGGCGGTTCAACATATCACCTGCTTTGACGACTCCATGAGCACCTAAACTACAGTAATCGTAGTCACCGTATTTTGCGTAACAACCCGCCTGGTTTTGATCAATTTTTCGCGTTATGATGTTGATTATACCGGACATGGCATTATGGCCGTAAGTGCTTGCCCCTGGCCCTTTCAAGACTTCAATGCGCTCAATATCCTCCAGGTTGATAGGCAAATCCATATTGTGATGTCCGGTCTGGCAATCGCTGACATTGACGCCGTCTATCAATATCAAGGTTTGTTGAAATGACCCCCCACGGATTGCCACGTCGGCCTGTACACCATGAGCGCCCCGCTGACGCACGTCTACCCCGCTGACAGTTTCCAGAAGATCTGCAACATTGTCTGCGGGTAAGGCCTCGATTTCTTTCCGACCAATGATTGACAGCGAGTGGCCGATTGTTGACTGTTGTTCTGGAATCGGGCTGCCTGTAACCACCACTGGTTCTAATGTGAAGCAAGGAACCTTTTCTTCTTCGGCCATCACAGAGCTTTTCAGGACAAGAACCAGACACAACATGCTGACAATATATGGTAGTATCGACCCTGACGAAAACGTCCGTTTCCATCGAAACCAAATGCTGTCCACAGTTAACCTTCCGTTAACTACCTTCTGGTGGTGTTCACCATGTACATTTCTTGGTATAGACAACGTTATCGAATATGCAGATCCTTGCAGGCCCTCGTTTCGCTCTTCGATATGAGGTTTTAGAAAAATCTCGCTACGACTTGCCTCGTTCCCATTGGGAAGCTGAGGCGAGACAACTGGAAGGGCATTATAGAGAGATGATTGTTATTGTCAACCAGAACATAAGTACAAGTTGACAATAGTCTAATAGCGCCTTTCTTGCGCCCGAATCAGGCGAAAAAAATTCCAGGTGCAAAACTGCGCTAGTTACGCTAAGTTGAAATTGATGCTCACAGAAATTCTCAAGATGTTGAAGCAGGACGCCTATACCTCAGGGGAGGATATGGCCGGAAGTCTCGGCATTACTCGGACAGCAGTTTGGAAGTATGTCCGGGCACTTCGCAACAAGGGCTATCAGATTCGCTCTGCCCCCAGGCTGGGCTACCGCTTGGAAAAGGTTCCTGATCTTCTTACTCCTGAGCAAATCCAAGCAGGTCTCACCACAGAGGTATTTGGCCGATCGATTCACTATTTTGAGGAGACCACTTCTACCCAGGATGAAGCCAGGCGATTAGCGGAAACCGGTGCGGATGAAGGCACATTGGTTGTGGCCGAAAGACAGATTAGAGGCAGGGGACGAAGATGCCGACATTGGGTATCGCCACCTAGCACGGGCATTTATTTGTCTTTGATCCTTCGACCGGAGCTGGAGCCATTGAAAATCGCACAGATACCGATTGTAGTGGGGATCAGCGTCCGCAATACGATTTCTGAGGTGACCCACCTTGAACCACAGACAAAGTGGCCAAACGACATCATGTTTGGGTCTAAGAAAGTTGCCGGCATTCTGGTGGAAATGAGGGCAGAACCCGAGAAGATCCATTACATCATCGTGGGAATAGGCATTAACGTCAACACTCCTGCATCTTTCTTCCCATACGAGTTCCGGCAGAGCGCCATATCTCTTCACGAGGCCGCGGGCCGTCCTGTATGCCGACGAATGCTCGTTCAGGGCCTGTTGTCAGGTCTGGAGGATCTTTATTACGAGTACAAACTAACAGGCTTTGAGCCTTTGAGGGAACGCTGGCGGCAATGGGATCAAACCGTCCGTTCATGGGTGTTGATTGAAGATGCCAGCGGTTCTTTCTTGGGGTATGCAACGGATATCGACAAAGACGGAGCCCTTATTGTTGAGGATAAGCAGGGTCAGGTCCGGCGGGTTTCAGCAGGAGACGCCACCGTGAGACAGCACGCTACAATCAGAACGGCCTAGCAGTCGATCAACCTTGCCCGTGAATCCATAAATCCTTCACTTTAACCTACCCTTAAAGTCTTCGGCGTTAGATTCCGATCAAGGTTACAATTGTGTCATATTATAAATCCATGCATCCATCGCCTTGATCAGCGAGCCAAGGTTCTTAGGACTCTGGCACGTGGAAACGCCCAGAGAAGACAATGTGTAGATAATATATGGAGGTTACTGCTTTATGTTCGAAGAAAAGAATACAGACGGATTAAGGGTTAAGATACAAAGAGATATTGAATATATGTTCACATCTCTTGAGGCTATTGATGGCAGTATGAGAAACTACACGCTTGATCCGAAAAATTCCCCGCGGCCTGATTATGAAAGATACAACAACCTAATACTCAACTATGAAAGACTGCACACTGATGGCTGGAACAGGGATCTGAGGTGTAGATATGAAAGACTTCTTGAAAAGCGCGCTTGTTATGAAGATATATGGGTCAGATGGTGTGAAGACGCCGGAATCGAGTATCTGAAGCCAGGAAGAAAGATTTGAGTAGTATCGTAGATTCTCTTTCTCTATTCTCCAGACTGAGCACCTCGGATCGTACGGTAAACGGGTCTTGTGGACAAGGCCAAAAGTGTTAAGGCACCGGCTGTCTGGGCCCAAAGTGGAATGATCTGTGCCGCCTGTCCTGCCAACGCCTGTGGTGATAGACCAAGAAGGGCGTAAAATTGGTCTAAAACAAGCCCAAAGATAATAGTACAGAGAGCCAGAGCAGCAAGATAAATTCCTGTAGCCCTCTTGCCCAAGATCCCCAGAATGACCGTCAACGAGGTGACATTGGTGGCCGGCCCGGCCAACAGGAAGACCAGGGCAGCCCCCGGGCTAACCCCCTTAAGGACCAAGGCAGCAGCAATAGGTGTAGAAGCCGTGGCGCATATGTACAACGGAATACCGATCACTAACATCATAAGCATGGCATGCAGGCCGCCGCTGAGGTAGTGAGTGGTAAATTCAGCAGGGATGATCGTGGTGATCACGCCGGCAAGGAGCAGCCCTACCAAGAACCAACCCGCTATGTCGCCCCACAAACTGTCAAGCGCAAACCTGAGTCCAGCCCAAGTCTTTTCCGCCAAGCTGTGGTGGGCGCTGTGTTCGTCAGGAGGACAGTCCACCCCATCGCAACAGCCGTCCACCGGACAACTCAAATCAGGGATGACCTGGCCGGACTCACCATCATGGCCGAACAAGTTTTCTGCCAAGCCGGCAGCAGCAGCGGTGGCAAAGGCTGCTGCCGGTCTGGCTACAGTCATAACCGGATCCAGCAGGGCATAGGTCAAGGCCACGGAATCCACGCCTGACTCGGGGGTAGATATAAGAAATGCCGCCGTTGCTCCATTGTTGGCGCCTTGTTTCTTTAGTGACGCTGCCGCCGGCAGCACACCGCATGATCACAGGGGTATGGGGATACCGAACAGAGCAGCCTTAAATACTGAAAGGAATCTGCCGTGACCCAAATGACGAGCTACCGTGGCTGGGCTGAAGAAAACTCGCAGTAGCCCGGCGACCACAATGCCGAACAACATATAGATTGAAGACGCTTGAAGCAGTTTCCATGATTCGATGAAGATATCGGAAAGAAGACCCATTGAGAGACTCCGGCCTAATCGGTTCAATTACAAAGCCTTGAAAGATGAACCATTGTACCAATTATCTTGTCAGACGTCAGAATTTTGACGGACCCGTGTGCTGATGAACTCGTAGAAAGTCTTTTGTGAACGAAATTGAGTCCTGCCGTGGCGGGAGTAAAGAAGCACTTGAAATCTTCAATGGGCATAATATTTCTGCAATGCCTGTTTCAGTTTACTTGGAGGAAGTTCCAAGCCGAGAAAAAAATGACCCAAGTCATGACCTGTATTATGCAGTGAAACTCCGAGCCTGCGTAGCTCGGTTTTTTGTTCTTCAGTGAGGTCCAGCGATTTGAATATGGTGTTCATTTTCTCAAGAGCCATGTCAATGCAGTTTGTCACATCCGTGAAGTCCTCAAGATTAAGTTCCTTCTTTTTTGCCATCTGTTCATTCTCCTTTTTCAGCAAGAAGGTGTCATTTAGCCCTGCGAAAAAGGCAGCCTCGACCATGTTCACAGAGAGTATTATATAAGAAATCTTCGTAACGATACACCGAAACGGCCTCAATGGTCAATAGTGGGGTAGAACTGAAGGGTGGGCGCTTGATTTGGCATGCACAGACTGATATGAGTCTCAAAGGAAGTCCCCATGAAAGGTAAAAAGGCAGGCAAGACGATTTTCTTGTGTCAAGGCTGTGGCTACCAGGCACCCAAATGGCTGGGAAAGTGTCCTGAATGTGGTGAGTGGAACAGCTTTGTTGAGGAGAGGCTGCGTTTAGGGTCCGCGCTTTCATTCAAGGAGTCCATCGCAGACTCAGCATCTCGGCCGGTTCCAATGGATTCGGTGGAAATCAGCCAAGTAAGGCGTCTTACCACAGGGACACAGGAATTTGACCGGGTCCTCGGAGGCGGGTTAGTCCCTGGATCCGTTGTCTTGATAGGCGGAGATCCGGGCGTTGGCAAGTCTACTCTAATGCTACAGGTTTCACACAAACTTGCATCTCACAAGCACAAGCTGCTGTATATTTCCGGTGAGGAATCCGTGCAGCAGATCAAGCTCAGGAGCGACCGTCTAGGCACAGGATCTGATGGCCTATGGGTTGTCTCGGAAACAGGCCTTGAATCAATCAAGGCTATGGCCAATGAGATGGTGCCGGATGTCATGGTGGTCGATTCCGTTCAAACCATCTTTACCCCTGAGTTGACCTCTGCCCCCGGAAGCGTCAGCCAGGTCCGGGAGGCCACTATGCACTTGATGCTCCTGGCAAAGCGGACTGGTATCCCGATTTTTCTGGTAGGACACGTGACAAAAGACGGAGCCATTGCTGGCCCCAAGCTTCTGGAACATATGGTTGACACTGTGCTGTACTTTGAGGGCGGCCAAAACAATCTGTTTCGGATTCTACGCGCGGTCAAGAATCGATTTGGCTCCACCAATGAAATCGGTGTGTTTGAGATGAAGGACAATGGACTTTGCGAAGTCACTAATCCTTCTTGGGTCTTCTTACCCGAACGCCCATGTCTTGTACCCGGTTCGGTAGTCACAGCGAGCATTGAGGGTTCCAGGCCCATATTGCTCGAGATCCAAGGCCTTGTGGCGAGGTCCAGCTTTGGTACGCCGCGGCGAACTGTCCTTGGAGTGGACTACAACAGGGTTTCTCTGCTGGTGGCCGTCATGGAAAAAAAACTCGGCTTGCAATTGATGAACCACGACATCTTTGTGAATGTGGCCGGTGGCATTAAGATAGATGAGCCTGCGGTCGATCTGGGGATAGTCTCGGTTGTTGCATCGAGTTTTTTTGATAAACCCGTCGAAGGACATACAGTCGTGGTGGGTGAGATCGGATTAACCGGTGAAGTTAGGGCAATAAGTCGTGTTGAGCAGAGAGTCCATGAGGCAGCAAAGATGGGCTTTGAACGGTGCCTCCTTCCAAGCGATAACTTGAAACACTTAAAAAAACCCGGTGGCATACAGATAATTGGAGTCAAGACAGTCTCTGAAGCGGTTGATTTTTTGTTTTGACTTGAAAAAGCTCTGCGTGTTGCTATATAGGCTGCGGGGTGAATCGTCGTCCATGGCATGACTCATATACCGTACGTGCTCGGAAGGAAGGGTTTCCAGCCCGATCGGTTTACAAGCTTGAGGAGATCCAAAAGGCCTATCACATCCTGAAGAAGGGATCGTGCGTACTTGATTTGGGCTGTGCCCCTGGTTCCTGGCTGGTGTTTGCTTCCAGGGTCGTGGGAAACGGAGGTCTTGTTGTCGGAGTGGATATAATCCCGGTCTCGGTTGAGCTTCCGCCCAATGTTCGGTTTTTGCAGCATGATGTGCTTGACCGGGATTCCTCATTCCTAGAGGCGATTAGAGGTCCGTTTGACACGATAATCAGCGATATGGCACCTGCTACCACTGGGAGCAAGTTGGTGGATGCCCACAGGTCGCTGGAACTGGGTGAATCGGCCTTGGCTCTTGCGTCCCGCGTTTTAAGGGTGGGAGGAGACTTTGTTTGTAAGGTTTTTCATGGATCTGACTTCAAGCGCTTCGCGGATCAAGCAAAGAGGCTTTTTGACCGAGTCGCTCTGGTCAAGCCAAAAAGCAGCAGAAAAGCAAGCAAAGAGATCTACATTGTTGGCTTGGGGAAAAAGAAACAAAAAGGTAACACTTTAGGAGTATGAAAAACCTCCGTGTACTGATACCTTTTCTTTCGTTCCGAGCCTCCCGGGCTGGTCTTTTCTGTGACT
>CAZCWQ010000067.1:0-15777 GCA_964502365.1 uncultured Desulfobacterales bacterium | reverse complement strand
AGCTTGGCTCGAAGAGCCGCCAGACGGCCAACCGTGAAATGGCTATTCAATTTGTAGAGGCCATTAACCAGTTCGCGGAGATCTTCTGGGAGACCAAAGGCATCGCTGTCAAGCGAGCCAAAGCCCCTTACGCCCCTGCGCTGGAAATGATTTATCCTGACCTTTAATGCTCAGGTTTGTCAAAATTTTGGATGATAGCCTGTTACCTGAGTATCAAGAAGGGGATTATGTTCTGATTGCCAAAAGCCCCTTATTCTTGGATTCACTCAGGCGTGGAGATGTTGTTGTCTTCAAGCATCCACTGTACGGTATGATGATCAAAAAGGTTAGCCGTATCGCTGGGGACGGAAACCAAATCTATGTGATAGGCACACATGCAAACAGTGTCGACAGTCGACAGTTTGGTGCAGTGGGAAAAGATGCGCTGATCGGCAAGGTAATCTGGCATATTCCAAGACCGTCTCAATAGAAGCCTCAGATCGCAGCGCCCCTGTTGTGAAAACGCATCAAGTATCCATCATTCGATGGACTACTTCATTGAGAGCTTTGCAGAACCTCGCCTGGCTCTTTGATATGAAGTTGTGCAAAGCTTTCTCAGTTGTTGAAACGTCCATAGGGAGAAACTGTGCACTTTCAATTCATGGATGTCTACGCCAGGACTCTAGCCGCTTCTCTCATGAGTTTTCCAATTTCAATCCGCTGAGGACATCGCTTTTCCGCTGAGGAAAAGTCCAATGCGCAAAGACGATCTCGGGTCTCTTTAGACAGTCTCGCCAAGACTGTCCGTCCTTCGTCTTGGTTGGTGTAGTGGTGATGGTACATCATGTATCGCATCACATCGCTCACCGGGACTTCCTTATCCAGCACCGACTCGCAAATATGACTACATCCAGCGCAGTAGATGGACCGGGTTTCTCGGGCGTATTCTTCAAGAAGCCTTCTATCTTGCGCAGAGAGCTTGGTTCGGTTAAGCGCGGCATCCACGTTGCTCATGAGGATGGTCATACTGGGCATTTGGGAACAGATGCTGGCAATATGAGGGTTCTCCCAGACGGCTTTGAGTTTAGCTTGCTTGTCCGTAAAACCCTGTTTCAAAAACCGCCCGGCCATTTCAAGTTCGGTTTTGCTTTCCGCACGAACTACTCCCCCACCTTGGGTTTTCATAGCTGTCAAACCGATTCCAGCCCGTACGCAGGCGTCCACGGCTTCTTTCATTATTTCAGTATGCATCAATCTGAAATTATAGGTCGTCATGATGCCATCTATCCAGCCCAGTTTGGCCGCCTCCAGCATGCATGTTTCCATGTTCCTGTGGGTGCTGAAACCAAAGAACTTGATTTTCCCAAGCTTCTTTGCCTGCTCGGCCCATTGTCTGGCACCGTCATTGACTTCGTCGATATCGCTAATACCGTGAACAAAATACATATCAACATAGTTGGTCTTCATCCGTTCCAAAGAACGGTTCAAAAGGCGGGTCATCCCTTCCGGGTCTCGGTCATCGGATTTGGTAACCAGGAAAACCCTTTTCCGTTTATCGGGGTATTTTGAAAAGAACTTGCCGATCCCCTTCTCACCTTCGCCCCTGCCGTAACAGTCGGCCGTATCCCAATAGGTGACTCCCCATTTCAAGGCCAGTTTTAGCATAAGCTGGTTGGACAGGATATCAAACATACCTCCCAGGCAGAGCATGGAGACGTGAACACCGGTCTTTCCGAAGGGCCGGGTTGGAACGAGCTGATCGTTCGATCCCCCCGCTGATGCCGACCAGCCGTCGTCCTTGCCGGCCTTGGCGTTGGTTGAAAGCAGAAGGGAGCCAAGGCCGGCAGTGCCAATGCCTTTGAGCCATTCCCTCCGAGTCATATTTCTTCCTTTTTCAGACATATCTTATTGCCTCCTTTCAATATCAGAGGGCACGGACCACAGCGCGTTGAGAGAATATTTCCGTCCAAGTTAAGTTTGCCTTTGTGGGTACGCGCTCGACAACCGGTCAAATCAAACCCGTCCTCTAGGCGATACAGCACCTTTCTATAAAAGCAGCCTATGTTCTCTTTCTCGCGATTCGTTTTCCGATGTTACCCGGATGGCGGGCAGGCCTCTCACAGGGCATTCGTGTTCACAAATACCACAACCAGTACATTGTTGTAAGTCTACAAAAGGCCTTTTGACGCGGATTTCGATCTCAATCTGGTGTCGCCTGTCAGGGAGGTTTCCCCCTCCGTGGCCAGAAGACAGGAACAAAGCGTTTTGCGAATTCTCAAGAATCTGACGACGCCGGCCTTTCTCCTGACCGACTACTCGGCAGAAGTAGTCTCCCGTGGCCAGGGACCCAGGTTGAAACGACCCTTCTTCCAGTTCTATTTTAACCTTGTCCATCTTCTGGATTCCTTGTACCAAGAAAGGGCTGCCTCTAAGCGGACTGAAATGCTTTCGGGTGAAAATCGCTTTGGGACTCACAGGACAGTTTTCTTGACATACGATGCAGGGTTTGTCCATGGCCCAAGGGAGACACCGTCCCCGGTCCACAAACGCCGTGCCCAACCGGATGGGGCCACCAGCTGAAAAGTTCCCCCTTCCTTGCTTTTCCTCCAGGGTCAAAGGCCTAATGGCCGCTGTTGGACACAGTTGCCCGCATACAATGCAGTTATATTGGCATCCGCTGGTGCCAACGCGGAAGTTCAGAACAGGGCTCCAAAGACCTTCTACCCCCCCTTGGAAACCTGCTGGCTGAATGATGTTAGTAGGACATATGCGCATACATTGGCCGCACTTGATACACCGCTTCAGAAAATCTCTTTCCGCCAGGGCGCCTGGTGGACGGATGATGTGGGGCGACCAGTTTGCTCCTACAATGCCGCCAAGACGCGCCACAGGCACGGCAACCACACCAGAAAACAAGGATAGCAAAAGGCCGCGTCGGGAAAGGTCCGGAGAGACAATTTCTCCGGCCTCAGAAGGTAGGTTCCTATAACTGACCAAACCGTCGTTACACACATCAAGACAGTTCATGCATAGAACGCATTCGCTGATCCGGATTTCACCAGAGGGAGTGCAGGCCCCTTCACAGTGGGCCTCACAGCGAAGACACTGACTGCATTCGTTTTCTGTCTTTCCAATTCGCCACAGAGAAAACCGGCCTAGTATGCCGAAGAGGGCACCAAGGGGACAGACAAACCTGCAGTAAAACCGCGGAACTCTGAGATTCAACAAGACAGCGGTCAAAAACACTGCACCCAAGAGCCACGCACCAACGGCATAACGGGGGCCTGTAACTACCCATTGGGCCGTTCCTTTGAGGAATGGAAGCACGACCAGATTCACGGAACGGGTTATGAGCGGAATTGGGTCCAACAACCCCGTCTGAAGGGAAGCCACCACAAGGTCATGGCCAAGTAACAAACCCAAGAACAATGCCAGAGTCGCAAGACAGAAGGCCGGCCAAGAAAGTTTCCGCGCGTTGGAAAAGATTCTCTTGAGGCAAAGGATCAAAAGCACCACGAGCATAAAAGCGAGAAAGAGTCCCAGGGTGGAGGACCGGTCAATAGAAAGAGCGGCAGGACGAGCCAGCAGGTCTCCAGCGGCGGCTCCAAGGAGGAAAACAAGTAAGATGTACTTGATCGATTGTGCCCCATGATATTGATTCTTGGAAACCTTTTTTGCAAGGGATTTGCTCTTGTCTGCAAGAAAGCCAATGAAATGATGCAGGGTGCCGAACGGACAGAGCCAGCTGCAAAAGAACCTGCCCAACAAGACAGTCAACACGACAGTAGCAAGTGCCCAAAGCAGCCCTCCATAGAGAGTGCCTGTAGTCATGATAGTGCCAAGGGCCACCAGGGGATCTAATTGCAGGAACCAATTGACGGGCCAGCCCCGCAGTTGCCACCATTTATCGCCTAACGAGGCGACCAGGCAGAACCACAAAAAGAGCAGAAAGAAGAAAACTTGGCTAATTTGTCTTGCTCTTACAATATTCAAAACGGCTTCTGATTCAACTAACCAATATGTTCACGTTGAGGTTTGAGTCTATCATAATCGGCTGTGCCCGCCCCAACTGCTTCGGCCTTGCTGATAAAAGGAAGGTCTGAAAGGGTTTTGTTCAACAGCGTGGCGCCAAAGGCGTCCGCAGCCACCTGATCCGTGCTTACAATCATCGTATCTGTTTGCTTCAGATCTTCCAGAGAACCACCAGTGGGGCCATTGGTCACCATGGTAAAGGTGCCATCCAAAACCACCAGGGTGGGCGAAACTAGCATGGCCAGTTCTTTGATGATATTGTGGATGTCCTGATGAAACAGATTCCTTCGTCCTCCCAAAAGGCCATACCAATTCTTCATGACCATGGAGGCTCCACTCCTGTGGTGATCCTTGACAGGGGCTATCCCGATCAGCTTGTTGACCCCGTCAAAGGGGCTGAAAAGCACCGGCCAGTCTTTGATCAATGTGCCTGCAGGCAGTGTGGTCCGTTGAAAAGCGTTTTGCGTGGGCAATACTAATGTTGCCCCAGCGGCCTGGGCTGCATCGGCGATGCCTGTGAGAGAAAAGCAGCTTGCTGGATCATTGATGGGGTTATCCGTCACTATGACTGACGAAGCCCCAGCCTTGAAACATAGCCTAGCCATTTCCCTGACCAGTTCAGGGTGGGTGGTTGCCGAAAGCGTTGGCGGGGAGGCAAAGGCGGCGTTTACTTTCAAAAGCACTTTGTCACCCGGACGAATGAATGTTTCAATGCCTCCTAGCATCTTCAATGCCTGCCGGAGCGTTCTCACGCGATCTTGGCCGGTGACGAGACTCATCTTTGGACCTGTCTGTGGCACGGAGAAATCAGGCAGAGTTACTAGGTCATTCTTTTTTTCAAAAGGTGGGAGAGGCCTGTCTTCGTAAACCCAGTAACTGAGAAGCCCCGCTGCTGTTAAGGAAGCCCCTGCCTTAGCGGATCTAACAAGAAAATCTCTCCGGGTATATAAGGACTTTTCAGGTGCTCGACTCATCTTGCCAATCCTGAAAGACTCTTTGAAAGCATTAAGCCAAGGCTCTCAGCCCCTTGTTGCGTTTCCGCCTCATGGACACCAGCAACATAGGGGCCACGACGGAAAAAGAGTTCGAAGGTATCAATGATCTTGACCAGTACCGCGCTGTCCAGTTCAGACCGCAAGGGCACATGTACGGCGCCATTTGTCACAAGGAAGGACTGGTAATCTTCCATCAGCTTTTCTGCGTTTTCTGCACTCTCTGTCTGGGTAAGAAAGGCTGTCAGCTCTTGGCTGTCCACTTGATAACGGCCCGTGAAGATGTTTCTCATGCCGTCGAAGCCAAAGGCGTGGGAAGCAAAAAGTTTAATCGTCCCTTCCTCGAAGTGGTTCTTGGGAAAAAGGGCCAGTTCACCGATCTCTTCTTGGGAAACTGGTATCTTTCTCACAAAATCTTTGCCAAAAGACCGCATGGATTGCATCATGGTTTCCGAGGCCACTGACGCGATGTTCTCCACGTAATATGGGCCATGAACAAAAAACAATGCATTTCTTGTCCAATAGGAAAAGGCCGTCAGGTCCGATGGCATCACATCAACGCGTCTTTGCACGCTAAAAACTGCAAAGGCCTGGCGTAGCGTTGCCATGTCGTACACGTAGACTTCCATCCAAGCCCTCGGATCGGTTTTGAGGGTAAAGCGTTGGCATTGAAGGCCAACAAAGCCTGCCGAGAGATAGAGCTCTGCTTTGCCGTTAATCTTGTCCGACAGATTTTCAGGGCCAAAGGACTCCAGAGCATTCATAGAACTCATAGTCGTGGGAAGGAACTCAGAGAGCCTTAATAGCGAGGGGGGATGTGGGGTGTCTTGCGCAGCGCCAGGGACGTTGGTCTGCGTCGGGACCAGCACGCTAGGGTCATAGTGGAATTGCTTTGAGAAGACACCGAGGGCTATGGCCACCAGCACGGCTGTAATGGCCAAAGAAATGGTCGTTTCACGGCGACTTGGTATCCTTTTTAACTGCCCCACTTCCTATTTATCAGTCCCTGATGGCAAACAGCCGCCCGCAATGCGAGCGGATGCTCATTCAGACCCCTTTTTGCGCGGTATCTCATATTGAGAGTTTTGCATAGCCTCGTATCGCTCTTTGGTATGAGGTTTTTGATTGTGGCTTTCCGAGGTTAAGCTCTCACATTGCATGCTGTGCTGGCGTCAAAAAGCCGTTGTCATTTTTTACCAGTACGCACAACCTTGTCAAGGGGATTGACCTCTTTCGCGTTTATGTATGTTGGGTTTTAGCGCCAGCCCCTGATGTGTTCAGTAAGTTGCCAAGCCGAAGGTCTTGTGGTAACTCATATACTGCATCATGTTACCGGTCGCCTCAGAAGCATTCTACTGGAAGCAAAAAAGGCTTGCCACGCATGGGCATTGACGGCTAATCGTGCCCATTTTTTGTTCCGAACCGGTAATAGGGGGCCGCCGATAGTGATGAGGCGCTTGCTGAGCGGATATGCTGCGAGCTTTAACAACAGGTGTGACTGAGCCCGGGGGGATATGCGGTGAGCAGAGAAGAACGAACAGCCAGACAAAATAACCATCACATAAGTTGGAGGACACAGATGAAAACGATTCGCCTCGTGGTCATCCTGACTATAGTTTTTCTGAGTGTGCCATTAAGATGTGAAGAACCGCAGACCATAGTATTCCTCAAGTGGAAGCCGAGTCAGCCTGAAGTCTGGGAACGTCTAATTCAACGTTTTAATCAGACGCACCCCTGGATCCGGGTACAGGTTCAAATTGGTCCCCATTCATCCACCGAGTCTCATGCAATAGTGACACAGCGTCTGAAAAACAAGGATACATCTGTGGATGTGTTCCTCATGGACGTGATATGGCCACCAGAATTCGCAAGCGCTGGGTGGGCTCTGGACCTTACGTCCAAATTCTCGAGAAAAGAGCAGAAGGCATTCTTACCTGCCACCATTTCCGCAAATACCTATCACGGGAAAATATATGGAGTTCCTTCTTATCTCGACGCAGGTCTTTTCTACTACCGAAAAGACTTGCTGGAGAAATACAGATTTAATCCTCCCACATCGTGGGATGAAATGCTTGCCCAAGGAAATGATATACTCAAACGAGAAGCCGATCCAACCCTCCACGTATACTCAGCACAGTTCAAGCAATACGAGGGTTTGGTATGTGACATGTTGGAGTTCATTTGGTCCCATGGCGGCCGTGTATTGGATCCGCGAACCGGTCAGGTTTTGCTGGCCGAACCCTCGACTATCCAGGCGATAACCTTTGTTCGTGACCGAATTATCGGAAAGGCCGCCCCTGAAGGTGCGGTGAACTATGAAGAACCGGAATCGCTGGAGGTGTTTGTCCAGGGCAAGGCAGTATTCCACAGAAACTGGCCATATGCATGGGCTGTGGCAAATGACCCGGCAAAGTCCAAGGTGGCCGGAAGAGTCGGTGTTGGAACCCTTCCAGCCTTTTCCGGGCATAGTCCGGCCGCCGCCCTTGGAGGATGGCAGTTCGGAATCAGCCGATGGTCAAAGCATGTGGAGGAGGCCTGGGAATTTGTCAAATTCATGACATCATCCAACAGTCAAAAGACTCTGGCAATACATGCTGGATTAGCCCCCACCCGGGTTGCGGTTTACAGGGACCCAGAGGTGGAGGGGAAGATGCCTCATTTGAAAGATTTCCTGCCTGCTTTCAAGAGAGCCAGACCCCGGCCTGTTTCCGCTTTGTACCCGATGATCAGTCAGGAACTGCAGCGTTTTTTTAGCAGGGCTATTGCTGACCGCCAAGCGGATATCCAAGATCTGGCCGAAGAAACTTCAGCCCGTATTGAAAGAGTGGTTGCAATGGAGGCAGCAAACCGGCGGTGATTGTCCAGGACCGCAAACTCTATTTGACCCTTGTCGCCCCCACGATATTGGTGCTCGTCGTGTTTATTGCAGCACCGATCACCCAATCGATCATTCTCAGCTTTCATCAAATCATCATAGGACTTCCCCAGCTTGAGTCTCCTTTTATTGGCTTCGAGAACTACCAACAACTTCTCCACGATTCAGTAGCTCTACATTCCTTTTGGGTGACACTGTTGTTTGTCTCCACTACCACGTTTTTTGAGCTTCTTTTTGGCCTGCTTTTAGCCTTATTGATTAACCATCGTTTTCCCGGCCGCGGCAGCCTACGTGCCTGTGTCCTCATCCCATGGGCCATCCCTACAGTGGTTTCTGCCCAGATGTGGCGATTCCTCTTCAATGACGCCTATGGCTTGATAAACTATTCCGTATTTGGCGATAGTGTAGCCCACTATATTCCGTGGCTCGCCAGACCTGGAACCGCTCTATTCTCTATCATTTTGGCAGATATTTGGAAGACCTCTTCGTTTGCGGCCTTGTTGATTCTGGCTGGTCTCCAGATTATTCCTGAAGAACTGTATCAGGCTGCCAAAGTGGACGGTGCAGGTACTTGGCGGAGGTTTTGGCACGTTACTTGGTCGCTCATTCGTCCGACACTGCTCGTGGCCCTTTTATTTCGAACCATTGACGCATTCCGGGTTTTTGATCTGGCCTTTGTGATGACCCAGGGAGGACCGGCAGACGCAACGAATGTCCTTCAGCTTTACGGATATAAGAAGATGTTTGTTGAAGGGTGGATGGGGTATGGTTCGGCCATATCGGTCAGTGTTTTCATCATTGTCTTGGTCCTCGCTGTTATTTATGTCCGCATGGTAGGGAGACGTCTACTGGAGGCAAGTCTATGAGGAAAGGCTGGCTGAGAATAGGAGGTTTTGTCTCGGGTGCCCTCATGGCTGTTGCTTGTTCACTGGTTCCTTTCTTGCTTTTTGTATCATCGGCTTTCAAAACTCAAAGCCAGATAACCGCAATCCCTCCACAAATGTGGCCTTCTTTTTCCATAGACTTTTTTCGTTCGGCCATTGTTCGCTACGACATCTTGGGCTATCTGGTCAATTCCATCATTGTGGCAGGCTCCACAACGGCGGTGACGATTCTGCTGGCTACGCTGGCCGGGTATGCACTGGCTAGGTTGCCTCGACAATGGGCACATTTCACTCTTATGTTGATCCTGGCTTGCGCCATGTTTCCACAGATTGCCATCGTAGGGCCTGTTTGGCGGTTGCTCCGGTTTTTGGGATGGCTCAATACTTACCAAGGATTGGTACTCCCGTACGTGGCCCTCACGCTACCTTTGGCTGTGTGGATCTTGGCCCTTTTTTTTCGAGAGATGCCAGAGGAGCTTGAAGCCGCAGCATTAGTGGATGGCTGCTCCAGAATTGAAGCCCTTGTGAGAGTGATCGTGCCGCTCTCGGTTCCGGGACTATTTACGGCCGCCATCTTGACATTCATCTATGCATGGAATGAGTTCTTTTTTGCTCTTTTGATCGTCACCGATCCTGTCAGACAAACGATGCCTGTAGGAATTGCCCTTTTTCAAGGAGAACATACGGTGCCCTGGGGAGAGATTGCTGCGGCCTCGTTGATCACTACCGCACCCCTGGTTGTCATGGTCTTGCTCTTCCAGCGCCGCATTGTCACCGGACTTTCTGCGGGGGCTATTAAGGGATGAGTACATGGCCTCTTTGAATTTGAAAGGCATTAGCAAGCGATTTGGAGACGTATCCGCGTTATCGGATGTAAGTCTGCATGTAGAGGACGGAGAGTTTTGCGTTCTGCTTGGTCCTTCCGGGTGTGGCAAGAGCACTCTGCTACAAATTGTAGCCGGGCTGGATCGACAGGATGAGGGTTCCATTTTGCTGAGCGGCCAAGTTGTGGATGAACTTGCACCACGGGAACGGGACGTAGCCATGGTATTTCAAAGCTATGCTCTTTATCCTCACATGACCGTATCTCAAAATCTGGGTTTTGGATTGCGAATGCGAGGGATATCCAAGTCCGAAATAGAGAAAAAGGTTTTAGAAACAGCTCGCCTGCTCGGAATTGAACCCCTCTTGACCAGGAAGCCCCGGCAGCTTTCGGGTGGGCAACGGCAAAGAGTGGCTATGGGCCGGGCCCTTGTCCGTCGTCCCAGACTTTTCCTCCTTGACGAGCCTTTGAGCAACCTGGATGCTCAGCTGCGGATCAACGTTCGCCTTGAACTCAAAAGGCTTCACAGACAGATTAATACCACAATCCTTTACGTCACTCATGATCAGGTAGAAGCTATGACACTGGGTGACAAGGTGGTGGTCATGAGAGAGGGGCGAGTACACCAGACTGGAACGCCCGAGACCATTTATGATAAGCCGGCAGACACATTTGTGGCAACCTTCGTCGGATCTCCCATGATGAACCTCTTCGAGGGGGAAGTGATCCGAGAAAGAGATTGTCTGAAGGTCAGCTGTGCTGACTTCTCACTCGATGTTAGCAGTCTTGCTCGGGAACTGGTAGGAGAAATAGTAGAGGTAGGAGTGCGTCCCGAAGACATTGCATTGGGGAAGGAGACAAAAGCTGATCTTCGGGCGCGGGTAGAGATGCTAAGCAACGTTGGGGCCGAAAAATACGTCCATACAAGCTTAGGGGATAGCTCAATAACGGTTAGAGCTTCAAAGGATGCTACATACAATATAGGTCAAATGATTTCTCTGTTTGTTGATTCGGACAAGCTGCACATCTTCCATGGAGGGAAAAGGGTTTCGTAAGAGTTCACACCCCCATGTCTAGAACTCCGGTTTGAGCATTCGGTTGATTTCCTCAGGAAACGCCATACACAGAGTCTCATTGAAAAGGTTGCGCAGTGCACCGATATCCGGCGTGCCCAGTGCCTGGTTGAAAAAGGTGCGCGGTGTGAAGAGGAGATGAAAACAGCTATGGTCGTCGTTCTTCGCACCGGTGAAGAAATTCATGTTAAAGCTGAAAATACCCATCTTGTCGTAGGCGGCCATCGCCTTTGTTAGCCCTCTGGCAATATCATACAGATCGTTTTCGGTCAGCTCAAGTGTACTGCGAACCCCCTCAACCACGGCAAGCACGTCGCCTGCAACCCCAATAGGTGCGTATGCGGAAAACCAGTGAGAACGGCCGATGGTCCCCAGATACCGCTCACCAGCCTCTTTTTCATGCTCAATGAAATCGTCCCAGAAGTTCGTCCCATGCTGATCCTTATAGGCCTTTGCAGCGTCCAACTCCTGCCGCATCAGATTTGGGGCCGACGAGGTGGCAAATACCTGAAGGTGTCCGTGGATCAGAGAGCTTCCTGAAACCGGCATGTAGTTCCAGTTGATTATGTGAAAGATCGACTCCGGATGGCCGATTTCTTCCACCCTGTGAAAAAACTGCAAGGCCAAGGTGAACGCCTTGAAGATTCGTTCCGGTTCGAACCCGGTCATTGGAATGAAATGACGACTGCCCATAGTGGCCACGGCTCCCAAACTGTCATAGGGCGCGGTATTTGGAAACAGAATCATGTCGTCGAGGGTCAGTCGGCCCTCGGAGACAATCTCCTCAGGGAAGCAGGGAGTGACTTTCAAAACCTTATCCGGGCAAAAAGGGCAGGTTTTCTCTGTACCAGCTACAAGTTGTTGAAAATCGGGTTTGGCCCACTGTAGTTTCATGAAATGACATATGCGTGCTGTGCGACCGGTGAGGGGGTCTTTCCTTATCTCACTTGGGATGGCTCGTCGTTTCATGTCTTGAAGTGGGTCCAACATTACGGTTTCTTTAGGGTAGGCCTCGAATTTCATACGCGCTCCTTAAGGAAAAGGCAGGGACATAGCCCTGCCTTTGAAATCTCACAACCGTGGACTGACTTTTCCGTGATCCGATCTGTCCTGTAACACAGGACAGCCGTCAATGCATGATGAACCAGCAAGAAATCTGTTTCAACATCCTGTATCAGAGCAAAAACAATAATAGTCTCTAATGACCGCCGGCCATGGCCTTCATCGCCCGTTTCGGGTTTTCCTCAACTTTTTTGAGAATCTCCTGGGTCTTGGACTCGGGGAGCCATTGGATTTTTCCTGTACCCACGTCATAAATGGCACCTACGACCTTGGCTTTCCCGCTCTTGACGATGTCCCTTGTTGCGGGGCTAGCCATGAACAGATCCTCAATGCCTTGCCAGACATTCTCTTCTATCGCATAGGGGATAATAGCGTCGCCGTGTACGTTTGCGTGTTTGGACATAGCCCGACGTACCGCTGGTTCGATATTGTCAACCAGCGGAGGGATGTTGCGTTCCAGGGCATGGCCTGTGCCATGAACAGCGTGTGTTACTGCGGTGACAGCACCGCACTGCGTATGTCCCAGGACAACCAGCACAGGTGTGTGCACGTGGGCCAACCCGTATTCAATAGAACCGCATTCATCCACGTCACATACGTTGCCTGCAACCCTGATCACAAAAATGTCCATGACGCCGGCGTCAAAAACGCGCTCTACCGGCACACGAGAGTCAGAGCAAGTGATCACGGTAGCATAGGCGTGATCTCCCTGATCCTCTTTCCCAGCCTGGATGAGGCGGGCGGAATCGGTATGAGGGTGCTTGGCTTTCCCTTCAACAAAGCGCGCATTACCCTCCTTGAGCATGGCAATGGCCTGGTCAGGACTTGGCTTCTTAGCGCAGACTTGTCCAGCCAAAGCAGGTGTACTAGAAATCCACAGAAAACATGTAACCACAATCAAGTTAACAAGACACTTCATAACTTTCCTCCTCCTTTCAAAGGGTTGCCCGAATGATCCCAGCCGGGGTCAGCGGGCTGGATGAAGCCTCCAAAACACCGGTCAGGCGCTCTTTCTCTCACCGATTACCAGATTGGTGTGGCCCTATCCTCAACGGAGCCAGCCTGCTCCTTATGCCTTTCAGGCTCACAAACCACGAATCTGCGACTGAGGCACCTTTGGGAAAAAACGACCTCAAATGGGGACTTCGGCCCTTTATCAGTTTTTCCCCCCAGAGTCAACTGATTTGTGTCTCTTGTGATGTAACAGTTCTTGTGTCAGAGAAAGGAAAGAGTGACCTCATTTTCCTTTCCGGACTGGTGCAAGTGATTCGGGATGTTAGGCGATCTAATTAATGTATTACTTGAAGGATTGAAGGCCTTTAAATGATCCAATATTTCTTCGTTTTGTCTAGGCTCAATTAGGGTGAAAGCTTTCCTACTGACAGTTCTGTCTGCTGCTTCTCACACGATGATGCGAGAACGTATGAGTTGTCTGCCCCGGGATGTTCCTCAGCTGTTTGCATGATGGCCAGAAAGGCCTCCACTACCTTGGGATCGAACTGGCTGCCGCAACCTTCTTTAATGATTGCAATCGCCTGATCGACGTCCATTCCAGCTCGATATGGCCGTTCAGAGATTAGGGCGTCAAAGACATCTGCCACTGCCAAGATGCGAGCGCCCAAACAGATATTCTCCCCAGCCACACCATTGGGATAGCCTTTGCCGTCAAATCGTTCATGGTGCTGCATAACTATTGGCACGATCTCGGCGTAATCTTCGATTGGTTCCAAGATTCGCGCCCCTGCTCTTGGGTGTTTGCAGATGCTTTGATACTCTTCCTGTGTCAACTTGCCAGGCTTGTCGAGAATTTGAGCAGGTGTTGCGATTTTGCCAATGTCGTGAAGCAGCCCGGCCCGGTGAAGGTTGTCGAGCTCCGCTTGTGTCAGCTTGAAACGACGGCCAAGTTTCAAGGCGTGCTGCGTTACCCGTTCTGAATGACCTGCCGTCCAAGGGGATTTGGCATCAATAGCCCGTGCCAAAGCGGTTAGAGTGCCCCAGTTGAGCCTATCCAATCTCTTATTCATTTCCAGGACTTCCCTCAGACTGTTCTCCAACTCTTTGTTCCTCTCCTCCCAGTCATAAGGGATGAAATCGGACATATCCTTGTAACTGATCTTCTTGTCAACTTTGACTCCAACCCCTTGCACATTGTCAATAAGAAGTAAGGCGTCGCCAGTGTTAGCGAAAAGATTCTCCATATGATCGATAAAATCAACCTTTTCGCACTTTTGCCCCTCAGCTTTGTATATGAGACAACCTTTCAGAGCTGTCTTCACACTTTTCTCTCCCAGCTTCCATTCGAGAATCTGTGATTTCTCGAAGAACTTCTTGACAAAAAGCTCCACTTTTCCTCGTTCTTCCCTTTCAATCAGGATTCCCATTGTATCTGGAGAAAGACATGCAACTGCTGCCTTCTTGAACTCTTCTCTGACATGGAGTCGAAGATAGTTGCCAAAAAGCTTCATTAGCGTTTTAACTTCTTCGAACGTCAAAGCTAAGCTCAACTTTTGGTAATTCTCAATTCTTATGCCTAGAAACACTAGGTTGTGTGTTAGGCCGGCCTTCTCCTCCAGTCGCAAAAGGAAATATCGTGGTGTGTGCAACCCCGTCCGTTGGTCGATAACTGCTTGAGTTTTCAGTCGATTACTCATATAGATCAGGGTTGTGTATTTGTATACGTTAAAAGAAACATAGGCACTGCCCGCTGCAAAAAGGATAGAAAAGTAGGGCAACACAATATCTTGTGCTCTCAGATACATAAAACACAGATAAGTCAGTGCAAGAGCGGAGAACGATAGGAGGCTGGAGAGGCCAAAATCAAATTTCTTACTGACCAAGAAGATCAAGCACCCTTCAAAGAGCACAAGCATTACATTGTACAGAACAAACGTATAGTGGAGGAAACGTTTGCTCATAAGCATGACGAGAGAGTTCCCCAAAATGGTCACGCCGGGAAAGGTGCCCAAAGGAGTGGGAAACTCGTCGTGTAGGACCGGGTCTGTCGCGCCTACCAGGACAATCTTATTCCTGAAGTCAGAAGGGTTTGCGCTCTTTTCAAGTAGAGAGGAGGCAGAGACAATATTGAAATTGGAATGATACAATAAATAATTTAAGGGTATTTCTCCCTTGGGAGAAGGGATGACCACCTTGTCTTTAACAAGTATCCCTCTCTCGGAAACCTTTATGTCCTGGCCCTGCCACTCATAGAAATCTTTAAGGATGGCTATCTCAATAGAATACTCTGGCTCTCCATCGCTGCCAATAATAAACGTGGTGGTCTTTGTAATACGTCCCTCATCAAGAGGTTTGTTAATGAATCCGGTCGAAGAAGCGGCCTGCGAAAACTTTTGCAGGGGTTTTTCGCTGGAGTGCCTGCCCAGTATGTAACCTAAGACAATTCTAGGGTGGGACTTCAGTGCTGAGACTAGCTGATCATCCTCCTCTTGTTCCGAAGAACCAGAAAAGACAATGTCTAGGCCGATGACCTTTGGAGAATAGGAAGCAATGTTACGGATTAGCTTAGCGGTCACACTGCGATTCCATGGCCATTTCAAGGCGAGGGAATGGCGAGAAGTCTGATCTATCGCTACAATAGTAATGTGTTCAGCCTCTGTTGGAGGCCGATTGAAAAGCCAGAACGAGTGTGCTGTGATCAGATTACGTAATGTGACCTGGGGCCCTGTGAACAAGGCGTTGCCGAGGATTACATACCAGAGCAGAATAATAAGCCACGCGAGAAAAGGATGGAGGACATCTTTCTGCTTGAAAGGCCTTAGCATCGAATAGGAGCCTTGCTTTCTCCTTCTGTCTTAACGTGCTCCAAGAATGGCCCCATACCGCATCACAATATGTCGCCATTATCAATCATGATCTTCATCAGTGCTGTGCGCTATGCACCTAGTCCCCGTCGTCATCGTCAATTTTAGAACTAGCCCATACAGCCTCCGGGCACAGCGCTTTCACTAGTCGCCAGTGCATTCCTGTACTTAATAACCGCGCCCTCAAAGTTTTCCGAAGCTCTTAGTGCATCTGCCTGGGCCAATTGCTGCTGGGCATT
>CAZCWQ010000066.1:0-16216 GCA_964502365.1 uncultured Desulfobacterales bacterium | reverse complement strand
TGTGATTTAGTGAGCGAGCCGGCAGATGGGTCAAAAACCTCATATTAAAGAGCGAGGCGAGGTTCTGCAAAGGTCTCGAAATGAACGCACTTTTTTCTGAATTTGATGGTTTCGTAAAAAGTCAGATTTGCTCGGTCCGTAAACATTTTGAGCGCGCTTTTATGTCCCAAAGACCATCCCTGATCATCATTGCGGGTCCCACGTGTGTGGGGAAAACTCGTGCGGCCGTGACGCTCGCCGAACCCCTCGGGGCTGAGATCATCAGTGCTGATGCCATGCAGGTGTACAGATATATGGACGTCGGTACAGCCAAACCGACTAAAGAAGAGCAGTCCCGCGTGCAACATCATCTCATCGACGTTGTGGATCCGGACGAACCGTTCAGTGCGGCCCGGTTCAAGACCATGGCAGAGGCGGTGATCACGCATCTCCATGAAAAAAGGTGCCCCGTTTTTGTAGTGGGCGGCACTGGGCTTTATATCAAGGCTCTCACCCAGGGACTCTTTGAGACCCGAGAAGCGGACCGGGCTGTCCGAAAAAGGCTAAGAACAGAGGCTGAAACCCTTGGTCTTGGGGTGCTCCACGAACGACTTCAAGAGGTGGACCCATTAGCAGCAGCAAGCATCCATCCCAACGACACGTACAGAATCATACGGGCTCTTGAGATCTTCGAGGTCACAGGAAGTCGCTTGTCTGAGCATCACCGTGCCCACGGTTTTTCTGATAACCAATATCGGGCCCTCAAGTTGGGCCTTTTTATCGATCGCGAGACCCTTTACGATCGGATAAACAGGCGGGTTGAGCGGATGCTTAGCTTAGGCTTGCTGGAAGAGGTAAAAGGCTTGCTGGACCGTGGGTACGGCCCCCATCTCAAGCCCATGCGATCCATAGGCTACCGTCACATGGCGGACTATTTGCTGCAAGGAATCACATGGGATGAAACGGTGCGACTTTTCAAGCGCGACACCCGTCGCTATGCGAAGCGACAACTCACATGGTTCAGGGCAAATCGTGAGGCTGAGTGGTTCAAGCCTGATCAGATCAATGTTATGCAAAGGAGAATAGACTCGTTCTTGACAAGATAGGGTCGCCGACCCTAATCTGCTGCGAGTGATTGAGGGGGTTTCCCATGGAAAGTGCTGCGTCAGAAAAGCTGCGCCAACTGTTGCGTCTTTTTTCACACGAAGATCGTCTGTTGATCGTCATCAATGCAGACCCTGATGCAATGGCGAGCGCTATGGCCTTAAAGCGCCTCTTGTGGAGGCAGGTCTCCGCAACGACGATCGGCCATGTGAATCCCATTAGCAGACCTGACAATCTCGCCATGATCAGGTTACTCAAGCTGGATCTGCTTCGCATGGAAAAGATCGATCCAAACCAATTCACTCGCTTTGCCATCATAGATTCACAGCCCTCACACCACAAAAGTTTTGAAGGCATCTCCTTTGATGTGATCATCGACCACCACCCTGACCTCGGGGAGAAAGCCCGGTTCGTGGACATCCGGCCGGAATACGGGGCCACGTCCACCATCATGACCCAGTACGTGCGAGCTGCCAAGGTTAAGCCCTCGGTCAAACTTGCCACCGGCCTCTTTTACGGCATAAAGACGGACACAAGCGATTTCAAGCGAAAGGCCATTATTGAAGATGTGAACGCCTTTCAGTTTCTGTTTCGTTATGTGAACGTACACATGGCCCGGAAGATCGAGCAGGCTGAAATCACGTCTGATTTTCTGAAATACTACCGGAAGGCCTTAGAAGAAGTTCGGGTGCGAAAGCACCGTATACATGTCCACCTGGGATCTGTGACAAACCCTGATGTTTGCGTTTCCATTGCGGACTTCTTCATGAAAATCCATGATGTGGCTTGGGCTGTTGTGTCTGGAACATACCAAGGCTCCCTGGTCATTGTTGTTAGAAATGACGGGGTTCGAAAGGATGCCGGTAGCCTGTTGGCAAAGGTTTTTGGACAGTTGGGCAATGCAGGCGGGCACAAAGCCATGGCCAGAGCGGAGATTCCACTGAAGAACTTGGGAGACGAGTTTCAATACAGGGATGACAAGGTCGTATGTCGGTGGATTGCAAGGCGGTTGGACATTTAATCACTTGCTCAACATTTCACTGATCGTGATCAGCTCTTCCCTGATCTGCTCAAGGGTCAGCACTCGGCTGTGGTCCGAGGCAAGCCGGGCGCCTTTTCGGCGCTCCTTCAGATATTGTTTTGCGCCGGCTATGGTGAATCGTTTCTGATAAAGCAGGTCTTTGATTTCCAAGATGGTCTCTATGTCACGCTTCCTGTAAAGACGTTGGCCGGAGCGAGACCTGGCAGGGCTGATCCTTGTGAACTCGGTTTCCCAGTACCGCAGCACATAAGGCTCAATGTCGGTTATTGCGCTAACCTCACCGATCCTGAAATACCGCTTCTCAGGTATCTCGGCCTCTGTGGGCCTCATTGATTCGCTCCTTCAGTACCCGGCTGGCCTTGAAGGTTACGACCTTTCTCTCAGGCAGTGTAATGGTTTCACCTGTCTGAGGATTCCTTCCTTTACGGGCCTTTCTCTTAACCACGGAAAATTTGCCAAAACTTGATATTATCACCGGCTCCTCGCTGGTCAAAGCTGTTCTTATTAGCTCAAGGGCTGTATCAACTATTGTCCCGGTCTCCCGCTTGGAGAAGCCTAGTCTATGATGGACAGCCGCAATGACGCTCTTCTTGTTCACGGTTTTATCACTGAAACAAACGCTCTACTGATTCCCACCGGGTGGCAGCTGGGCATTGAACTCCTTTAATACCTTCCGGCTAACATAGTCGTGGATACTATTTATCTCGCTATCGGTAAGGTTTCTTTCAAAAGACTGATAAGTGAACCTGAAAGCCATGCTCTTTTTCCCCTGGGGAATTGGAGGACCCTTGTATACATCAAAGACCTCGACCCCTGCGATGAGATCCTGGCTAAGGCCTTCTATGAAATCCAACACTCCTTGGGCCTCAACAGCGTCACCCACAATCAAGGCGACATCCCTGGTGGTGGCCGGGAACCTGGAGATTGCCCTTGTATGCTTTTCTTCAGAACTAACAGGGACAAGCTTCTCAAAATTGAGGTCAAAGCAATAAGCAGGGTGCTTCAATTCAAAATTCTTCATGACCTCCGGCGACAGTTCACCCACTTCACCAATGGATTCATTGCCTGCATAGACTTCAGCAGCACGACCTGGTTTCAGGTAGGGGGCACCTGAACTATTCATAGCCTTGAAGCGTATATGCGGGATATTCGAAGCCTTGCACAGGGCCTCAACCACGCCCTTTATATCGTAGAAGTCCACCTTTTCTTCGGTGGCAAGCCATGTTCTGTCATGCTGCGCTCCTGTCCAAAGGCCGGATATCATTTCGGTCTCCTCAGGGAGTTCATCATTGCGGGTTTTCAAAAAGATCTTGCCGAGTTCGAAGATTCTCAGATTCTCGTTTCGCTGCGTGCTGTTCAGATACACGGTAGCCAGAAGGCCCGGCAGTAGAGAGGTCCTCATGACGGCCTGGTCTTCGGTAAGAGGGTTGAGGATGTGTACCATCCGGCGACGCGGGTCTGTGTTCGCAAGCAGGAGTCTGTCGCATGCTTTTTCGCCGATGAAACTGTAAGTGATGATCTCACAGAACCCACAGCCGGCAAGGACATGCCGGAACCGGCGCCGCACTTGAAGCTTTTTGTCCTCAAGGTTTGCCACCACTTGGGATACGGGATTAGTGGTGGCAATTCTATTGTAACCTCTCAGTCTGGCCACGTCTTCCATGAGATCCTCGGGGCGTTCGAGGTCAACACGAAAAGTGGGCGGCACTACCCTAAGTGTGTCCTCATCAACGGGCTGCACATCCAGTTCTATGGATCTTAGGTGAGAGGAAATCTCGTCCTGGTTCAGATCCGTACCGAGGACTCGGTTCGTACGTTCCACGCTGAGTTCTATAACTCTTTTGGAAACTGGCCGAGGGTATACGTCAATTACACCAGAAGCGAGCTGCCCGTCTGCCAATTCCACCATGAATTGAGCTGCCCGGTCAAGGGCTTTTCTTATCCCTTCAGGGTCTACACCCCTTTCAAACCGGTGTGACGATTCTGTACTCAAGCCGACGCGCTTGGCAGTCCGCCGGACGGAGATCGGATTGAAATAGGCGCTCTCAATCAGCACGCGCCTGGTATCATGTTCGATTTCTGATTCAAGCCCTCCCATGATGCCGGCCAGGGCTACCGGCCCCTTGCCGTCGCAGATCATGAGGGCGTCGGAGCCGAGGGTGCGTTCCGTGCCGTCCAGTGTAGTGAAGATTTGCCCTTCTTGAGCCGTTTTTACCACAATTCGATGTTCGGCCAGGCGGTCAAAATCAAAGGCATGTAACGGTTGACCCATCTCCATGAGAACAAAGTTGGTCGCATCTACCACATTATTTATCGCACGGATCCCCACGGAGTGTAATCTGTCTTGCAACCAAAAAGGCGACGGGGCTATCTTAACGTCTGTGACGAGCCGTGCGGCATACCGGAAACAATGATCAGGGGCTTCTATGGTAACGGAGGCAAGTTCCTCAATCGGCCTTTCACCAGCAGGGAGCGTCACCTCGGGGTATTTCAACGGCCTTTCAAGAATGGCTGCCACCTCACGGGCTATACCGATGACACTCAGACAATCGGGACGATTCGGCGTAAGGTCAAACTCAATGACTGTATCTGAGAGTTCAAGCGCGGAGGCAATCCCGGTGCCCGGTGTGCTTGCCTCCGGCAGCAATAGGATGCGGGAGCTGTCCATTCCAAGAGCGAGTTCCGCTTCGGAGCATAACATCCCTTCTGAGACTTGGCCATGGACACGCCCGGCTTCAACTGTGTCCCCAGAAGGGAGCTGCGCACCAGGAAGTGCGACAGGAACCAGATCACCTTCTTTGATATTCGTGGCTCCACATATTATTGACCTTGTGCCGGTCCCTGCATCCACCTTGCATACACAGAGTTTGTCAACATCAGGGTGGGGGGCCATGTCGATGATACGGCCTACGACACAGTGCTCCAGATAAGCATAACGGTCCACAAGGGCCTCCACCTCGAGCCCGGCCATGGTGAGCGCGTCCGCCAACTTGGCCACATCCATGTCGATGGCTACATAATCTTGAAGCCAACTTAGACTAACTTTCATTGCTCACTGGTCATTGGTCACTGGTCATTAGTCGATACGTGGAGACAACTGGAGGAGCCCACCGCTGACTATTAACTAAAACTGTTGAAGAAACCTTACGTCATTTTCGTAGAACTTTCTTATATCGTCAATACCGTACTTGAGCATGGCAATGCGTTCCACTCCCATGCCAAAGGCAAAACCTGTATAGCGATTCGTATCATAGCCCACCGTCTCAAATACGGCAGGGTGCACCATGCCTGCACCCAGAACCTCCAGCCAACCTGTATGGGAGCAAACCCGGCAGCCTTTGCCGCGGCACATGACGCACTGCATATCAACTTCAGCGCTTGGCTCCGTGAAGGGGAAGAAGCTGGGACGAAAGCGCAGACTGGTTTCAGCATCAAACATCTGATGGGCAAAAGTGGTCAGGATACCCTTAAGGTCACCAAATGAAATGTCTTCGCCCACCATTAATCCCTCCACCTGGTGAAACATTGGTGTGTGAGATACATCCGAATCCACGCGGTAGACAAAGCCTGGTGCAATTATGCGCACGGGCGGCGGTTGCTTTTCCATAACACGGATCTGTATGGGCGAAGTATGGGTTCGAAGGACAATGTCGTCAGAGACATAGAAGGTATCTTGCATGTCACGGGCGGGATGATCTTTGGGGATGTTCAGAGCCTCAAAGTTGTAGAAGTCGAGTTCCACATCCGGGCCTTCTACGATTTCAAAGCCGAGTCTGATGAAAATGTCCGAAATCGTTTGCCTTGTTTGTGTAATGGGATGAAGATGCCCTCTCCCAAAGGGCCGTCCGGGCAGAGTTACATCCAAGGTACCCGAAGGCCTTTCATAGTCCGCTTCAAGACTTTCGGTGGCCTTCCTAAAGGCAGCCTCAAGACTTGTCTTGACAATATTGGCAAGGCGCCCGACCTCAGGCCGGTCCGCAGGTGGTAATGTAGACAGTTTTCGCAAGCATAGCGTAACAGACCCTTTTCGCCCTAGGTAACGGGTTCGCAAGAGGTTCACTGCTTGCATATCTTTGGTCGCCTCCAGGGACTTCAAGGCTTCCTGTTGCAGCTTTTTGAGCTCTTCTTTCATTCGTTGTTCGGGAATCGTGAATAGTTATTCCCTATTCGAGGGCTTTGCATAACCTCGGGAAGCGACAATTATGAGGTTTTTGGGGCACCCCATCCGGGCGAAACGAACGGCCCAACGCAATGGGCAAATCGCAAGCTGTTTGATCCGCCGGAGGCCGAGTGCCGGAGGCGGAGAGTTCTTGCGATTCAGTGAGCGAGCCCGAAGATGGGTCAAAAACCTCATATAAAAGAGCGAGACGAGGTTATGCAAACGTCCCTATTCGCCTCACGATGTCCGATTCACCGGCTTCGTGTATCGCAAATTCACGAATAAGCGACTACTAAGTATCAGCATGTTCATAGCTCGCCTTGTACAAGAGGCACACGAAAGGCACAAGTTGGGTGATTGCTTTGCCCTGTGCCTTACGCCGTACGCCTTGAGCCTGGGTCTCTCGGGTCCCGGCTTGTCCGGGTTGGGAGTGTATGATACGAGCAACCAGCTACAATGCAGCGGTTGCAGCCACAGCCGCCAACTCGGAAAAGGCTTTAGGGTCCGAAACGGCCAACTCCGCCAGTATCTTTCTATCGATCTCCACACCAGCCCGTTTCAATCCATTTACAAACCGACTGTAAGACAGATTGTTAAGGCGGGCCGCTGCATTGATCCGAGCGATCCAAAGCCGCCTGAAATCTCGCTTTCGAGCCCTTCGGTCTCTGTATGCATACTGTCGTGCCTTATCTACGGCATCGGCTGCCGTGCGATATAGCTTGCTCCGACCGCCGCGGTACCCCTTGGCAACCTTTAAGATCTTCTGTCGCCTTCTCCTGGCTTTAAATCCTCGTTTGACTCGCATGAGAATTCCCCCTGTATCTGAACTTTGTAAAATCGTAAGTGTTTAGCCTTTTGAAAAAGGCACGATTTTGCTCAATGTCATTCACAAAACGGTTTTTTCAAGGCGCTAAAGTGTCACCTAAGATCGTTGTTCATGAATCGTGACACTTTGCGAATGACGACTTATGCATAAGGAATCAGGCGTTTCACCATAGCTTGGTTGGTCTTGTCCATGATACCGGATCGTCTGAGGCGCCGTTTCCTTTTGGTGGTTTTCTTGGTCAGGATATGGCTTGCGTACGATTTTGAATAGGCTATCTGCCCTTTTCCAGTGACCTTGAAGCGCTTGGCAGCGCCTCGATTTGTCTTAATCTTTGGCATTGTTTTCTCCTGTCTTGTCAAGACCCTTACACAACATCCTCTTGCCGAAAAAGGCTCCCTGGGCTGAATGGGAGCCTCGCTATCTACCGCTGCCTTCGGCGGGACCACGCTGTTTGAAAAGGAAAAGAGACCTTGGCAGAACCTCGCCTTGCTAATTCTGCAGAGGTCTCGAAATTCCTATACTCTCAAGCTAAACGAGGCCTTCTTGGGAAATAGCCCGTCAACGCTTGGCCCCTGATTTGTCACACTGGCAATGCGGGCGCATTCCCTGCCCCGCCAAACAGGGATTGCAGAGTTGGCGGGCGAAACACAAAAAGGGGAATCCGACGAAGCAAGGTTTCGGCAATCATTTTTGGGCAAGGACCATGAACATTTGCCGGCCTTCTTGCCTTGTTTCCTGCTCTACAACGGCCACGTCCGATGTTTCTTCGGCTATTCGTTTGAGAACCTCAAATCCGTGCTCCGTGTAAGCCAGTTGCCTTCCCCTGAATATCATCGAAACCTTTACCTTATCCCTATTGTCCAGGAACCGTCTGATGTGGCGCAGTTTCACCTGAAGGTCGTGCTCCCCGGTGTTGGGACGGACCTTTATCTCTTTGACTTGGTAACCTGACTGACGCCTCTTGGCTTCTCGAAGCTTCTTGTTCTGCTGGTATTTATATCGGCCATAGTCCATGATCCGGCAAACCGGCGGACTGACATGAGGGGCAACTTCAACCAGATCCAACCCAGACGATTCTGCTGCTTCCAGTGCCTCCCTGAGCGGCACAACCCCAACCTGATTGCCGTCGGCACTTATCAACCGGACCTCTTTGGCCCGAATTCTCCGGTTTACATTGATGCGTCTGGCTATATGCTTCACCTCCCTGATTTCTGTTCTGGAATATGACTATTTACCATTACTATAAGATCTAAGGCACGTACAGGAGTTTTTAAGGCTTCAACCCACAAAAATCGGACGTCTGGACAGTCGCAGCGGCAATGGCAAACCAAAAAACGGCTTTCCGGCCATCTGAGGTTCAATTTCAGCCAGAAGCTCAGAGTGTGCCATCTTTCTTTGGGCACCGTCTCTGGTTCGAACGTTGAGAGAGCCTTCGGCCGCCTCTTTTGCTCCCAGCACCAAAATATATGGAATCCATTCCCTTTCTGCACTTCTTATCTTGCGCCCCATGCTGATATCTCGATCGTCATAATCGACTCGATAAGGAATCTTCTCTAAAGCCTTCGTGCACACCTCGTCGAATTTTTCAGAAACCGGAATAACACGCAATTGCACAGGGGCCAACCACAGGGGAAATGCAGCCTTCTCCCCTTGCCTCATCTTCATGGCCTGGGCCTCCAGTATGGCATAAAGAACCCGGTCAATAGAGCCCGAGATAGATGCATGCAAAAGGAGAGGGTGCTGTTTTTCTCCCCTTTCGTCCACATAGGTTATGTCAAATCTTTGAGTATTTTCAACATCTATCTGCACTGTTGCCAGGCAGGCGCCTTTGTCCAGGGCGTCAATGAAGTTGAACTCCAGCTTTGCGACAAAATAAAACGAGCGTTGCTCCCAAAGTTCAATCAAGGCAGGTCTGCCACAACGGGAGACGAGCTCTTCGACAAAAGGCTTGTTCTGTTCGGCGAAATCCCGGACAAACCTTATGGCTACCTCAAAATCGAGGCCAAATCCTTCCATGCATTGAACAGCCAAATCAACCTGTCGGCCAAATTCTTCCTTGGCTTGCTCCATATCTTTGGCCAGGGTGTGAAGGTCCGGCATGGTAAATGTGCGTAAGCGTTTTAGACCGGCCAGTTCCCCGGATTGTTCCCGCCTGAATGAATAATGGGTTAGCTCGTACAGCATGCACGGCAGATGGTGATGAGAAACCTGCATGTCATGCTGAATGAGGTATTGGCCAAAGCAGGCCGCAAAGCGGAGAAAATACTCTTTCTCGTCTGAAAGGAGCACGTATTGTCGAGCCGGGAATCGCTGAAGGTACAGGTTAAGCTTAGGGTGTTGATAGTCATACATTATAGGGGTTTCGACTTGCATACCTCCGTGGGTGGTAACCAAGCTGCTCACGTAGGCCTCGGCCAGGCGCTTCATGAGCTGTCCCTTGGGATACCAGCGAAAATTACCCTGGTCTGAGCCCGGCTCATAGTCGACCAGCTCCATGCGGCGCATCAACTCGATATGGGGAGGGGGTTGGTCAGAGATACGGCTTCCGGATTTTTCATACCGGAACAGGCGCTCCAAGCCGGGCCGGCCGCTAAAAGGAAAGTCCTCTGCTTGCATCTGCGTGCCTTCTGGGGTCATGATCATCCACTGGGACTCCAGAGTCTTTTCTGCCTTGATGGCTTCAGACTCTTCTACATCATCGGCCCTTTCAGCGTGCCCGGATGGCGTGATCGTCTTGGCCAGTTCAGACAGAGGATGGCCTTTGCACGAGATCTCAAAGGACTTGTAGTAACCAAAGGGGGCGCGCATGATCTTCAAGTGGTTGTGGTTTTGAAGCCGCGTGCAGATTTCATCCAGCAGCTTTACTGCAATACGGGGGGAGCTAAGTGAGCTTGAAAGATGGGCGTACGGATAAATCACCAAGTTCTCCGCGCCTACCTGTGATGCAAGGGTTACGGCCTGTTCGGTAACCTGCTCGGCCACAGAGCCGATATCGGCCTTGTCGCCCTTTTCGGCTGCCATAAAAACTACCAAGGCTTCGCCCACCTCGCCCTCAGAGTTGGCTTTATCGAGTTCGCTGGCCAATGCCACAGAGGTTTCGCCAGTTACACGGAATGAAAACCTGTCAGCATGTATAAGAAGAATACGCATCTCATCCTCTTGAATAGAAAATCAGTCAGACATCTTGGAACATCCTAAGACTATAAATTTCATTAATAAAAAAATACAAAGACACCAAAGAAAAGTCAAGACTTCGCCGAACTCCGGTGTATTTGGCCCATCGGCCTGTATCAGATTGACTGTGCGGCCCCTTTCCTATAGTCTTTTTACAACATGGACCTTCAAAGGCTTGTTAACGCGATCCTAGACCAAAATCGGGACTTTCTTAAAAATGTGCCGAAAGAACCGGTCGAATGTTTCATACAAGGGCTTAGCCGGGCAGAGAGGATTTTTTGTTCGGCCCAGGGAAGGTCGGGATATGTCCTGAAGTGTTTTTGCATGCGCCTGATGCATTTGGGGTATGCGGCCTACTTTGCAGGTGAAACCATCACCCCTGCGATCGGAAGGGGCGACATCCTTGTTGTACTTTCGGGTTCGGGCCGGACCACGTTGACGCACGAATTGATCAAATTAGCACAACAGCATGGGGCTACAACCTATGGGCTGATCGGGGTTGAAGATTCCCCGCTGGGCAGGTCCCTCGATCACAGCATCTGCCTCCCAGGGGGAGAACCAAAAGGGAGCTATGCAAACGATTCCGGATCAATTCAGCCCCCTGGGTCTTTGTTTGAGCAAGCGGCTTTTGTCTTGTTGGAAACCATAGTGCTGGCATTGTACCAGGAGCAAGGCAGTGATTGGCAGGCCTTGCTGGGGAGGCATACTAATCTGGAATGAACTTTGACGGCTTCGTAAAAAGTCTTTTGTGAACGACTTTAAGACATTGTATCGCAACCTGTAGGTTTGAAAGGTGCAGCCATGAAACCAGTGCTTCAATTGGCTTTGGATTTTGTTGACCTGAAGCGGGCAGTAAAGAGCGCTCGGGCCGCAGTGGAAGGTGGGGCTGATTGGCTTGAAGCCGGAACACCTTTAATTAAGAGCGAAGGGCTTGAGGCTGTCCGGGAACTGAGGAAGTTGTTCCCACGGGCAACGATTGTTGCAGACATGAAGATTATGGACGCAGGCCGTATCGAGGTCGAAACAGCAGCAAAGGCCGGAGCCAACATTGTTGATGTACTGGGGGCAGCCAGCGACGCAACGATTCGCGAATGCGTGCAGGCAGGCAAGAACTACGGAGCTAAGATAGTGGTGGATCTCATAGCTGTTAAGGACCCTGTGTCGCGGGCTAGAGAGGTTGAGGGTTTTGGAGCCGATTACGTAACCACGCATTGTTCCATAGACGAACAGATGGAGGGAAAGGACCCCTTTGAAACACTGCGCAGGGTTGCGCAGAGTGTCTCCGTACCAGTGGGAGTCGCGGGCGGGATCAACTCAGAGACGGCCGCCCGAGCGCTGGAAGCCGGGGCCGCAATCGTGATTGTGGGTGGGTCCATCACCAAGGCCATGGATCCCAGAGAGGCGGCCAGCACTATCAAGAAGGCCATGGTAGAAGGGGTGTCCGTTCCTACCAGGCTTTTTAAGAGAGGATCACAGGCAGAGATTCGAGAAATCCTAGAGCAGGTCTCTGCCGCAAATCTGTCGGACGCCTTGCACAGGGGAGGAGTGTTAGAGGGCCTGCGTCCGCTGTTTCAAGGAATCAGACTGGTGGGCCGGGCATTGACGGTCAGGACGTATCCTGGAGATTGGGCCAAACCGGTTGAGGCAATCGACCTTGCCGAGCAGGGGGACGTAATCGTGGTTGACGCAGGTGGCGTGGGACCGGCTATTTGGGGCGAATTGGCTACTCATTCTGCCGTGCAGAAAGGCCTAGCCGGAGTTGTCATAGACGGTGCCATCCGTGATACCTATGATATCGGCCAGATGAAGTTCCCCGCCTTTGCGAGATTGATCATGCCCAATGCGGGCGAACCCAAAGGCTTCGGCGAGATCGGCGTGCCTGTGACAGTGGGTAATCTAAAGGTGGAAACCGGCGATTGGATCTTAGGAGACGATGATGGGGTCTTAGTGCTGCCGAAATCGATGGCAGCGGAATATGCAAACCGCGGCATGGACGTGTTGGAACGGGAGAACCGGATCCGGGAAGAAATAAAGGAAGGCAGTACCCTTAGCCGGGTAACGGAGCTGCTTCGTTGGGAAAAGAAATAGCTTCTTATCGTCCCCTTCTCTGTCGCAACCTACGTGCTTTTTCCCTGGCAGTCCTTACCATGGCCAGGGTCACGAAGTAACCTACCAGGCCGACTATGATGCCGGTGATAATCCCACCCAATGTGAGGGAAAAAAAGACGTGCTTGCCGGAATACCAAAATGTTTCCCACGAAGGGTTTGACAGGAAACGACCTTTCACTGGATAGCCGAGTATGTTCGCTCCGACCTTATAGTTGAACCAATATATGAATGGCGCAGTTGCCGGATTGGTAAGCCAAACAGCTGCTGCTGCAGCAAACTTGTTGATCCTGAAGAAGGCCGCAATGGGGATAGCGATACACATCTGGAAACCCATGGTGGGACTCATGGCGACAAAGAACCCAATGGCGGCGCCCCAAGCTACTTGCTCAGGGTTGCCGTGGAGACGGATGAAACGATTGTAGAAATACCGAGCAAACCTCCTGATGCGACCGGGCGATGGTTTCGCCCACTCCGCGCGACCTTCGGCCAAAAGTGTCGACCATTCCGGTTCAGGCTCAGCCGTGTAGTCTTCATGTTGTGAAGGTTGTATTTGCAAAGGGCTTTTCATAAAGGCTTTCACCTGGTGTGCAATGGCTCCAACGGTCATTGCGTCGGACTCAGAGCGTTTTGGACGTGTATTTCATATCAGGACTTTCTTTCAAATTCTACAAGAAACTGGAAAACCTAAGTCAACTAAGATCCTCAGCTTCAGGAGGCTATCTGTCTAAATGACAGGTGCGCTGTACATCTTCACCCAATATTGACATTGGTTCGTTAGTGATTTAAATTTATGTCTGTATAAACTTCAAAGGTATCACATTATGGAATCTCAGACGTGTGAAACTGTTACCATAGGTTCATCGGAGATTATGCTGGCCCAGCCAGCAGAGTTGCCTCTGAGATGGGTGGGACAAAAGGAGGTCATAAAGCAGGTGCTGGCAGCATGGATGGTTATTGACGAAAAGGACGCACCTTTCAACCCTCGTCTCATTGGAAAACCTGGGGTTGGCAAGACCACTCTTGGATACGCTGCCGGTAAACAGTTGAATAGGCAAATCTATCTGTTTCAAGCTACCATGGACACACGCCCGGAGGACCTCATCATCACCCCTGTGATGGGAGGCGATGGTCAGATTAAATACGCAGCAAGCTCTTTAGTCACAGCCATGATTAGGGGGGGTGTCTGTGTCTTGGATGAGGGAAACCGGATGAGCGAAAAATCTTGGGCATCCCTCGCTCCACTTTTGGACGACCGGCGATATGTGGAGTCTATCATAACCGGCTTGACCATATCAGCTCATCCCGACTTCAGGTTTGTTGTTACAATTAACGAAGACGCTTCTACCTATGAAATCCCCGAATATATCCACTCCAGACTGCAGCCCCAGATATTTATCGATTTTCCGGACCGAGAAGACGAGCTGTTAATCCTGAAGGAAAACCTTCCCTTTGCCGACGAGGACATCCTTAATTACATGGTCGATTTCCTACAGCGTGCACATATGGCTGATGAGGTCTATTCCGTGCGCGATGGAATAAACATGGCCAGATATGCCCTAAAGATGATGCGGGGCACCCGGATGACAAGAAAAGAAGCTATTCACCAAGCTATCCTCAATATACTTGGTGATGAGGCATTGCGCTATGAATAATAAAGATGGGCAATGAGTCTTTGCAATCCTTTGGCCCCGTCCACCCCATTCCAATAATACATTACAGCCTGGAGTTTGCCGACGCGGTGCGGCGCCTGTTCGATCGTATCAGGCCCGAGGCCGTTGCCGTTGAATTGCCCCGCTCGGTTCAGGATATAGTCCAAAAAGGTGTAAGGCGCCTCCCCGAGTTATCCGTGGTTTTGTATCAGAATGACAAAGGAGAAACAGTTTATCTCCCAATTGAACCCACCGACCCACTCACCGAGGCCATCCGCTCAGGCATGGAGGCTGGCATTCCTGTCTACTTTGTGGATCTGGACTTAGATGAATACCCTATCCATCGTGACTTCGTACCGGACACATATGCGGTTCACCGCCTGGGAATCCTTGCCTACTACAATATTTACGCCCAGCAGGTACTCCCCCTGAAGAAAACCAACGCGGATCTGAGGCGGGAGGCCGGCATGGCCTACCGATTGCAGAAGCTTGCAGCCAAACACAATAAGATCTTATTTGTCTGCGGGCTGGCCCATCTTGATGGCGTCAGGGGAGCTTTTTTTCGTCCTCAGGCCGAACCCCTTGAGAAGACAAAACGTACCGGGGTAAGCCTATTTAATCTTCACCCGGATGACTTGCCTGAAATCATAACAGAATTTCCCTTTCTAACATCCGTATACGAATACCGTAGGCGCGGGCTTCCCCCCCAGCCCGAACTGTCAAAATATACAGTCCGAAAGAAGCTCGGCGTCCTCACCTTGATGAATGGAGGCAAAGATACCTGTTCTGAAGAAGAGGCATTGGATGCATCCATTAGGTGGAGTGCGAACAACATCAAACCCGGCCCTGTGGATCGCCAGATGATACACCTGCGACTTTTTGACCAGGCGGCCCGGCATTATCACCAAGACACAGGCGAAGAGGTCTACCGGTGGCAGAAACGGGCCTTTTTCCGGTTTTCAAGGAATTATGCCTTGCTGGAAAACCGGCTCCTCGCTGATTTCTATCAACTCCTTGCTGCAGCCAGGGGGTGCGTGGATGACAATTTCTGCTATGCCTTCTGGCGGTTAGGATCTTTTTACCCCTGGCAAAAGGCTCAGTCTTCCGTGGCCACAATACGTATGAGTGGAGAGATGCTCTGGCTGGGGACGCGAAAGATTCATATCCGGAGGAGGATCCCGAGGATCAAACGTCGTCCGGTCTATATCCCTAAGAAACGTCGAATAAAGGAACGCAGACCTGGAGAGTGGTTGGAAGGTTTTGAGGACCCCTTTATCTGTTCGTATCCGCCTGAGGATCTGGCCGTTGAAGACTACGGCAGCTTTCTCAAATCCAAGAGTGCCCAGGTGCTGTCAGCTGATGAGGCAGCCACTTTGCCTTTTGAAACCACGATACTTGACGGGATAGATATGCGGGAGACGGCCCGCCACATCCACGAGGGTCGTATCTACGTCAAGGAATTCAAGAGGGTGAAAGGCGGCGTGGGGTCTATAGTCGTCATATTTGATGATGACAAGACAGGCGATAAATATCCTTACCTCATGACGTGGTTGGGAGAACATGACCAGGAGTCTGACATGGCCTTTTATGCCACGGATCCGGCCGAGCACATTGTCGGGCCGGGCATCTCAAGATGTACCTATGGTGGCTTTGTGATGACATTTCCTCCACTTCGGCTCGCTGATGTGTGGGGAGACCCTGAATATGATTGGGCGCGGACCAAGGCAGAGCGGCTCCTTCTGGCAGGTCTGGAATATAGCGTGGAAAGGCATGTGGTCTATGTGGCCAAATCGCGGCCCAGGTCTTTTATTAAGCAGGTGGCCACCCGGTGGGGCAAATGCATCGTGTACATACCAATCGGTCAGCTGTCGCCTATTAAGCTGAAGCAGATACGGACTCTGCACGTGCTGGCAGGCAAGGATAAACGAAAGATTGCCGAGAACTACATATGGTAGGAGGAGCCTAAAAAGCTTGACTCGATCGGACACTCCGGACTATTCGGTTCTAAATGAGGCTCGGAACGAAAGAAAAGGTATCAGTACCCAGAGGTTTTTCATACACCTAAAATGTTACGATTTTTTTGGTTGCTAGTATAGGGCCAACCGAGGAGGATGTTGACTGCTGTGAAGCACAAAAATATTCCGCTGAATGAACGCATCATTTTTGCTTTGGAT
>CAZCWQ010000065.1:0-16507 GCA_964502365.1 uncultured Desulfobacterales bacterium | reverse complement strand
AAGGGATTCGAGGACGCACTCATGGGCATGGCCGAAAACGAAAAGAAGACCTTTACCTGTTCTCCTGAGGAAGCTTATGGGCATCGGAACGAGAGCATGGAGCAAACCTTTATGCGGTCTGAACTGCCTGAAGGATTTAACCCACAGGTCGGTCAGGTTTTGGCCCTCCAGAATCCTCAGGGTGGCCACCTCCCGGCGACGGTGAAGCACACGGACGATGAAAGAATCACTATGGACCTAAATCATCCCCTGGCAGGGAAGACTCTGACCTTTGACGTAGAAGTGCTTGAGATCAACGATGAGCCCGGTCCGTCCTCGTGTACCCCGTCGGCCTGTAGCAGCTGTGGTTCTACCTGTTCGTGATCGTGTAAAAGAGCGATTCCGAAAATGCAGGGCCGGCTTTGATCGAAAGGCCGGTATATTAAACAATACATGCTAGACCATACAGCATTGAACTATTTAAGGGGGTCCTGCAAAGCGGCTTTACGGTTGGTGGAATTGTCGGAATCTGCTTGGGAAGATTCACCCTGGCCATAACATTTAGAGATGGGATACTTCTTGTTGCAGTCCCAACAATAAATCTCATCTTCTCCCGGAGACCACGAAAGGTGTTTGTGGCCACGGGGACAACTTTTAGGATGTGGTGCCGAGGCTGTGTTCATGACTTGGGGCCCCTCGCTAGAACGTGCCTTTGTTCCAGCCAAACATCTTTCCATTGATATCACAGAAATCTATGTAAGTCCGGTCAGCCGGCACACCAAACTCAGATTCAACAAAGCCGCACAAATCCCTTGAAAAATCAGCGCACTTGTCTTCAGGAAAGCCGATGCTTTTTATTTCAACGTATGCTGCAGGCTGCTCGCTTCCTCCAAACAGCATCCGTATTCCCTGACCGATGGAGATCATTACCCACTTATCAGGCTTGCCTAGAAGATCTGACACAAATCGTGATGTCTTCTTGAGAGTTTCCTGGACCACAGCATGATCCATTTCCTTGTTGGTTTCAATTCTTACATACGGCATGTTTTTCCTCCTTTAACTTAAAAGAGCTACTCTTTTTGGAAGCGATCTATAAGCATCTGCGCCAGATTCACCGCCCAGAATTCTCCCGACCTGGTAAGGTGAAGGCAGCCATCTTTAAGCTTGACCAATCCAGTTTTTTCCCACTGTGAAATTATCGGCCTCAAGATACCCAACAGATCAAGGTCATGGCGCTTGGAGAGTTCCTTCAGATCGCAATAGCCGAGCTCCATCTGACAGGAAATGTCTCTGAAAAGAAAGTCCCCCTTGGCGCGCCTCACACCGAATGAAAGAGGTTTTTTCCCGGCTTTGATTACACTCAGATAATTTTTGAGGTGTCCTTCTACAAAGAAAAAATAGTCTCCGAGCCAGCCCCCGGCCCCAGAGCCAAGCGGCAGACAGTCGCTGCGACCTCTCGAGAAAAGATTGTAAAGACTTCTTTCCCTGCTGGTTCGCGCCCAGTGGGTAATGGAAAGGCGCCGGTAGTGGGCCGCCTCCATCAGCTCCACACCTCGAACAAAATAGTCGGCCTGTTCCTTCAAAGTAGCCGGTCTGGCTATAGAACCTTTGGCAACTGACTTCTCCAGAAGGCCCCCCCTGAAAATATTTAGCTGGTAAAGATCACAGCCATCAAGCTCAAGGGGAAAAAACGTCTTGATATCGTCCTCCCAGGTCTCAAGTGACTGACCTGGCACGCCATAAATCAGATCAATAATGATGGTTGCCTTTCCCAGATCCCTGACATAAGTCAGGATCTCAATCACCTTTTCCCTCGAGTCTTTCCGACCCAGGTGTTTTCTGATTCGGGTATCAAAAGTCTGCACCCCCAGAGAAAAGCGATTTATACCTGCACTCAAAGCAGCCTCGCACCTTTCTTTGGTGAAATTGTAGATTCTCCCCTCAAGGGTAATTTCACAATCGTTGGAAAGGGGAAAAAGAGTTTTAACGGTTGAGACCAGCTTAGTGAGTGATTCGGCCGGAAGGGCTGTCGGTGTCCCGCCTCCAAAGTAGACAGCGTGGAAAGGACGGGTGTTGACAAAACGGGAACCGGCTGAAAGTTCCATCTCCCGAATAAGTGCCTCCACATATTGTTTAGCCAGATCCGGATGATAAGCATTTTGATAGAAGCCACAGAAAACACAGTGGCTTTCACAAAAAGGGATGTGAATATAGATAGTGCGTATCGGCAGGCTGCCTTCGCCAGACACGACATCCGTCCAAAGCTCAGGCAACTTCTCACGCGGGACGGATTCGCCTCTAGGCATGGCATGGACGGCTATTTTGTGATCAAAAGCCTCATGCAGAGGATCGGCGGTTTCATTGGCCAGAAATTGTGTCTCGTCATTAAGATGCATGGCCTAATATCTTTCCCACATCACCATTGATCAGGCAATCTGTATAGAATTTCGATGTCCCAAAACCTCGCCCTTCCTATTCTCTTCCACTGCGGCCAAGTCTAATATGTTCTTAGCCTACGATGCCACAGACCTGATGTCAAGCTCTCTGGGCTTGACTTTTCCCACCGTGAAGCCTGTCCCGCCCTGAAGGGCGGGGGTTCTGCCTGACGGCAGTGTTTCGCAGCAATACCCCTTGACGTCCTGCCAAAAAACCTTTATGTAGAAAAAGCAATGACTGTTCCTAGGAGGACTGCAATGAATAAATCGGATCTCATAGAGACTCTGAAAAGGGAAACCGGCCTTACAAAAACAAAAGCCACTCAAATTGTTAACCTGATGTTTGACAAGATGATCGACGCCCTTGCAAATGGCGACCGGGTCGAGATCAGAGGCTTTTGCAGTATCTATGTAAAGGAATATAACGGCTACACAGGCAGGAATCCCAAGACACGTCAATCTGTTGAGGTACCACCAAAGAAGCTACCTTTCTTCAAGTGTGGCAAGGAACTTAAAGAAAGGGTTGATTATAAATAGGCCAGGACCAACAGAGGAGGAAAACGATCATGGGAAAGGTAAAGAAGGATCTTCAGGCAGTAACTAGGGAGCTTAAGGCACTCACAAAGAAGACGCAAAGACTGATGAATGCGGTTGACAAGCTTGAAAAGGGGCAGCTTGCCAAGAAACCGAAACCTGGAACCAAAGTCAAGGCTAAAACTACAAGGAAGGCCCCCACGAAGAAAAAAACCAAAGCTGGGAAGAAAGCTCCTGCAAAGCAAAAAGCAGCAAAGCTGACCGCCACTGACCAGGCACTCAATATTATCAAGAGATCCAAGAAAGGTGTTGATGTCCCAACACTGATGAAGAAAACGGGATTTGACGATAAGAAGATCAGAAATATCGTTTCCAAAGCGTTCAGCCAGGGCATGATAAAGAGAACCGGCAGAGGGGTTTATGTAGGAGCGTAGAAGGTGCCGTCGCGGGCAGTATTGCTCCGAGACCAGGCAACTCCTGATGTTCGTCATACTTGGTACCAAGCCCCGTAAGGTCAAAGTGGACGGTGGCCTGAAACGGAAGAAATACTGTTCAAAATGCGGACACTCTCAGATCTTCGAAGAAGTGCGCTGGGTAAATTACTTCGCTCTTTTCTTTGTCCCCCTTTTTCCGATCCAAAGCACCAAGTCAGTTGAGTCTGTGTTGGCCTGCCCCAAATGCAATACTTCTTATGCATCCACCAAAGAGTGTGCTTAGCGCCTTTTTTGTTTTTGTGCTGGTAATCGGAGGATTTTCAGATGGCTGAAGAACCAACCTGTCAAAAAATGGAGGAAAAGCTGCGAGAGACAAGTGATCGACTAAGTGTTTTGATCGAGGCTATTCCTGACGCCATATATTTTAAGGATGCTCTGGGCCGACATCTTACAGTTAACAAGGCATGTGAGGAACTAATGGGTTTGGGGAGGGAAAAGATCATCGGAAAAACCGATAAGCAATTACTCCCCCCGGATTTTGCCGAGCAGTGTCGCAGGAGTGACGCAGAGGCCATCAAAAGGCACAAGCCAACGCTTTTTGAAGAAGAAATGACCAACAGTGAGGGGGAGAATGTTTTCTTCGAAACCATCAAAGTTCCCCTTCTCGACAACAAGGGAGACGTAACTGGATTGGTAGGTATATCCCGTGACATAACCGAAAGGAAGCAGAACGAGCGAGCCTTATTGGAAAAAGAGGCACAATTAATGACTAAGGCAAAGAACCTTGAGGAAGTAAATACGGCCTTGCGAGTTCTACTGAAAGGAAGGCAGCAGGACAAGGCAGTGCTTGAAGAAAAGGTACTATCCAATGTCAAGGACCTCGTTTTACCGTACCTGGAGAAACTAAAAAAAACCTCATTGAACAGCAATCAGAGATCCTGTATAGACATCCTGGAATCAAACCTCAAAGGGATCGTTTCACCATTTTCCCACAGGTTGTCATCAAAGTATTTCGCCCTTACGCCCACCGAAATTCGGGTGGCAAATCTGGTAAAGGAAGGAAGAACCACTAAACAGATCGCAGACTTTATGAATCTATCCAGTAAAACGATCGAGTTTCACAGGGACAACATTAGGAAGAAACTCGGCCTAAAGTATACAAAAGCAAACCTTAGAACCCATCTGTTATCTATGTAGTATCCCTCCTTTTACCACACATTATATGCGTAACAATGCCCAATCCCTTATTGACCCATTATCCACGTCTGTTAAGGCTCCATGCCAAAAGACTTGTTATGAGAAAGGCAAGAATGGCTGCCAGAGTCGCGGCACGCCATGGCGTTGTGTTCTTGATCAAACTGAAGGTTGGTATAAATATCAGTATCCAGCAGGCAAGTTGCCAAGGCTTCACAAAGCTTGCGACAAATCTGCCTGCGAGGCTCTCCCAGGCCTTGTCCACATTCTCTCGCTGGATCTGACGAACGAGCTCTCTTGCCTCAAGATCGGTGTGAATGGAATATCCCTTGTCTTCTTCATAGCGGTAGTCATAGGTTTCAACTTTTTTCAATGCACCGTCTGTGTCCCAATACGTCCACTTGCCATCCCTTTTTCCCATATACCATTTACTCTCCACTGCCTTTTGCCCATTTTCATACCAATCCGTCCACCTGCCGTGCATCTTGTCAGAGAAGAACTCGCCTTGTGTAATCTTTGCCCCGCTCTCCGTCCACTTGACCCAAGTGCCTGTTTTCCTCCCCTTTCCATATTCCCCCTCCAATTGTCTCTGCCCGCTCCTATACCAGAATACCCACCTCCCATGACGTTTTCCCCCCACGAGGTGTCCCTGTGCATATCTGGCCTTGTGTCGCCAGAAAAAAAGATTTCTGGGCCAATAAAGTGTAACTTTTTCAGACATGGACTCTATATTTAAAAGTCAAAATGCCGCGGGCGGCCCCCCGAGGTTCCTACACTTAGAGGAATTTTATGTCTGCCGAAGCTCGGCTTCAAGCCTACCTTCAGCAAGGCGGATTACAACATATCCCCCGGCCCCAAACAGCCCGGGATTGATGATCTGGGTTCTTCCTATCCGGTCAACCGCCCTGGACTCGTGAATGTGGCCGGTAATACACACTTCCGGCTGATATTTTTCAATGAACTCCCTCACTGCCCTGCTGCCGACAGATCGGCCGAAACCGACGCGGTCGGTCTTGGTACCAAAGGGTGGATTATGGGCCATGAGAATCAGATGTTCAAAATCCCGCCCTTGTTGTATGGCCTGGTCGAGCCAGACCTGAATCTGACCGTCGCTGACCTCGGAAGGTGTTCCAAAGGGCGTCGGCATGGAATAACCTACACCGACAAGGCCAATATTAAAACCCAAGTCTGTGGCCCTGGCATGCACATTAAACCCCTTCTGCTCAAGGTAATCTTCTACGTCTCGTGTGTCCATATTCCCAATCTGGGCAAGGATTTTGGCATTCAGACGCTTGATCTCCCCTAAGAGTCTCCCGGCCCAGGCACGGCTTCCACAGTTAGTGATATCGCCCGAGATAAGAACGCCTTGGGCCTCTGAGATCCCAGGGACATTTCCTATCTGGGACACGTCGTCATGAATGTCGCCTATGGCAATCCAAAAGGGTCTTCTTCCCACGTCAGGCCCCTTTAGCCTTTCAGACATACGTACGTTTTCTATTATTCAATGAAAGGTCTTCTCTCTGGTACGTAGACTTTAGGGCACCTGCCTTCATTCCATGCTTTTGAGACATAGAGGTTACAGTAACAGCTCCCGTATTCTTCCACATCGGGGGTTCTGTACTCACACGGGCACAACACATCGCGGTCCTTGTTTCGGTCTCCGGAAGCCAGCCTGCATGGACAAGCCATGTACCCGTATCGTTTCTTGTTGGTGAGAAGGGCCTCGAGCAGTTCAAAGACTCTTCCCTTGTCATTGTTAAAATAGTAGCCCTTGGCTTCTTGGGCCCTTTTTAATGTCTCGTAGAGTTTTTCTACCTCGTTCATAAACCCAGGACCTCCCTGATTTCTTCTTCTTTGAAACCGACGACGACCTTGTCACCAATGATAATGGTTGGAAAAGAGCACTTCGGATTCCATCTTTTTAGGTCTTCAAGAATAGCAGTCCGTTCTTCGTGGTCAAGTAGATCTACGTCTGTGAATTCATATCTGACTGCACAGGCATCCAAAAACCTTTTGGCGGATTTGCAGTGGCTACAGGTGCTAAGGGTGTACAACTTGACAGGCTCGTTCATCATCTATCTCCCTAAACATTCGCGTTGAAATGAATATCATGTCCACTCACGACATTTCAAATCTGGCATAATCAGCCGCTAATAGCAATATCCTATTTTGAAGAGGGCATAGACGAGGATGAAGATTTTCTAAGGATAGGGATGCTGTTAGTAACGGATGTGGGTTTGTATTGAAGGTTGGTCTTGCAGCAAAACCATGTTGAGGCGCTGGCTATAAGGTGATACGCTGGTAGAGCAGTGCATATGTGAGTTCCGTACGGGGCCTATAGGGGGTTGATACTTGTCGTGTTGGTAATCAGATGTGCAGCGTGTAAAAGAAAGCTCTGGAAATATGACAAGATTGGTCAGGGAGAGGTTTTAAGATGCCATAAGGACAGAATTGTGAGAAGATATGAGGCGAGAGTAACACTGGATAAAATAAGGTGTGTGTGCGGCAAGGACATTGGTATCGACAAGGGAAGCCACATTAAGATGATAGCAAAGGCATTTACTTACAGTGGGACAAAGAGGAACACGTGAGGGCGTGGCGTATCTACTATGAAAGTGAAGGTGCCACAGCCTATTTCAGGCGGGTTGCTGCTCTCATACAAATGCTCCGCCAAGTGCCGGCACTGCATGTATGCCTGCTCTCCCAAGTGGACGGAGGATTGGCTCTCAGAAAAGGACTTGGAAACGGGTTTGTCCTGCCTTGCCGGCAAAATAAGCCCGAGTCCGCGGGGAGCCGACGCGGTTGGGTTAAACTATGGGCTCCATTTTACAGGGGGAGAGCCTTTTTTAAATTTCGAACTTCTTGTCAAGGCAGTCGTAATGGGCGCCGAGTTCGAGATTCCTTCGATGTTTGTTGAAACAAACTGCTTTTGGTGCAAAAATGACCAAGTCACTCTTCAAAAGCTGAAGCGCCTTAAGCAAGCGGGTCTTAAAGGTATCCTGATCTCAGTAAATCCTTTTTACGCAGAATATGTACCGTTTGCCAGGACAGACAGATGCGTTCGGCTGAGCCAGAAGGTTTTCGCAGGCAATGTGATGGTTTATCAAGTGGAATATTTCAAACGTTTCAAGCAGCTCGGTATCAAGGAAAGGCTTGCCTTGGAGGACTATATGGTCCTTACAAACAACGAGTCTTTGACACAAAAGGTGGAACTCTTTTTGGCCGGAAGGGCTGCGCACCAATTAAGGGCCCTCTATCCTGCCTATCCATCAGAGAGATTTTTTTATGAACCCTGTCGGCCGCCCTTCCTAAGGCAGTGGCACAACCATTTTGACAACTACGGGAACCTTATGCCGGGTTACTGCGGCGGAATCTCCCTTGGCAACTGGTTGAATCTCGACCACCTCCTAAAAGAAGGTATCGACTTGGAGGAATACACTATTTTGAAGTTTCTCATTTCCGGAAACATGCAGGGGCTTCTATATCTTGCCAGGGATTTTGGCTATGAGGAGTCTCCGGAGGGCTACGTTTCAAAATGTGATCTTTGTCTGGACATCAGAAAACATCTTGTCTCCAAGAAGCAGTTCAAGGAACTTGCACCCAGGGAATTCTACGAGCATCTATGAACGGGGCAAGGGGTCGGCGGGATGGCTGTCCATGACCAGGTTGATGGGGCCACCTGAAACACGGTTCAGTCTATATAACACATGGTCATGACTTCAGTATTATAGGCATAACCGATGTTTCCTTTTCTATCGATGCAGATTAATCCACCTTCGCTTTCCACTGAATCAAGTTCTTCAATACCGTGTCTAGTTGCATCCGATGCGCCCTCACCTTCCTCGTATCTGAGATAGTTAACCACTTCCTTAGCTAAGCTCAAGACGAGAATTCTCTCTCCCACTCCTGTACATGAAACCCCGCCATCCCGGGAGCAATATGTCCCTGCGCCTATGATTGCTGAGTCACCTACCCGGCCAGGCACATTCATCTTGAGTCCTCCTGTTGAAGTGCCTGCGGCAATGCTCCCGTTGGAATCCATGGCAACACACCCGACGGTTCCGAGGTGGTGTTTCCCCGTTCCGATGTACTGGTCTACGTGGAAAATCTGTTCATAAGTTGTTTTTGTGCGCAACTCGTCCATGACATCCATCCAAATGTTCACCTTGGATCTTGTTCTAGGATCAAACCGCAAGAAACCCTCGGAGCGTGCAAAATCGGTAGCCAATCTCCCTGACAGAAGCACATGTTGGGTGTTCTCCATGACTCGCCTGGCAACGGAGATAGGATGTTCCACATCTTCGATGGCAATGACCCCTCCTGCGGAAAGATCGTCCTTCATAATGGCCGCATCCATTCGTACTGTTCCGTCCAGCTGTAGATAGCTTCCTCTTCCTGCATTCAAATATTTGGAGGATTCCATTATACTGATGGCAGTCTCCACCGCGTCGACGGCCCCCTTTTCAAGCAGTATCGCGTGGGCAATGGTACAGGCGTTTTTGACATCTCTTTGACGTTCGGGCTCATCTAGATCAAGACTGCGCGCACCACCATGAACGATGATTTTAGGTTTCATGGAATGTTGCATGAACGTCTCAAAACTCATCAACTAAATCGTCGATTTCCCGTCTTATCGACTTCCGTATTTGTTCGGTCTCATCCTCTTGTCCGATCATTTGTACAATGCTTTCGATCATCGCAAGATCTTCCATATCCAGATCTTCCGAATACGGAGTGGGATATTGATCGATGATGTCGTCAAATTCTTTCATGGCTGTTCCCTTTCAATTGCCATTGTGCTCTTCAGCACATTCCATGGCTCTGATTGGAGCTAAAGAATCAATGCCCCATAAGTACAACCCTAATTGAGCGTAAACAAAATGAAGAAACATTGGATCACATTAAGATTACAATACACTGTTAGCTTTATATGGAGTTTGGTGTTTCTTGTGTCAGTGAAAGATGTTTTTTCTTTTAGATCTTCATTTTGTTTACCCTTAGGGAAGGCCGATAATACCCCATCTGCTGTGTTGTCAAGGGTTCGCGGTAGCCATACTACAGCTTCACCCTTGACGCCTTGCATCTGGGGCATCCTCGACTTTCGCTCAATTAGGGTACAACTTTCGCTAATTGTAATCTCAATACCAAACGACGCCTACCAGTCTTCCAGGTGTCCGGTTTTGTGAAAATCCGTTCGGGCCACGGCGCGCCTTTTTCCTCTCGGAAGGTGAATTTTGTTTTTTTTCTTCGGATGCGCTTCATCAACCACCAAGACCCGGCCTTTAAGTTGTGAACCATTTAACGCTTGTTTTGCCCTTTCAGCTTCCGAACGGCAGGACATGACCACAAATCCGAAGTCACCTCCAGCCTTTCTCGTAACCTCCTCAACCTCCCCATATTGGGAGAACAGCTCTTCCAACTGTTCATACGTGACGTGTTCGGCAAGATTTCCCACGTAGAGCTTGTTGCTTTTCATAGTTACCCTCGCCAATGTCATCATTCATTAGGTTGTCATGGAGACAAAATGTCATATCCGTTCGTGTCCAGAGCTTGGCAGCTTTTATTTTAAGCAGCACTCTGAAAAAAACCCGACACTTCGTGCCCGGGCGTAAGTAGAATCTCCGCCAACTCTTTCAAGTCTAGATGCGCACTGTCGAATACGGGAATGTTAGTAAACTCCGAGAGTTCTCTAAGACGCAAAGGAGAACTGGAACAGATCCCAGACAAGGCATCAGGAACCAGGTGAAATCGCTCTTGAAGAATCCTTAGCCCACCGATCGCCCCAAAGGCATCGCCAGCACAGAAAATGAGCTTATGGATCCTGGAAAGGACATCCGGAGAACTCATCAATATAGCTGTTTCCCGCTGGATGACGCCGTCAGCAAATTCTACTATCCAGTAATTTTTCGGGTTGTTGGCATACTTCAAATCGAGTCGGTTGAAGACGCTTAACAACTCTTCTTCGCAGAGAAGATAAGTTGATGGGTAGCCTAGAAATGAAAAGTCAGAGTACGGATCGGCACCCGCATCGTTCATGTGCAGGATATCCTTTAAGCCGGCTGTACCAGTTATTTTCGAAGCCCTGACTCCGTAACCCATAGAGGATAACGCCCAGCAACATGCAGCGGCCGCCATGCTTTTCCCTGAATTCATGGACGTACCACACACAAGGATCATTGGTGCTCGTGGTCTTTTCTTTGTTGATTTTTTCGGTCTCACCAAGGGAAAGGATCGAGTATTCAAGACATAACCGTCTTCTCCACAAACGTATCCCAGTATTTTTACTCTTGTCGGGTCTTTGACCAGAGAATTCTTGCTTTTCGCAACACCAACAACGCCTGATCGTGCTAAGAGATCTACTTCCTGCCGTATTTCATGAGGCACCAAGCCTTCATAGCAGTCCGGAGCATACCGGTTTCCAAAGACAAAAACGGCCTTCGTCCCATCATGGATTTTGTGAATCCTGCCGGACGCATTTTCCAAAGATGAATGTCCCCCAATCCTACTAATTTTCCCGTACACCAAATCGCCAACCTCAGGACATTTGTCTACGTTTCCGCAGAACTTGATTTGATTAGGCTTAACCGTGAAAGCTGCACTAGGAAGAATAAAACCCTTTTGGATTTTTCTCATATCTCTCCTTCACACAATACTGACTTCCACGATAAATTGCGCAGTAATGTGCTCAAGACCTCTTGCTCTCTATTTGGGTAGTATTAGATCCAAACCAACACATAGATAGTCCTTAGCATAGTCCAAGAATCTATTGTTCATAGAGTGGGCAGCCTTGGCAACCACACTGAAAGCCACATTAAAAGGGCATCCATTTGCTTTGGCCCATGCTTTCATACTTGCAATCCAGTTAACCGCTCTTTCTTTACGTCCATTTCCCTGCGTCTGCGTTAAGTCGTAATCCCCGAATCTCCTCCTGAACGCTCCCTGAGTTGCATCTTTCTCACCTACAAGAATAAGAATATTTGCTGAACAAAGTCCTCGCAGTAATCGGTTTCCAGTGCTTGGCAAGCCGTCCATATTTACTCCTACGGGATAGGGGAGAGACACGGGCCACATATACCATCCAGGTGCTGCTGCAACGGCCCGAATAATACGTCCTGGATGGAAAGCAACATATCGATGCACAAATTGACCGCCCCCAGAGAAACCAAAGAGGAACATTTTATCAATCGGCACACCGGGTAACAGTCTACCCACTACCTCGGCCAGTTCGTTCAGTCGAACGTCAGCGGGCAGTCCGGCGCGATTGACCCTTTGGTAGTCATTCTTGAACCTTTTTTCATCAAAATGGGGAGCTAACACGACCCAACCTTTTTCCTCAGACACTCCTGACCAGTATTCAGCATATTTCTTGACTAGGTTTCTTCCTCTTTGGTTGTTCTTTCTTCCAGAATAGCCATGCACGGAAACCAGTATCCTGCTTGCCTCGGGCCGGATCATGGCTTTGGCGGGAACGAATAAATAGAATAGTTGGCCGTCCTGAGTTCTCAATTCGTTTAGTCCTTGCCTCAGATTTGTATGGGAGACACCAGCAGGAAAGAAGGATTTCAACGCGCTGTCACTTCTCATGAAATACCGCGAATCCCGAATTATCAATCAAAACCAGGTGTCTCAATCGGAATCGGTGGTGATCCTGTTTCTGTCCTCTCATCTGACTCATCGTCTGGCACATTTTCTTCATTCACAGCCGATTCGGTTTCCGAATCGTTATCGGAGTCAGCATCCTCTTTTTCACTCTCTCCATCGGGCTCTGAGGACTCAGATATGGATTCATCGACTTCTTCTTCTGGTTCTTCTGCATCCTCTGTGTCGTTCTCTTTGTCAGCAGATGCCGGAGCTTTCCTTCCAAAACCGAATGCAGGTGTTCGCGACACTGGCCTGTCTATTCTCGAAAAGCTCGAGGATTGACCACCACCGCCGTCAAAGACCCAGATGTCAAGGGCATCTATACCCTTTTCGCCGTGATGCCACACCAGGCCGAAGCTGAGTCCTTTGAATATATCCTTTATAATTTCGTCGATGGTCTGGTCTACATAGTGTTTGTTGACGGTCGTATTACTCGGTAGCTGATTGGATAATATGTCAATTCCCGTGGTGCGAGTCAATTTCTCAAGTACGTCTGAGATAGACGTATTGGTGAAGTCGAAGGACCATCTCTTGTTTTCATCTCCGGCGGAACATAATTGTAAGGTTGTGCTCCCAGAAGCCAACAGCAACAACAAGATGAGGCCGAGATGGTGCAACGTTTTTCTGTTCCAGACAATCCCCTTCAAGGCAAGGGCCAAAATGTCAAGGCAATGGATATTCATGTTTTGCAATTCCCACCTCCGAAAACCTAAGCCGGCCCCAGGAAGTCAAGAACCGGCACTTCATGCTGTTGTTCTACTTCCTGTAAAGTCCTGCAAGCTTCGCCGGCTCCCTGTTTCTCCAAATTCCTCGATGGTAAGCATCGCTGACGAGTAACGGGAGTGTAATGGTTGCTTCACCGTAAACCATCTGCTCGTATGTGAGATCCACTTTACCCCAAGAACATGCTTCTTTCAGCGTGGAACCAGAAAGCCCACCGTCACGTTCATCTGCCACGGTGAGCTGCACCGCGTATTTGTGCATCGGTCTCTCTTCGCCTAGGACGTCTGTGGCTACCACAACGTCTTGGGCAAAATTCTTCGGTACCCCTCCACCCACCATCAGGATGCCGGTTTCTTTTGCGGCAAGCTTGATCTCTGTCAGCTCCCGAAAATCCTGAACAGAATCGATCCGGACATGCTCGTCATTGTGGTTCTTTTGGTGGTAAACGAGCCCGAACCCAGCAGAGCTATCCGAAAAGGCCGGTACAAAAATGGGAATCCCGTTTTTGTAGGCAGAGTATACTACGGACTTTTCCGCCTGAAGACCTTCTTTTTCAAGGTATGCACCCATGGCCCAGATAAACTCTCTGGAAGAATATGGTCTTGGCAAGAGGTTGTCAGCAATGTGGGCTATTGTCATATCGCACACCCTGAGTTCCTCTTCGTCAATATAGGTGTCGTAGATCCGATCGATCGCAAGTTTGTTCAGTGCTCCATCCTCGGCAAAAGGACTGCCCCTGTAGTGGTGGAAACCGAGGGCCTCGAAAAAATCCTGATCCACAATGATTGCTCCTGTGGACACGATAACATCCACCATATTGCACTCGATCATATCAACTACGATGTGTTTCAGGCCGGCGCTGAACAACGACCCTGCAAGGGTGACAATAATCTTGCAGTCCGGGTCGCCGAGCATCCGGTTATATATCTGTGAAGCTGTTGCAAGATTTCTTGCTTGAAATGCCATCGTGGCGTAGCCGTCCAAAAGAGGCCTGGCATCAAAGTTCTTGATATCAAAATGCCTAATCTTTTTTGTGAGAAGGTCTTGCTTTTTCATCAAGATTTGTCTCTTTCTGAAAAGATCATACTCAACATGCGATAGATCAGTTTTGCCGCGAGGAAATCCGGTGCCTTGTTGGCAGCGTTTGGCAGCAGTTCCGTGACATCCATTGCTACTACGTTTTTTTGCTGCACCACGCTTTGTATGAGCCCCGTCAGCGTACACCAGTCGAGCCCACCGGGCTCCGGCGTGCCCGTGGAGGGCATGACAGACGGATCCAGGACATCCAGATCAATGGTGACATAGACATTCTCGGTCAATAATTGATGGATGTTGGGAAGAGCATTCCCCAAAAGCTCATGCGCAAAAAAGGTTCTGCCACGGTCCAGGCCTTTTCTGTTAGAGGCTTCCATACTCCTAACCCCCACCTGCACGTAAGGACAAATCTCACTAATTCTGGACATGACGCAGGCATGGTTGTACCGACTCCCCTCATATGTATCTCGGGTGTCAGTATGAGCGTCAAACTGCAATACAGAAAGATCCCGGTACTTATCTGCGGCAGCGCGAACCAGACCGATGGAAATGGAATGTTCGCCCCCGATTCCGACGACAAATTTATCATACTTCAAGAGGGATTTCGCAGCTTCGTAAACGACATTCACCATATCCTCTGGGTCCTCGGGACAAGAGATCGGATCCATTGTAGCAATTCCCCTCCTGAAGACTTCTGAATCGGTCTCGATATCGTATAATTCCATATTCGCAGAAGCTTCCAGTATTGCCTCGGGACCCCGGTCTGCCCCCTTCATCCAGGTTGAAGTGCCGTCATAGGGCACCGGCAGAATGACAATTGATGCTTCATCAAATTGGCAGAACCGCTCCGCAAGTGCCCCATAGGCGCCTGGATCCAAACCGACGATCATGAAAAGAGTCCTCTAGGATGCCAGCCGCACCGACGAAGGAAATTGTATCCCTCGTTCCTGAATATGAACGGCAGGCGATTTCGATTCAAAGAATCGTACGATGTGATCGGTAGCCTTTTTGGCGTCAAAGGGCTTGCATGAAAACACGTCAACAAAGGCAAACTGCTTTTTGGGGTAGGTATGTAAGGAGATATGGCTCTCAGCGATAATCGTGACCCCTGTAATCCCTTCATCTTCCGGAACCGGCCCTGCATACCGAAACACGTAGGGCTGAGTAATTGCAGTCATACCAACCATTGCCGGGAGATCTTTCAAAAGCGAATAGCAGGCGTCAAGATCGTCTAAAGTGGTCTCGTTGCAACCATTCAAATCCAGCATCAAGTGCGGTCCGTAGCCTAAGAGTCTATTCCTCATCAGTCATAGATCCTCCCAATATGGGCCGGAGAAAATCGTGGCGAAGCAATACCAACGGCTCTTGCCAAATCCCTGGCCTTATACGGCTTCTTTCAGGGCTTTTGCGGGTTGGAATTTAACTGCATTACGGGCCTTGATCGCTATCCGTTCACCCGTCAGTGGATTGATTCCGTTTCTGGCCTTGCGTTTTATCTTGGAAAAAGACCCAAAGCCAGGAATAAGGATTTTTCCGTCTGTGTCTTTCAGAGATGCCTTGATTGCTTCCATGAGAGAGTCCAATACTTCTCTAGCTGCCTTCTTTGAAATGCCGGCATCCGTTGACACGATTTCAATCAGTTGTGCTTTTGTCATTATGTTTTCCTCCTGAAATGCGTTTCGGTTCTCGTAGAGGGAGGCTAGCGCCCCCCATTGATAGGGCACCGAGCACGGAACTCCTTCCCCAACCGAAAGATATAATCAGTTGCTTTTTTCTTGGAAACCCTGGACGATCTCGTACCTGCTGACGGTAATGGCTTTCTTGCCATCGTCAACCTTGCCCAGGGAACCGGTTGCCTTCACCGTCTGAAGATCCAGCTTGAACAATTCCTTTCCGACCGAATTGTCAACAATCCAGTACTCGTCGCCGTCCTGGGTTGATATAGTGGCGGCAGTCACCTCATACTTATCATCCCAAGCCTGTCCCCAAACCCGTCCGGTAATTGTTGTTTCCTCGGTAGCAACACACACTGTGGCGCATATCCCTAAGGCCAATAGTACGGAAATAAGCACAAGAACCGGCGCTTTTGATTTAGCTTTCATCCATTATCACCTCCTTTCTGATCTATCCAGTTCGAACAGTCCCCGCCTGTTGTCCTCGGTCTTCAGCCAAAAGTCTTTTACCTTCAGTGTCATTTGTCCTTTTTTCCCTTTCTTGACAGTACCTTCTACTTCCACTTCTGTTTTTATAAGGTTGAGCAGTTCCTTCCCCATTTCGTCCTGTTGGATCATGTATCTTCGTTCTTCCCGATCAAAGATAGCTGCACCCAGTACTGTTCCGTCGTCATCCCAGTCTATGGGAATTACTAGACCTGAGACTGTTTTGGTTTTATTCTCCATTCAACTAACACCTACGGCAGCCTAAAGTGAGATTGGATTTCCTCCTTCCCAACGAGACCTTTGCAGAACCTCGCCTCGCTCTTCGATATGAGGTTTTTGACCCATCTACGGACTTGCTCACTAAATCGCAAGA
>CAZCWQ010000064.1:9389-16785 GCA_964502365.1 uncultured Desulfobacterales bacterium | reverse complement strand
GGAAATGTGCCAGCAATGAACGAGAGAACTCTGAGCGAGCCGAGGTTCTAAAGGTCTCGGCGAGTTTGACGATCTGGGACTAAATACCATATCAGGCTTACTGTTGCCAGGGTCAATATAGCATGGTAACATGCTGAAATATGAATGGGCAAATGGTTGAGGACGTTATCGTCCCACCCCATAAAGATGCACCTGTTCGCTGGCAGCCGGGACAGCTATGAAGCAAGAACTTATTCGGATGCTTTACGAAAAATCCTTCATGTACAGTGAGGAGCCAAGCTACAGACTGGTCTCTGGCCGCCAAAGTCATTTTTATGTAAACTGCAAGCCGACCACGCTCGACCCGAAAGGGATGTTTCTTATCGGTCACCTGGTCTTTGACTGCATTAAGGGGGCTGATGCCCAAGGGGTTGGTGGGCTTACCTTTGGGGCGGATCCTGTGGCTATGGCTACCGCCTTTGTCTCTTATATGAAGGGGAAGCCGTTGAAGGCCTTTTCCATACGCAAGACTCGAAAGGATCATGGTATCGTCAAATGGGTCGAAGGCGACATGAAGTCGGGTGACAGGGTGGTCATAGTCGAAGATGTGGTAACGACCGGAGGTTCCACCATCAAGGCTGTGGGGCGAGCCCGTGGCGAAGGGCTTGATGTGGTCAAGGTAGTAGTCCTGGTGGATCGCCAAGAGGGAGGTATGGAGGCGGTCAAGTCTCATGTAGCATCAGTGGAATCAATTGTCACCGTCGATGACCTCATGGCCGTGCACCGCCGTGGCAATTGACCGGCGTGCTCCCCGCCCGGAAGGGCGGGGAGGCTTCACAAAGTCTGGACACCACACTGCATTTTAATGAGTCGAGATAACACACATATCAAAAGGCGAGAGACCAAATGCATAGTCTATGCTGAAGCAAACAGGGGCCTTTGTCTTGCCTGCGGAGAGACGCGGATTCCAAATCAAAAACGCAGATACTGCAGTGATAAATGTAAGAAACGGCTTGATTTTGCACTCTATATCTGTACAGGGTTGGTGCAGGCCTTAAGGGCGCGTTACGCGGCGTTTTCATACACTAAAGAGGCGCTGATTCTAGATGTTCTCCCGACAGGTTCAGGAATCATATCCAGATTTGTGTGGAAGAGGAGCCAACAGAAGAAGGTTGCCGATGACTTGTTGGACATGATTGAGGAGGCAGGCCGTGAGTGGTACGAGAGAGAGGAAGAGACAGGTTCGAGTTGGTGGGCAACGCAACTCTTGTTAGACAAGACGTTACGTAAGGATGTACCTGTGAGTGCGGTCGTGCCTGTTTCAAAGAAAACGCCTCAATTGAACCACAGAGAAAGAAATGCGCTAAGACTTTTGAAGCTTACAAGGGACGAAATTCTCTCAGACAAGGGCATACAACACCTCAAAGCGGCCTACAGAAGGAAGGCAAAGCTTTATCATCCTGACAGAGGGGACAAGAGCAACAAGTTCGTCCGGATCAACGAAGCCCACGCAGAGCTTTTAAACTGGGCCCAAAATCCCAAGTTCTATTACAGAACAGCCCTTCCCAATAGCTGGTGCTATGACGCCACAAAGAAAAGGTGGGCCCCCCCAGCATAAACCAACTACACACACGCAGGTGGGCCCTAGGCGAATGGGTCCAGGACCAGGCGTGAAAAGGCATATCTATCTCGCATCTGAAAAAATGAGTTGTAGAGGCCATGCCACGTGAGTGCCGTATCAATTTGGGGTATAATTTTTGGTTTGTCCTCCTCGGTAATAGTAAATAGACGGCAGCGATTGTAGCCCATGAGTTTGTATAACAGCTGACCGCTGTCGTATTGAACAAGGAGGGTGTTCTTGTTCAATCTTCGTCTGCCCTGGGCCACCAGGAAGAAAAACGCGCGGCCCGGCACTTCAATCACTGCATCGATTGTGGCATTGGACATAGTGCGGAGCCTTATTAGTTTCTCCAGGTTTTCAGGTGCTTTTTCAATAGCTTCCAACATGGGCCGTCGCCACAAGCAAGGAGAGATAAGTTCGCCTGAGGCCCGCCTGGGCCACTTCAAGGCCTTGGGAAGATTCACAAAGCGGTTCACGTCTTGCTCAAACGACGTGGAGGCACGGGATGCTTCCAATTGAGCTATCCTTTGTTCAATATGCATGCCCAATGGTCTCGAAAAGAAGCTGATACTCGCCTGTTCCACCACTTCGTCCGGGCAACCGCAGCCGAGAAAATCCTGGATGAAGACCTTTTTGCCTTGGTGATCGCGGTCGGCTGGATTGAGAAAGACCGTTGCAAGGACCTTCACGAACGTGTCTTTTAAAGAAATGGTCTTTGTGCGCATGGCTGTCATCGTCATTTTAGAGACCCCTCATTCGCGTACCTAAATTTGTGTCCCACAAACACCTTATAATAATGCCGGATCGGTCTAAAGCCTTTTGCTCACAGGAGTGAGCAAAAATGGAGCTTTTTTCAAAAGGCTAAACTCTTACAATAAATGCATTTTGATCTAGACACATTTGGACTCATCCGAGTGCCGACGGGCTACTCCGCGCCGAGGACAGGCCAAGATATGTTTAAATGATTTCGGCCCCATTAGTAAGTCCGCTAAAGGGAAGCTTTTGAATGCGGGACAACTTGCTGAAAACCCTGCCGGCCTTGACCGAGTCGAGTCTTACCTCAACGAGTTGATGGAACAATCCTTCGCTGCCCTTAACAAGGACCGGGATGTAGTTCTTGGTAAAGCCCCTTAGATATCCCGTAGCCTTGTCCGGCGTTCCTTCAATTAACACCTCACATGTGGAACCGACATGCCTTTCGTAAAACTGCGTGCGCTTGGTTTGTCCAATGGCACGCATATGGTGACATCTGTTTTTGATGGTTTCCGGCGACACACGATTTGGCAAGCTCTCAGCTACAGTTCCCCTTTGTGCGGAAAAGGGGAAAACGTGAAGATAGGCTACAGGGAGCCCCTGAATCAAGCGGCAGGTGTTTTCAAAGGCCCGTTCAGTCTCTCCGGGAAACCCTATGAGCACATCAACACCTATGGCCGCGTGGGGCATCATGTGTATAATATGGTGGATCAGGTCTCTGAAAAATTGTGCGCTATACGGTCGGTTCATGGCCTTGAGGACCCCATCGTCCCCGCTTTGCAAAGGTATGTGCAAATGAGGACAAATTCGTTCAGAGTTTGTCATCAGCCGGATGAGGTCTTGTGATAGTTCCATAGGTTCAATGGAGCTAAGACGTAATCGTTGGGGACCTTGGGGAATGTCGAGTGCGCGTACGAGTTTGACAAGTGAGGTGAGCGGGGTAAGATCTTGACCGTACTGGCCGATATGTATGCCGCACAGAACGATCTCACAATAGCCCGCCTCCCTTAGGCCCTTGATTCTCTTGGTGACTATTTCCGGCTTCAAAGAGCGAGACCGCCCCCGCGCGTATGGAATAATGCAATAGGTGCAAAAGGCATCACATCCGTCTTGGATTTTAACGAACGGGCGTGTTCTATTGCCAAACCTTGTGATGGCAAGATCCTGAAAGAGGCGTGAGGTGGAAAGATCCTCAACAATGGTCAAAACCGGCCAATGTTCATCCTGCGATTCGGCCAGTTGCGGGATCTGATGCTTGAAGGCATTGCCAACGACCCAGTGGACCCCAGGCATCAAGCCAAAGACCTCCGGAGCCACCTGTGCATAACAGCCTGTAACTGCCACAAGGGCCTGTTTGTGGCTGCGAATGATTTTTCTTGCGAGCTGCCTCGACTGCATGGCCGCTTTTCCGGTGACCGTGCAGGTGTTGATCACGCAAAGATCTGCATTGGCTCCTTTATCTACGGGATGCCACCCTTTGTCTACAAGCTGCTCTGAAATTGCTTCTGATTCATATTGATTGACCTTGCATCCTAGGGTTGTGACTGTGAAGGATTTCACGGAGCAATCCAGCCTCCTCCTAAGATCCTTTCGCCTTCATAGAAGACAGCAGCCTGGCCGGGCGTAATCGCATACTGGGCTTTTGAAAAGCAAACCCTAGCTGTGTCAGGGGCAAGGGGGGTAAGGATAGAATCTGCCTCTTTGTGGCGATATCGGATGCGTGTTTGTACGGATATGGTTTTGTCTGGAGGCTCAATGCCGATCCAATTGATATGAGTTATAATGCATTCAGTAGCCGCCAGTTCGAATTCCGATCCGATTACCAGTCGGTTCTGCTCTCTGTCAAGGCGAAGAACATAGTAAGGCTCGGGGCCAGGTATGCTGATTCCCTTGCGCTGTCCTATAGTGTAAGCGTGGAGGCCGCGGTGGCATCCAAGGATATCGCCTTTGGTATTTACGATTGCTCCGGGATGGCAGGTAAATCCCTGCTGGTCGGAGAGAAAGTCTTTATAGCTGGAGTGACGTACAAAACACAACTCCTGGCTTTCTCCTTTGAAGGATGAAAACCCCCGTGCTTTGGCCATCTCTCTGACACGCCTTTTTGTATAGGGTCCCAGAGGAAACATGGCCTCGCTTAACTGTTCTTGTGTGAGGCGAGAAAGAAAGTAAGACTGGTCTTTGGACGGATCAGCACCGCTCAGTAGGCAAAACCGCCCAGTAGCTTCCCGGTTGACTCTGGCATAGTGGCCTGTGGCCAGAGCTGAAGCGCCCATGGCTTTTGCCTGTTGCCGGATAAATCCGAACTTGATTCGCTGATTGCATACCACGCATGGATTTGGCGTATATCCCGAGCGGTACGTATCGACAAAGTAACGCACGATTTCCTCTTCGAAAGGCTTGGAACAATCAACCACTTCAAGTGGAATGCCGATCTGGTCTGCGGCCCTCTGAGCTTGGCTATGAAGACTGCACGTTGGCAAAGGTGCGCTTGAATGGCCAGGTGGAAATTCATAACCGGTGTGAAAATGAAGTCCTAGGAGTCGGTAGTTTTTTTCTTTGAGTAGGGCCGCTGCAATGGTGGAGTCGAGGCCGCCGCTCATGGCAACGGCCACAGTCTTTTTCATTTCACGATCGGACTTCCTACGGTGCTAATCTCCATAGCCCTAGGGGGACAGGCTGGAACACAAAGCCCACATACACTACATTTTTTGTGGTTAAAGACAACGCTCATCTCAGGCCGGTTAATAGATAGGGCGCCAGTAGGACAGACTGCCGTACATGCCCCGCAATGGGTGCATTTGTCCTTGTTGCGGCCAATGTCTTGGCCGACCGGCTGCACATGCACACCGTGTTCTTTTAAGTATCGAACTCCTTTGTTGAAGTCTTTTTTTGCCCCTGACAGCTCCAGAACCATGATCCCTTCCTTACGGGGCAGTATGGTAGCCTTAAGGATATTAAATGTGAGGTTGAAGTCGGTTGCAAGGAAACAGACGATAGGCTTTTCCACCTCTGTCTTTGGGAACTGCAGGATAAGCATTCTAGAATACATTTTGCCACCTCTGTTCGCTTCGGTACTGATGGAGACCAGACGTGTCCCGGGCAGCCTTCATGTCAGTGTCTTAAAACAGAACTGGTAAGATTTGTCAACAAGCTGTCCCCAGGCCGTTCCATGGGATTGTAAAAAGGTCTCAAAAGGATTTGCAGGCTTATGGAGAGCACTCCGGACCGTGACAACCTGAAGGACGTTAAGGCCTACTGATGGAGCGACTGCCTGTACACGTGGAACATCCGCTGCAAGGCAGTGAAGTTTGTCAGGAAGGCTAGCACAACAAGCCCGATCAGAAGTTGTTTGGTAAGCAGAGTAATGGTTAGTACGATAAATCGTTCCAATCGGGTGAAAAGGCCCACCTTACATGAAATGTTGAGCCCCTCGGCTCTGGCCCGGGCGTAACTCACCATAATTGAACCCACTAAGGCAAGAAAGGTAAGCAACACCAAGGTATGACGACCATGGAAGGTAGACCAGCACAGGATGCCGAAAAGAACGGCTGCCTCCGAATATCGGTCTATGAATGAATCGAGGAAGGCCCCGAACCGAGTCTCAATACCTGCTGTTCGGGCCAGGGAACCGTCCAAGGCGTCAAAGGGGCCTGAGAAGAGGAATAACCAGCCGCCGAGAGAAATATAGCCCGCTGCTATTACCGCGCCGGCAGCGGATGCGGCAAAAAAACCGACCATGGACAGGACGTTGGGCTGTACTCCCAGGCGTGCCAACAGACGAGAAATAGGGTCAAGTATGTTGCCAGACCAGCCCTTGACCCAGTCCGTGAGTGTCCAATACTGATGGTCTGTGTTTACAGACGTTCCATCTTCAACTCTGTTTTTCGACCCTTCTGAGCTCACTGGTCCAACTTACCTGTGGTAAATTCCTCAGTCATTCTGAATTCCTCGTCATCAGGGAACCTACAGATTTGTTAGGGCTCTTACGGTGATCCCTAGTATATGGAGAGAAAAATATCAAGACCAATTCCGGCTGGATCAAGGGCTTCTCGCTGCAAGTCTAGGCACTCAGAGCGACTTCGTAGGCTCATGATACAATCCGCTTGATGGCTTCGACCCACCCACTGGGACCCGGTTTCTTTGAATAGATCACAGGACTTACTCCCTGGACGGACTGCCATTCCCCTGTCTTTTTTCTGATCACAACTGGTATGTCCACATGCATGAGCATGGGAGTGTCATTAGCACTATCTCCAAGCCCGACAGTGATCAGCTTCCTGCTGGGGTATGTCTGTGCATAAAGCTTTCTCAGAATTTCGACCGCCTTCCCCTTGTCATTATGGCCAGTCAAATGGTAAAAACGCCCCCCTTTAGTGATTCTCAGCCCTTTTTCTTGCACCAGGCGCTTAAGAAGCTGGAGTCGTTCCGCCGTGTCAGAGAACAGGAACGGTTCCGAATACTCACGCATTGATGCCACTCGGGCCTCTTCAAGAGGAAGGCCTGTGTGAGCACTGATCTCCTCAATTGTCATCTCGGAAAATCCTGTCATGCGAAAACCTTCCTGATCCTTCATATTTCTCCAGATGTCGCACAATATCCCATAAGGTAAACCCAGCTCCATCACGCTATAGGTTTCCTTTTCAACAAAGCTCTCTCCAGTCTGGTTCAAGGTGTTGCGAGGAACAAATATGGCTGCACCGTTTTCCACAATGAAGGGAGTCTGGAGGCTCATGCGGAGGCGATACGTTTCGATCTCAGCTCGTGTCTTGCTGCTGGAAATGATCACGGGGATGGATCTTTGCCTAAGCATTTTCAAGGTCGCTTGGGCTTCCTTGAATTCATAGGTGTCATAATCAATCAGGGTGCCGTCTAAGTCTGTAAAAATCAGTATCTGGTTCATCCTTCAAAAAGGGATAAGATATCTGTTGTTGGGTTGGTGAAGCAACTCTCTAAGGAAAAGTTGACCTGCATTTACTTATATAATATAGTCATATCTAAAAAAAGACCATGATCTTTTGTGAGTGTTTAGCCTTTTGATAAGAG
>CAZCWQ010000064.1:0-9289 GCA_964502365.1 uncultured Desulfobacterales bacterium | reverse complement strand
TCATATCTAAAAAAAGACCATGATCTTTTGTGAGTGTTTAGCCTTTTGATAAGAGCCCGCATTCTTGACCGTGGTAGAGTTGATGTCACAAGGGGAGGGTCATGTTCATAGAAGAAAATCCGCATGGTATTGAAGCTGCCGACTTGATTGTGGGTATACCATCATACAATGAAGCAGGCCTGATTTCTTATCCTACCCAGAAGGCAAGCGAGGGCCTTGTGAAATATTTTGGGGGCAAGAATAGTGTGATCATTAACTGTGACAATAATTCCTCAGATGGTACCCGTGAGGTTTTCATGGACACCCCAACGGCAGTCCCCAAGATATATATATCAACGCCCCCGGGTTTGAGAGGGAAAGGAAACAACTTGAAGAATCTATTTCAGAAAAGTTGTGACCTGGGAGCACAGGCCATTATGGTAGTGGATGCGGATCTTAAGAGCATTACCCCTCGCTGGATCAAGAACCTCGGAGAGCCCCTATTTGAAGACTTTGGATTTGTTGCACCACTCTATGTGCGGCACAAGTATGATGGGACTATTACCAACAATATTGCATATCCCATGACTCGTGCAATTTACGGCCGCAGGGTGCGTCAACCCATAGGCGGCGATTTTGGCTTCTCCGGTGAACTGGCCGAGATTTATCTTGCCAGCAAAGATTGGACCCCGGCTGTCGCTGAATTCGGTATCGATATCTGGATGACGACCACTGCCATGTATCACGGCAAGCCTATTTGCCAGTCCTTCATGGGACGGCCAAAAGTTCACAAGCCTAAAGATCCAGGGGAGTCTCTGGGACCCATGTTTATGCAGGTGGTAGGAACGATCTTTGACATGATGATAAGGACCGGTGCCTTTTGGAAAGAAGTCCGTTGGAGCAAACCCACGGCCATTTTTGGGTTCGGATTGGGGGAGATGGAGATGCCCCCCTCAGTTGACGTGGACATCGAGCGACTCTACAACAAGTTTCAGGCTGGTTTTGCCGATTACAACCCTCTTTGGAAGGAAATTCTATCTGCCAATATGTTCAAGAAGCTTTCTGAAGTAAAAGACCTCTCTTTGTCATGCTTTGAATTTCCCGCCAATCTTTGGGCTGAAATACTAATGGATTTTGCTGTGGCCTATAAAAAATCTACAAACGGCAAAGAAACAATCATGGAGGGCTTGATCCCCCTTTATTTCGGTCGTACCTGTTCCTTTGTGATCGAATCGGAGCCAATGACGATTCAGCAGGCTGAGGATCTTATAGAGGATCAATGTGGAGCGTTTGAATACAGCAAGCCTTATTTGCTTAAAAGGTGGTTTGGATAAAGGGCAATGGAGGCCACTATGAAAAAAATTCTGATTGTTGACGACGAAGAGGTCATTCGCATGCTCTATGGCGAGGAGTTGGAGGAAGAAGGGTATGCGGTGATCACAGCAGGAAGTGGTCATGGTCTGATCGAAATGATTAGGCAAGAAAAGCCGGATCTTATAGTCCTGGATATCAAGATGGCTGAGCATGATGGGTTGGATTTGCTACAGGATATCAGGAAGGATTTTTACAACATTCCCGTGATTCTCTGTTCTGCATATTCTTCCTTCAAAGGGGATCTCAAATCGATTGCGGCTGACTATTATGTGGTGAAGAGTGCCGACCTGAGTGAGTTGAAGCAAAAGATAAAGATGGGATTAGAAGGACACATTCCAACTCAACCTTCTCAGGCATAAGCCTGAAGTTGGTTCTTTCGTATTAGTCGCTTTATGACATCGGCAGAATAGTTACCGGGGTTTGTGCTGAAAAGAAAGACATGAATCCTGAAATCTTTAGAAAATATGACATTCGTGGAATTGTTGGCGAGGATATCACAGAACAAGATGTTGTGTGCATTGGAAAAGGCTTTGGGACCTACCTACAGGCTGAGGACCGATCAAGTATTGTTGTTGGGCGGGACTGTCGGCTGAGCTCAGACCGCTATGGAGAACTTCTAGTAGAAGGCCTCCTTGCAACAGGTTGTCATGTAGTGGACATCGGCGTGTGTCCGACCCCTATCCTTTACTTTGCCATAAGACATCTGAAGACAGACGGGGGTGTCATGATCACAGCCAGCCATAATCCACCAGAATATAATGGTTTTAAGCTATGTAGTGGCTACGACACTCTGTCGGGGAAGCAGATACAAAAGGTGCGTCAGATCGTAGAAGAGGACAGTTTTTCTGAAGGCAGCGGACAGGTTGAAACCGCAGATGCCGTCACACCTTACAAGGATTTCTTGCTGAAAAGCATCAAGCTTTCCGGGACTCGCCGGGTTGGAGTCGATGCTGGCAATGGTACTACAGGCGTGGTGGCAGTACCTGCCTTAAGGGACTTGGGCTGTGAAGTCTTCGATATTTATTGCGATATGGACGGCAGTTTTCCCAACCATGAGTCGGACCCTACGGTGGTGGAGAATATGCAGGACTTGATAGCATTGGTTCGGGAAAAGAAACTTGATGTTGGTATTGGCTATGACGGCGATGGGGACCGGATTGGCGTGATTGACGAAAAGGGCGACATTATATGGGGCGACCAACTGATGATTATTTTTGCCAGGGAGATCCTCTCTCGCAAACCAGGGGCTACATTCCTTTCGGAGGTAAAGTGTTCCCAGACCCTTTATGATGATATTGAGAGGCATGGTGGCCGGGCGATCATGTGGAAGACAGGACACTCTCTCATCAAGGAGAAAATGAAAAAGGTTCAGGCCGAACTGGCTGGTGAGATGAGTGGTCATATGTTCTTTGCGGACCGATATTTTGGTTATGACGATGCTATCTACACGTCGTGCCGCCTTTTGGAGATACTTGGGGAGACAGGCAGGGCGCTTTCCGAACTGTTGAGCGACGTCCCGAAAACGTATACCACACCGGAGATCCGCATGGCTTGTCCCGATCACAGGAAGTTTCAAGTGGTCCGGGAGGTTACCGAATACTTTCGTCAACGACAGAAGATTATTGATATAGACGGGGTACGAGTTGTGTTTGAGGATGGCTGGGGACTGGTTAGGGCCTCAAATACCCAGCCCGTACTGGTATTGCGATTTGAAGCCCCTTCGCCAGAGCGGCTTTCTGATATCCGATCAGAGGTGGAGTCCGTACTAGCCGAAATAGAAAAAGGGTAGTGCCCACCCATTACTGGCCTCTTCAGGGCACATGAGGGATGGAAGGCTTCACAGTTGACCTGGAGAAATTTTCCTTGACTTTTCAAAATCTTATTAGGTATTAATTTAAGTACTTCCAAAAAGTTGAACCCAATACAGCGCAGGCGGAGGGGGAATGAACAAATCAGGTCTTATAGATGCTTTGCAACGGAAAGCCGGCATTAGCAAGGCTAAGGCCGAAGCTATTGTCAACATCTTTTTTGATGCCACGTCCGACGCACTGGCCAGAGGTGACAGAGTCGAGATCCGCGGTTTTTGCAGTTTTTTTGTAAAAGAATACAAAGGCTACGTGGGAAGGAACCCAAAGACCGGATCTGCAGTTGAAATCCCGCCAAAAAAACTTCCATTTTTCAAGTGTGGAAAAGAACTAAAAGAACGGATTGACTATTAAGTCTCAAGTCTTTTCTATGGCCGCAGGGATGAATGTTCTGTCCCCTCAAGCAGGCGTTTGATGTTGTCAGTGTGCCGGGCAAATATGAAAAGTGTCATGATGCCTGCACAACACGTTATAAGCACTGAGTGGGTGGTAAGCCAGATAGCTATTGGAAGCACAATTGCTGCACAAAGGGAACCGACCGAGGAATATCCCGTACTGCAAAGGGCTAGCAGATAAACTAACACGCAAACGGAAAAAGCCAGGGGTGATATAACCAAAAAGCAACCGGCGGCAGTGGCTACTCCCTTGCCTCCTTTGAAGCCCAAGAATATAGGGAAAAGGTGGCCGGCGAAGGCCGAAAGTGCTACCAGGCAGATCCACAGCTCACCCTTCCAGCCAGATAGTTCTACCAAGCGTACAGCAGCAAGCACCGGAACAGTCCCCTTCAGAAGGTCCCCGGCAAGCGTCATGACGCCCAGCCTTTTCCCGGCAAGGCGGTACACATTGTAGGCGCCAATATTTCCACTGCCTGCCGTGCGAACGTCCACACCTTTGAACAGGCGCGTCAGGATTACGCCCCATGGCACTGAACCGAGCAAAAAGGCAAGTATCGGCAAGGTGATGACCTTGAAAATCATGTCGATTGGCAGCGCAGAATGGTTATCTTGAGCCTGTGGCAGCGTTTTCTATTCTTGTTTGACACAGAGCGATGTACTGAAGAGCTTTGTAGTGAATACCGAGGTCGGGATAAGACTTGAGAATCGTTTTGAAGCGCTCCAGGGCAGCCCTGTAATGCTTTGTCTTATAGTAGAACATTCCCACGTATAGTTCGTGTTCAGCCAGATTCTTGTCGCACACCCTGACGTGTTTTTCCGCCTTCTTGGCAAAAGGACTGTTAGGATAGATGCGGATCAGCTTCTCGAATGCCTGGATTGCCTCCCGTGCCATTGTTTGGTCCCGGTCAATGACCTGGAGTCGGTCGAAATAGCATCGACCTGTTTGATAGATCACATATGGGACGGCTTCGTTTTTTGGATGAAGGTTTTCAAATTCTTCGTATGCAAAGATGGCTTCCTCATATTCCTTGCGGCAGTAGTGGGCATCGCCAAGTTTGAGCTCAGCAAGAATGGCATATTGGCTGAATGGATACCAGTCCTTTAGTTTTTGGAAAGCTTCAATGGTCTTTCTGTAGTCTTTGTCTCTGAACGCCTGCATGCCTTCTTCAGCAAGTTCTCGGGCTGTCTGCTCCTTTTTGGCATGAAACCACGCACAACCCAGCAGTTGCAATGTTAGTCCGAGAACGATAATAACGTGAAGCCCCTTTTTGGAATTCATTGTAAGGTCTTTAAGTTCTCCGGCCCGCCGCCAATGATGGCAACATCGCACAAGCGTTCAGCCATTTATAAGGCCTTTTTCACAAACTCTTCAAGGTGGGATTTTGGCACTGCACCTACGACCTGGTCAATAACCTTGCCGCCTTGGAACAGAATGAGGGTGGGGATAGCCCGGATGCTGTATTGCGCCGGGGTGTTGGGGCTTTGGTCCACGTTGCATCTGGCAAAAAGGATGCTATCGCCGTAAGTCTTCTCCAGTTCGTGCATGACCGGAGCTATAGCCTTACACGGTCCACACCACGGTGCCCAGAAATCCACGAGGGCTGGTTTGTCTGCCTTCAATATAGCTGATTCAAAACTGCTGTCGTCCACATCCAAAACACCTTGTCCCATAGTCTTACTCCTTATCCAACGTCTACCAGCCGGTCCAACGTTTTTTTGTTTCCGCTAAAATAAACATACTGTCTACGCTTTGTCAACGTCAACAATACTCCAACAAGACCGGGTCTTAACCTGTTGTAAAAAGATTGGGTGCCTTTCTCCTTGACACTACTATGAGGAAGGACATAACATACCCAAACTGCTCAAGCTCCGGGCGGATAGAACCTGTCATACGGGCCGTTAACTCAGACGGTAGAGTATCTGCCTTTTAAGCAGAGAGCCGCTGGTTCGAGTCCAGCACGGCCCACCAAGGTCCCCATCGTCTAGTCTGGTCCAGGACACCGGCCTTTCACGCCGGCAACACCGGTTCAAATCCGGTTGGGGACGCCATATAATATCAAGGGGTTAAGTGTAATATCTAGCCCCTTTTTCTTTTTTGACCTTTCATTCCCAACGTCATTCCCAACAAGAAAGCCTAATTCTTCAAACGGAGCGCTGTGGCCTCGTGCTTTGTCGCTTGGCCAGAGAAGTGCCACGGGAAAGCTGAAGCAAGTTGCGCACGAGTCAGGTTCAGGTAGGCACTGACCCGCGCACAAACGCAGGAACTGAATGAACAAAAAAATCAATCAGCATCTTACTAAGACCCCAACCCCAACCCCCCACAGGCCTTGCCGCAGATGCCGGAAGACCCTCTTTCATACGCAATACCCCAAAAAAATCCCATCTCACGAAACACATAACAGATTGACATAGTTCAGGAAGTCGGCGAGATTTGGGGTGGGATGGAAGTTCGGTGGGCTAAGCTCAGGGCAGGCAAGGAGACTGGCTTTGTGCAGGATCTCGTTCCCTCACCTCTTTCATCTTTCATCTCGTTTTCTGACGCTGACGGGCATGTGGGAATCACTCCTTTCTGTTCAATAGAGACATTGCACATCCTCGCCGTCTGCATTATTATTTATCAGAACAAAACGTGAAAACAATGCCCCTGTCGTGTTCGTGATTAGAAGGGTCTTTAACTGAAACAACACACAGGAATCGAAAAGGTTCAGAAAGCCTCCTAACACGGCACAGTGGCGGGGGCTTTTTAGTATGTGGTATCCCTCCTTTCCGTCGATGCGACGAACAAGAATTGCCATGGCCATAGGGCGCTTGCCAAACGGGACAGAGTTTTGGCATGCAAGTGAGATCTAAACTGATTTGATATTGTAGATGGTGGCAAGCTGTACGACACTTTAGCCTGCTTCAGCACACATACAATATGTTGAGTAGCCACTGAATCAGCCAGTGACCGGCGTGGCGGTCCTGCCTTGACGGTTCCCATCTGAATTGGGTATGATTCCTACATAAGTGTGCTAACACCTCATCAGAGATAACAAACTTCAACGGGGAAGCCACTATGGAACCTACAAAGGCTTCACGCATCGTATGAACAATACGTATGCATAGGGCCTTTTGTGTTTTTGTTGCAATTGGAGGATTTCCCAATGAGTAGGAAACCAACCTATAAAGAGTTGGAAAGAAGGGTCAAGCAGTTGGACAAAAAAGTCTCTAGGTTCAAGCATGTCGAGGACGAGCTGAAACTCCAAGGCGCAATTGTGAAGAATATGGCTGAAGGGGTCTGCCTCGTCAGAGTGGAAGACGCGGCGATCGTTTATGCCAATCCACGCTTCGAGAGGATGTTTGGCTATGAGCCAGGCGAACTCAATGGAAAGCCTGTGAACACATTGAACTATGAAGACGACAGCAAGACTTCTGAACAGGTGGCCCTTGAAATCATTCAAAAACTGACTGACCACGGCGAGGCCGTCTATGAGGTTCAAAATGTCAAGAAGGATGGCACGCCTTTCTGGTGTGAGGCTCACACCTTGGAATATAAGCATCCCGAGTATGGGAGGGTCTGGGTAGCAGTCCACACAGACATCACCGATCGCAAGCGGGCTGAGGAGGCGCTGCGGGTAGGTGAGGAGAAATATCGTTATGTCGTTGAGAATTTGAACGAGGGTATTTGGATCATAGATAAAGACAGCTACACTACGTTTGTCAATCCCCGCATGGCGGAGATGCTGGGATACACGGCAGATGAAATGATAGGAAGCCAAGTGTTCTCATTCATGGATGAGGCCGAAATCGAGACCTGCAAACGGCATTTGGAACGCCGCAAAAAAGGCATAAAGGAAAGTCACGATTTTGAGTTCCTTCGAAAAGACGGTACAAGAATCTACATGACTCTGGAGGCAGCTCCAATTACCGACAATGATGGGGAGTATGCTGGGGGTATTGCTGGTGTAATGGATATTACGGCGCGTAAGCGAGCAGAGGATGCCTTGCGGGAAAGCAAAGAATTCGCAGAAAATCTCGTCACCTCTATGAAGGATGGATTCAGTATACTCGATAACAAAGGCGTTCATCTGAATGTAAACCCGGCCTTTTGCCAGATGACTGGCTTTATGCGGGAAGAGTTAATTGGAACCGGCCCGCCGCATTTATATTGGCCTGAGGAGGAATACGAAAAAATCGAGATGGCCTTCCAGAAAACTTTGACAGGGGCGTTCGAAGACTTTGAATTAATATTCAAACGAAAAAACGGTGAACGGTTTCCAGTTATTGTAAGCCCAGCACAGACATTGGATAAAAAAGGGAATGTCACCAGCATCTTTGCAACGGTTAAAGACATTACAGCCCGCAAGCAGGCAGAGGAAGCAGTAAAGACGGAGAAGGAGAAGCTAAATAACATTGTAAGGGGAATAGGAGCAGGGCTCTCTCTATTGGACGCGGATACCAGAATTATTTGGTGTAATGATATATTGCGGAAGTGGTTTGGCCCTGATGCTAAGATTCTAGGTAAGCACTGCTTCGAACTTTACGATCTAAAGAATCCACAAGAGGAATGTGCTGCTCTTCTTACCCTAAGTACCGGAGAAATCGAGCTAGGAGAGGCCTTTGGACACACTATAAAGGGTGAAGAAAAGTACTTCCAGGTTATCGCAACACCAATAAGAAATGAAGCGGGGAGAATAGTCCAATTATTGGAACTGTCACTGGACATTACGGAGCGCGAGCAGGCAGAGCGAGCGCTAAGAAAAAAAGACGCAGAACTAGAGACTAAGGCAAAGAGCCTTGAGGAAGTTAATACGGCATTGCGGGTTTTATTGAAACAAAGAGAGGAGGATAAGACAGAGCTTGAAGAGAAAGTACTATCCAACGTCAAGGATCTGGTCTTGCCCCACCTGGAGAAACTAAAGAAGATATCATTGAATAGCAATCAGAAGTCCTGTGTAGATATCCTGGAATCAAACCTGAGCGACATCATTTCACCATTTGCGCGCAGATTGTCGTCCAAGTATTTGGGCCTCACACCAACAGAGATTCGGGTAGCCAATCTTGTTAAGGACGGTATGACTACTAAAGAGATAGCAGAATTCATGAATTTGTCGTGTAGAACGGTTGAGACTCACAGAGACAATATTAGAAAGAAAATGGGGATAAAGCACAAGAAGACAAACCTCAGAACTTACCTGTCGTCTCTCCACTAATACGGATTTCTTGCCCGTAGTTTATCCCGAATAATTCAGCTTTGTGTCTTATGGTGCCAATGGTAAACGAAAAATTAGACTTGTAAAGTTTTTCTTTACATCGTTTCAACGACCGGCACGTTTTGGGACCGCATCACAGACATTTGACCCATGGCTGAGATCGCAGATGATGGAGCCGTTCTGCCCAGGATTTTTTGGCCAGGGGGTGACTCTCGAGTCGGCGACTGAAAGGAGCCATCAAGAAAACGTGTTAGCAAATCAGACTTGGCCGTGAGGCTATGAGCATTGAAACAATTGGCTACAGGGAAACCACGATAGGAATATCTGAAGGAGGCCAGTCCCCAAGACTGTTGCCATTAAGACACTGGACGGCACTGGTTCGTGGCAAGTGAATTTTGGTTATGGGCCTGGGAAGCTATGCTTGAACCCATTGAGATCGACCCAAAAACATTTCTTCATAAGCACTGCACGCTGCCGTCTTTGC
>CAZCWQ010000063.1:0-16977 GCA_964502365.1 uncultured Desulfobacterales bacterium | reverse complement strand
GGTGAACTTCGCCCGGATGGGTGCCCCAAAAACCTCATAATTGTCGCTTTCCGAGTTTCTACAAAGCTGTCCTGTGCTGACGTATGAATGAAACAGACTCATTCATTAGCCAAGAAGTTCAAAGACAAGACGACCAAACAGCCAACAATAATCAAGGAAAGGGCCACTGTTACTTCGTTATTCCAGTCAGATGGCAAAATATTGGTATGGGCCATAGCAACTACTTTTCCATGGATGTCTGTCACGCTGTCCAGAGTCTTTTTCCACGGCCACACCTTTCTTAGTGATCCGAGCATCAGGCCGGTCAACACGGCTATCGTAAGATCATGATGTTTATTCAAAAGCCAGTTAATCAGACGAACGAATGTGATCAACCCCACTCCGGCTCCGGCGGCCACTAAAAAAAGGGTAAGAAAATCATGATCATTCACCGCCTCAAGGACATAATGATATTTCCCCAGCAGTACGAGGACAAGAGATCCTGATATGCCAGGCAGTATCATTGCACATATGGCAATGGCCCCACTCATGAACAGAAACCATGGTGCATTTGGAGTAGATACAGGGACCATCCCAACCAAGAAGTAGGTCCCGAAAGTCCCCAGCGCCACACAAACGGTGGTGGCCAAGGTCCATTTGTTAAGACGTTGGCTTACTGTGAATACAGATGCCAGTATTAGTCCAAAAAAGAAAGACCAAATCAGTACCGGTCGGTTTTCAAGAAGCCAGCTTAACATCCTGGCGAGAGTAAAGATTGCCAGTAGAATGCCTGCACCTACTGCGGCGAGAAATCGCCAAGAGCAATGATTCAAGGCATCCCTTACTCTTAGTGACAACAGGAGCCTAAAAAACTCCAGATCGAAAGACCTGATCGATTTGATCAATTCGGCATAAATTCCCAGGATAAATGCCATGGTTCCGCCCGACACTCCGGGGACCACATCTGAGGCACCCATGCAAAAGCCCTTCACAGCTAGTCCCAGATAAGCCGGGAAGGAACGATGAGAATGAGGTGGGTTCATTTCAACTTTCATAGACCGGAAAGTGGGAATCGGGGATTTCGCTTAGTTTCGGATTCTTGCTATCCTTGTTTGAAAGGCTTGGGTCTCCAATCGGCCAGTTGATACCGATGGTCGGGTCTGCCCAAAAAATTCCATAGTCATCTCCAGGGTAATAGAGATCAGTACATTTGTATATGACATCGGCTGTTTCAGTCTGAACACAGAATCCATGTGCAAAGCCTTGGGGCACAAAGACCTGGCGCTTGTTTTCAGCGGAGAGAACGGTCCCAACCCATTGGCCGAATGTGGGAGAGCCACGTCGTATATCAACTGCAACATCCAAAATTTCTCCAGTCACCACATAGACCAACTTGGCCTGCGGGTGGTGCAGCTGATAGTGAAGCCCTCTAAGGGTACCTTTCCGTGAATGGGAATGGTTGTCTTGAACAAGCACAAGGTCCAGACCGCCTTTTTCATATTTCCTTTGGTGGAAGGTTTCCATGAAAAATCCTCGATTGTCTTTGAACACGTCCGGCTCAATCACAAGAACCCCGGGCAGCGACGTCTTAATAAATCTTACCGGCATTCTTATCATCCTCCTCCTCAAGGATTTCAATCAGGTACTGGCCGTAGTCATTTTTCAGCATATCGCTGGCCAATCTCCTGAGTTGCTCGGTCCCTATGTATCCAAGTCGGAAGGCGATCTCTTCAATACATGCAATCTTGAGTCCCTGGCGCTCCTGAATAGCCTTTACAAAATCTGTCGCTTGCTGGAGAGACTCATGGGTACCGGTGTCGAGCCACGCAAATCCGCGACCAAACAGTTCCACTTTCAGCTGGCCCAGCCCAAGATACTCTAGATTGACATCCGTAATCTCCAGTTCTCCGCGGGACGACGGTCTAAGGCCCTGCGCTATCTTTATCACATTGTTGTCATAAAAATAGAGGCCGGGAACAGCATATCTGGACTTCGGTTTCTCAGGCTTTTCCTCTATCCCCGTAACGTTGCCGTGCCGATCAAATTCTACCACTCCGTAACGCTCGGGGTCACGCACCGAGTATCCAAATATGATGCCGCCGTTTTCCAAATCGGCGCATCTCATGAGTATGCTTGTAAGCCCGTGGCCGTAAAATATATTGTCTCCTAATATCAGGCTTACCGTATCACTTCCTATAAAGGTTTTGCCAATGATAAAGGCCTGGGCCAATCCCTCAGGGCGGGGTTGTTCAGCATAAGAAAAGGACAACCCGAATCGTGAACCGTTCCCTAGGAGTTCCCTAAACCTGGGCAAGTCCTGTGGGGTGGAGATAATCAGGATCTCACGGATTCCCGCCAGCATGAGCACAGATATGGGATAGTATACCATCGGCTTGTCATAGACTGGCATCAGTTGTTTGCTCACAACACGGGTAATAGGGTACAGCCGGCTTCCAGAACCCCCGGCCAGGATTATTCCCTTCATAATCTCTTCTCCTGCTGCTCAGACCTTCATTGGCCCCTCAACCATAGTGCTCATCGATCCAGGATTGATAATCCCCACTCTTAACCCGGCTCACCCATTCACGGTGATCCAGATACCACTTGATGGTCTTTCGGAGTCCCGATTCAAAAGACTCTTCGGGCAACCATCCGAGCTCCTTTCTTAACTTTGTCGAGTCAATTGCATACCGACGGTCGTGGCCCGGCCGATCCTTGACAAACGTTATCAATTTTCTTCGAGACCCCATGTCTGTTGCAGTGGCAGACTCATCCAGTATGTCACAGATCATCTCCACGACCGTGATGTTTTCCATCTCGCTGTTGCCCCCGACGTTGTATGTCTCACCTCTGTTCCCGTGTTTCATTATTGTCCAGATTGCCGTACAATGATCCCTCACATAGAGCCAGTCCCTCACATTTCGGCCGTCTCCGTAAACCGGTAGAGATTTCCCTTCAACAGCATTGAGGATCGTCAGGGGGAGCAGTTTTTCCGGAAATTGATAGGGCCCATAATTGTTGGAGCAATTAGATATGGTAATCGGCAGACCATAGGTCTTTTGGTAGGCCCTGACCAAATGGTCAGAAGCAGCTTTTGAAGCGGAATATGGGCTATTCGGCTTGTAAGAGGTCTCTTCTGAAAAAAAGCCCTCCTTTCCCAGGCTGCCGAACACCTCGTCAGTGCTAATGTGGTGAAAGAGCTTTAAGCGATCCTGCCTTGCTTTTGCCAACTCCAATAAGGTGAAGGTGCCCACGATATTGGTCTGGATAAATGCGTCGGGTCTCACGATGGATCTGTCCACATGTGATTCGGCAGCAAAATGGCATACGCTATCTATGTCATGATCATCAAATACACCGGCCATGCTGTCCTGATCGCATATGTCGGCTTTTATGAAGATATAGCGTTCCGGGAAATCCTTCTCAATATCTGATAGATTCTCAGGGTTGCCCGCATAGGTGAGCTTGTCTACATTGATCAGACGTCCGGAAAAATCAGATTCTGCCAGCATATACCTGATAAAATTACTGCCAATAAAACCACACCCGCCTGTGACCAATATGTTTTCCATGACTTTGCCCTTTTACGATTTTATCACCCTTTGAACTCCTCCAGTAAAAGTTCCCTGAACCTGTGAACGAATCGATCCAGGTCATCTTCCCAGTAGGGCATAAGATTTATGCCCTCATTCTTGAGACGTCGGTTTTCCAAAATAGAGTTCTTAGGCCTCGTGGCAGGAGTTGGATATTCCTCGCTGGTGCACGGAACCACCTTGTGTGGAATTCGCATTTTGTCAAGAAAACGACAGGCCAATTCATACCATGTACAATACCCTTCAGATGTAGCATGATAAATCCCTTGGCCGTTTACCTCAATGACTTTGGCGATCTGCAACGCCAGCCGGTACGACCATGTAGGCGAACCGAATTGGTCATTTACTACCTTGATCTCCTTGTGGGAGTTTTCTAAGGCGAGTCTGAGAAATGTCTTAAGAATATTATGGCCGTTTAATCCATACATCCAAGCCGTCCTGAGAATCACATGGCCATGGGTCGTCTCTCTCACAGCCAGTTCACCCTCAAGCTTGGTCTTGGCGTAGTACGACAGCGGTCCTGGTTTATCTTCTTCCACATACGGGTCCGGGCTTGTTTTGCTGCCATCGAAAACATAGTCGGTCGAGATATGGACCAGTCGGCCGCCGCATTTCTCGACTGCGGAGGCCAGGTTCCTTGGCCCTTCTACATTGACTTTCCAGGCCACCTCCCTGTGTGTTTCACAGGCATCCACCTGGGTATACGCGGCACAATTAACGATTATATCAGGCGCAAAATCTCGTACAATAGCCTGTACATACGAAAGATTGGTTATGTCTCCATCTTCCAAGTCCACGGCCATAACCTCATGATCTCGACGCAGAATATGATGGCAGTCGCTTCCCAATTGTCCTTTGGCACCGGTAATCATGATTTTCATTAATGGCTGGCTCCACGTCATAATGTACTGGTCAAAGACTTCGCTGCTTTCCAGAGGTCAGTCGCCTGAGATAAGATAAAGAAGTCTATGCCGGATGGACAAAGCCACAGCAAAATAGTAATAGCCTGATCGGATTACAATACCATAAATGAGACGGTCCTGGAAGAACCCTAACGTTGGCTTTCGTCTTTGTATGAGCAGAACAAACTGGTATGTTATTACAGGGGCACCGTCCTCGGGCAAGACCACGTTGTTGAAGGAACTCGAAAAACGGGGCTATCGTGTTATTCACGAGGTTGCAAGGGCCTTTATTGAAGAGGAAATGCAACAGGGACGAACTCTGGAAGAGATCCGAGCTGACAAGGGATCTTTTGAGAATAGAGTCTTGAATGCAAAGATTGCCATTGAAGCAAACCTGCCCAAAGACGAGGTGATTGTCTTTGACAGGGCCATCCCGGACAGCATCGCTTACTTTGAAATAGCAGGCCTGGATACCGAGGAGGTCATTGCAAAGAGTCCTCGCGATGAGTACAAGAAGGTATTCTTGTTGGATCGGCTACCGTACGACAGGGATCATGTTAGAATTGAAGAGACGGAGACGGCTGCGAGGCTGGATCATGGCCTGGAGGCCGGTTACAAAATGTTGGGCTATGATGTGACAAGGATCAGGGTCATGCCCGCAGATGAGAGGTTAAGACTAATTTTGCGGGAGATAGAAACCGCTGAATCAAAGGCCTAGTTCTTTTCACCTAAAAAATATTTCGAGGGTATGCTGATCTTATGGCTTCTCTCACCGTCCACACCGATATGTTAGAACCTTCTGGCCTAATCCTTACTTTGCCGCACCACGAGAATTTCTCAAGATGCACTCTGAGGCCCCCTTTCAAGGGGAACACAAGCGGACTAGAGCCTATGAAGCTCTCAAAGTCATCTCCATCCCCGAATCCGGCCCAAAATATGGCGCGGTCCAAAAGCTCTTCCTGAACGGCGGCAATATATCCACTCTGTGTGACATACCAATCGGAGGCTGTATCGTCATGAGATACGGCAGCAAACAGGAAACGACCTTCAAGGTTTTCCGACACAGCAGCATTATGTTCACACTTGACCGGGCGCAGATCCCCAGCATGTGCAAGCCCAAACACTAAAACTGTCCAAGCCCCCAGGAATAGGGCGACGAAGGCAGTCTTCCTCATCCCATTCCCTCCTTTCCCCGGCAAAGGCCCGGGCGCTGGTACGAAGTACTTGTCGAACCTGGCCAACCCGTGGGAAACTCCACAGGCGTACTTTGAGCTTTCCCATGTGGATCATCCACAGGTCAAACAATGGCTGAGCGCTACCTAATCAAGGATCATATGCACGAAGCATGCAAGCCGGCATGGTCGGACGATTTATCTGTCAGTTCAGCTAGTTAGGCCATAGTAGGTAAAACGTTACACTGGTAAACTAAGGACGAAAGGTTATATATTGGGAAAATAAATACCACTTTTTTGGATTGCGATGGGTAGAATGATGGAGTGTCCTCTATCCCTAAAATGCAATATGGACATCACTGAAGCGCAATATTGCCAAGGTCAAGGCGAATGTTTCGTGTCATTGCCTCCAAAAAACAAAGAAAATAGAAAGAAGTAGTAGATCTCGTCGATAGAGGAGACTGTTCATAACCATTCGATAAGTTCAAGATTTCCTTGAAATCGTTGAGAGAAATTAGACGGTCAAAGAATTGCCTATTTGTAAGCATTTGCCGCGTGGTCATGTTATATATCCTTTGATATTAGAGCGTTACAAGTTGTGGAGAACTTTTTCACAAGAACATCATAATCCCCCCTTATCGCTTTTGACAGATGCCTTAAAAGACTTTAATAAAACTAAAATAACCTGACCCAGTTGTTCGCAAAGTCCTTTCGGCTCTGGGGACCCCGCCATTATGTCCTCCAGAAATGAAGGCACGCTTGTGCTGCAAGTGTTATATCCCCCAGGGCCGATTGATGTGGGGTCGGAGGGGCTCGGCCCACCTACAAGCCATATTTTGGTGGAAACAGCTTAATAAATATTTTGGCGGCCCTCCGACCCTTCTCTTTTTCCCTCCAAGTCTGTATTCTGTATAAGGATCTGCCATCTATCTTTGTCAAAAGGCAGACACTCTAAAACACAACCTATCTGCCAATCTAAAGTCAAAAGAGATTTTTTTAGCGTTTTCAGCTTATATAGGAGCCACTTTGAATAATAGGCCAAACGAGTATGAGCTTAAACGGGAAATCGGTCTTTTTTCGGCCACGGTGTTGGTAATTGCCAACATGGTGGGAACAGGCATATTCACCACCTCCGGCTTTATCATTGCGGAACTTGGCCACCCTCAAACCATGCTTTTGTGCTGGATCGTAGGAGGCATCTTCGCTCTTTGTGGAGCCCTTTGCTACGGGGAGCTGGGGGCAATGTTTCCACACGCGGGTGGAGAATATGTTTTTTTGAGGGAAGCCTTTGGAAAATGGATGGGCTTCCTTTCCGGTTGGATCTCCTTGATCGTCGGGTTTTCCGCACCTATCGCAGCAGCAGGCATTGCCTTTGCGACGTATTTTTTCCGGGCTTCTTTGCTTCCTTCCGGGCCAGAAATAACCATCCCTTTCCTGGGTGTCAGTGTTGTTACTGTATCTCAACGCAGCATGTTGGCCATCGGAGTCATAATCGTCCTTTCTCTGGTTCACTGTCACAGCGTAGCGATCGGTAGTAAAGTCCAGAACGCGTTAACCATCTTCAAAGTGACCCTCATCGTTGTCTTTGTTGTGACCGGGATTTTCCTGGGTGATGGTTCAACGAGCCATTTCTCGGGAAGATTTCACATAAGATCCGTCTTTCAAGACAAGTTTGCTGTCTCTCTTGTCTTTATCTCCTTTGCCTATAGTGGATGGAATGCCGCTGCCTATCTTGGGGGCGAGATTACGAGGCCGAGCAGAAATATTCCACTTGCCCTTGTTACTGGAACATCTTTAGTGATGTGTCTGTATCTCGTTCTGAACATTGTGTATATCTACGCACTCCCAGCTAAGGAAATGAGCGGCGTCCTTGAAGTGGGCGCAAAATCTGCGGTCTCGTTGTTTGGCCAGGATGTGAGTAGATATTTTAGTGGGGCAATCGCCATAGGGCTTCTCTCGGTTTTGAGCGCCATGATTATGACTGGACCAAGGGTCTACTATGCCATGTCAAAGGATGGCATATTTTTTCAAAAATTTGGCAAGGTGACCAGACTGCACAAGACGCCTGCACATGCCATCTTACTGCAAGCCGGTATTGCCATTATTATGGTCGTTACGGCAGCCTTTGACAAATTGCTCATATACATTGGCTTCACCTTGTCGTTATGCGCCATGTTATCTGTGGTGGGAATGGTGCTCCTTAGGCTCAGAGCACCCCATATAGTCCGAAATTACAGAACGCTCCTATATCCGCTAACGCCGCTGGTCTTTATCTTAGGAAATCTATGGATCATCTATTTCTCGATCATAAGCAGACCCATCCCCTCGTTGTTTGGATTAGGTACCATTGCTTTGGGCCTCCTAGTCTATCTGCACATAAGCCGTAAGGGAAGAATGAGGCGGTGAAACAAAACCTTTTGCGTTACCCTTCCGCTTCAAGTCCCTCTTTCTTATGGAATGGAAACCTTCTGAACGAAATCTATGAGAAGAGGACTTGATCTAAGAGTAGCACTCTGGCTATACGTAACAAAGGCTGGTTTTTCTAACGGGTATCGGAGATCGTGATTATTGTCAAGGATGAAGGCTGTCAGGCGACTGAGATGGAAACGGGGGAAGGTTTCAGAGCGACACCCAAAACAGAAGGGGACGGACATCGTGGAAAACCTGAACTACAGCAACTTGGAGTAAACGAGGGGCAATATGCTCACTTGCAACAAGTGCCTGCCAGTTCATATACTCTTTTTTAGCTCAAAGAGGATCTTTTCCATTTCTTTTTTTAAAACTGGAATGTCGTCGCGAGCTGTGAGCCAAACTTTGTCAATGTCAACACCAAAATAATGATGGATCAGCTTATCTCGCATTCCTGCAATATCGGGCCAAGGTATGTGAGAATAGGTCTCTCTTATTTCGTTGGAAATGTGCCTTACAGCTTCACCAATGATTTCAAGTTGTCGAATCACGCCATCCTGAATGAGATATTTCTGATGAAATGTCTTTTCATCAACACCCTCTAAGTATTCATCAATTCTATCTATGGCATCAAGTATGTGTTGGAAATAAACGCTCTGATCACGCTTCATAAATCACCTGAAGGTCATTCAAAATTCTTTCTCGAAGATAGGGGCTGATCGCGGCTTCCGTTAATAAGTCCACTTTCTTGCCCATAGCTGCTGTTAGTTGGCGTTCTAGCCGAACCAGTGCCAACAGGCTTTTTCTCTTGGCAAATCTGACAACAAGGTCGATGTCGCTTTTCTTCGTGGCCTCACCCCTTGCCACCGAGCCAAACACCCCAACCATGGAAACGTCATTCTGAATACAGATTTCTACAATTTGTTTCATGTCGAATGGATATTCAGCCATTTTAGGCTCCTCGCCAGGTATTTGCTTAAAATTCTATCAATTATTGCCCTTCTTAGAACTTGGCCTGATAATTTATTTCGTGCTTTACTATTAATCCATTTTGAATGTGATGCAAAGAATTTTCCCGTTAACTGTAACTATTAGTATTTTCTTGGGTAAATCTGCCATACGGTATTCTTCTTTTTGTTAAGCAGCGATGTCTGTCATTATAGGCGAATGGCCTAACAGGTTTTTCGAATCATCCCTAGTTGAAGATCGAAATGTGAACCATTGGGATTGTCAATTTTAGACGGGACAGGCAACGGACGACAGCGGGCTGGCAGTTTTGATCTCTCCAACCGATATATTCCACGAATTGTCAATGTTTCAAATATAAATCACAGCGGAGCCAAATTGGCAAGTCCGGAATGGATTGCCACACACTTGTTTTATGCGGGGTGCTCTCGCGAAGGCGGATAACGTCAGCTGATATTTTTCACTGTGTAAAATCTTCTCATATTTGACGGGCAAATCTCTAGGAAAGTGTTACTTATCGTTACACCCGGATATTCATGTTCAAAATAAGGGCTTGAAATAGCAATTAATATTGTTTCCGAGCTCACGGTACGAATATTGCTATCCATAAAGAACTAAATCAACCCAGTGGTTAACAATTGGGTTAACAAACCGGCGCCTCGTTTGACGCGTAATTTTGTGCAGGGACGAGATCCCTGTTAATCTCTTCGAACACCGACATAGAAACGTTAAGCTGTTCCCGTTAACCACAGAATCCTCTCCGAAACTCTCGTGAACAAGGTTCTCAGATTGTGCTTGGCTGCGCCGATTTGCTATGCGGCCGGCCCCAAGCGCCGTATGCTGATCGTGAGGGTCCCGGGGTCAAATCCTTGATCTTGAAAAATCGTATGCATTAATCCGAAGTGTGGAGACCAAAGGTCTTGCCTCACACCTAAACAGTCATTCTGTCCCGGCTTCACAGTAAGATCTTATGGCAATTGAGGTGGTCAATCACTTGCACCATGCGAGTATGACAGGGGGTGTACATCATGGAAAAGGATTTTCATTACTACCTGATTTATGCCATTTCCAGAATTACGGGTTTTGACAAGGCCGACATCATCGCCTTTTCATCCCAGTTTGTAGACGACAACAATGAAGGGCAGTTCTTTATCGACGACAAGCTGGCGCCCTTTCCAGAGAAGATACAGGCCAATGGGGGATACTACTACCCGATTATGACCCAGTCTCTATCCCCTAAGTCCCTGAATCCCTATGTGCAGAAATATGTCTACGTACCGTTTCATTTCGTCCCGGGTGACAATTCTGTGGCCATCAAGGGGAAGAAAAACCGTCTCAGCACTACTCCCGGCTCTCCCAATGCGACGGCTGTTCTTGGAATGGCCCTGGAAAGCAACAACCCATACCGGCAGGGGATTGCACTGCATAGCTTTGCGGATACGTGGTCACACCAGAATTTTACCGGTCTACAGGAAGGATGGAATTCGGTCTATCCGTGGTATAACGTGTTCAAATCCATTGTCCCGAACATTGGGCATGCTGAGGCAGGGCACTCCCCGGACGTGATTTCAGAGACCTGGACGGACAATCGGTTAGGGGACAAGATCATTAACAGTAAGAGGGCATTCAGGGCTACGGGTGAGATCTACAAAGCCATGAGACACAAATCCGGCTCAGGTCCGTACTGGACAGAGATACAGGGAGACTTCCGGCAAATCATCAATGCCGCAGGCTACGATGACCGCAAAAACAAAATCGATGATCTTCTGACAGAAAAAGGCCTGGGAGCGGTGCCAAAATACTCCAAGAACGACTGGATTGATGCGGCATTGGACAGGAAAGAGGAACGGATAGTTATGCGGGAAGGGTTTGAGGAAACAGACTGGTATAGTTTTCATCAAGCTGCCAAGGCGCACTTCGCCAATGTCCTGGAATTGACTAAAGAGCTATAGTGTTTTCGTCTTTACATTTTACAGCCCTTCGCCGGTTAGCAAGTCGGTGGGCACGAGGGCAGATATTAGTGCGGAAGGAGAAGCTGGACAAATTCCTGAACTGAAAAGGTCATGGATCTCCCTCCGCGGGAGCGTATCTACGAAGAGACGTATCGTATCGTTTCCGGGGAGGCTGAAGAATAACGACTGGGGAAAAGGTGAATGGGGGAGGGGAGAGCTGGCAAGAGAGGAACGAAGTCGAAGAGGGCATCAATGGCCAAGAACACGATTGTTGTTGCGACAAAACGGATTGAACAGGCGATTTTCATGATTCGCGGGCAGAAGGTTATGTTGAGTCCTCACCTGGCAGAACTGTATGGCACAGAAGCTCGTATCCTGGTTCAGGCGGTAAAGCGAAATATCGAAAGATTTCCGCAAGACTTCATGTTTCAGTTGACACCTGAAGAGCATGAGAACTTGAAATCACAAATTGTGATTTCAAGTTGGGGTGGCGCTCGTAGGGCCAGACCGTATGCCTTTACAGAGCAAGGTGTTGCCATGCTCTCTAGTGTGCTGCGAAGCAAACGGGCGGTGCAGGTAAATATCGAAATCATGCGGGCTTTCGTCCGGTTGCGGCAGATGTTGTCGGCCCACAAGGACCTTGAACGTAAGCTGGCCACGTTAGAAAAGAAGTATGACAAACAGTTCAAGATTGTCTTTGAGGCCATTGCCGAACTCATGACACCGGCGGAAAAGCCACGCAGAAAGATCGGGTTTGAGGTTAAGGAGAAGCGTGCTGGGTATGGAAAAGGGGTGAAGACAAAGAAGAGATAGGTTAGGGAGTTTTGGGCAGAGATTTTCTGCATGCCGTGCCCGAACGTCCCCTAGAATATTAAAATTGACCCCATTTTACATTTTACAGCCCTTCAGCGGCTAGCAAGTTGGTGGCGCGAGGGCAGGTGTTGGTGCGGGAAGAGAAGCTGGACAAATTCCTGAACTGAAGTCCAAATGTCACGGATCTCGCTGTGAACCGCCGCGTGCCCTTCGACCCTGCTCAGGGCATCTTGGGTGCATCGAAAGATGGGGACCCGCTTGCTGGGCTTGTAGCGCCATAGCCTCAGGCGACGGCGTATGGTGTGGGGGCCGGGGGGGGAGAAAAACCCCCGGCTACCTGATTCGCCGATTGCCCATTCTATTCCTTCTTCGGCTTTGTAATTTGTTTTGTCTTGAGGTCTGATATCTGTTGTTCGATAGCTTGGTAGCGTGGATCATTTATTCCGACTTTTCCCCGAAATTCTTCCAGCCAAAATATCGCTCTTTCATAGTTCATCTTACCCGCATTGGTGTCCGCCAAAACAATCAGCTCATCCGTCGACAACGTCTTGGACTGCACTTCTGGGTTGGGTTCCTTTGTAGCCCATGTATGCCAGATATTCAACGGCATGGTAAGGAGCACCGCAAAGGTAATCCAGCCAAAAACCGTATACAGTTGCTTGCGCCTTTCATGGTCCTTCACAGCGATAGCGGCAACTAAGCTTATAAACATGATAAGTATAAGCGCAGCTGTGACAATCGAGAAGACATTTACAGCGCCAAACGATATGTTCACTTTTTGAAGGGTACCCAAGACGGTACCGGCAAATACGCCGAGGGTTATTAAAAGCACTGTCTTTCTGGTTTCACGATATTGAGGAAGAACGTCCCACAATTGGAGAAAAAGGGCCAGCAAAGTTGCCACGCCTGTAATATAAGTGAATAAACCGAGACTCATCGCATTAAGCCTCCTTATTGGCTAATGGGCTCTTCAGCCGTAGCAATTAGCTGTAGGCTGCAAGAGCAAGGTTAGGTTATTTCAGTAATGAATTTGAACTTTAATCTCTTTAAGTATACGGATTTTCTTTGTATTTGAAATTGCCGTATGCGACTTTATCGCCTTCAGGTTGTCTTATTTCTAGCAGTTTTGAAATAATTGTATTGAAGCTTTCATAATCTTGGTACGCAAGCTCTTTTTGATCATCAATTATATTATCTGGTTTCTTGGAACCTACGAATGCCTCTTGCATGCGTCTAAGGGCAATTAGAATCCAATATCTCATATCATGCATGCCTGCCCACAGAGCAGTATCGTTACCATATTCTGCATCTATTGCACTGTACATTAACGATATTGTTTGAAGCAGATGATCGATTGATTGTCGACTTTTTGGCCAGATTCGGAATAAGCAACCTTCCAAATAGTATCTATGCCATTCGAGGAGCCACTCCATGACATATAGGCTTTGCGCATTATGTTCGAGAGCTAACCGCTGCATGCTATTTGCAAGGTTGTTAATGAGAATACTAAATCCACGACTGAGTCGGCATTCGTTAGATAAAATTTGCTCAATTCCCATTCTAGCAGATTCCAAAGCCCTCGACATCCCTACTTCGTGTGAATAGTCATCAATTAACCCCCAAAGTGGATTAGCTGAATTGGATGCGGAGAGAGTTGCCCCGGCCTTTTGAAGCAGATTTATTAGACGAGCCACGTAATATAGCCTGGTTCTAAATATTTGTGCATTGAATGTATTCGGGTCGGTTCTTATAGAGTGAAAAAATGTAGGCAATAGCCTGTACTCCAAATAGGAATCAATTTCATTTAGAGAATTGTTATCTATCCATTCAGAAACAGCCCTAAAACCAGCATCAAGTTTCTGGGGTTCTGTTTCAAGAAAAAGTGTCTTGAAAACTATCACAAGCTCATCATGCACACTTGCGGCCTTGCCTTTGATTCCACTCCCATAACCTGAAAAAGGAATCATAGCTGGGCGATTGCCCTCCTCATGATCAAGCTTAAAAGCTTCTTTATGCGCATCTTTAAGACTTATTAGGTTTTTATGATCTATACTGAAAAGAGTACTCTTTATTGCGGGAACTAGCGTTAGCTCTTTGTATGTGGTTTTAGCGGCAAATGCTGCAGAGGTGACCAGAAGAAGCTGCAAAATAAAGCCAACGATTAACCAAGGTGTAACATTGGAAATATGCACCCCGGTATCAACTCGGCAATGCAGAATCCCCCAAAAGGGGATGATTCCACCTAATAGCCCAAGGATAAAAAAGGGTATCAGCTTACGGATAATGGTCCTACGAAATAGGGAAAATTTCCATGATGGTGGCAACTTGGACAGTTCAATAGTTGCTCCAATAGCAGTTATGCTAAAGCCTATCACAAGAGCCCATATGCCTATCAAAGCTGTAGCTGCCTGTAAAACTGCGCTACCATCTCCCTTTAGAAAGCCACTAATGTTTAACCCAAATCGATTTAGAGAATAAGCCGCAGTAAAAATAATAAGTAAAATTGATATCATTAAAACTGTGCGCATTATTGAAAGTCCTGATGCGACACCACATGGCGATTGCAGAAATAATAAAAGTTGAGAAACCTAATGCCGAGCTGACGCGGGGCGCAACCGGTTAACGGCTTGTGAGGGCCCGCTAGGGCTCAGCGCGCGGTCTACCACGTAGTTTTGCAGCCGCTGGTTCGGAGCCATCCTTCTCAAACTCAGGAGGAAGGATGGGCTCCAGTGTTCTCTCAACTTCAAGATCGTACGCACAGGCAATACGTGCGATGTGAAGACCAAAAATGGCTCTCAGTTCACCCAACGACTGCCAGAAAAGCCCCTCCATTCCATAATGATGAACACGTCTTGGCGGCTTCTGAGTCTGAGTCAAGAACTTGCGGCAACTCGCACGCATTGCAGCGGTTGACTCCCTGAGAACACTCGACTTAGAGATCTGCTCAAGATCTTGTGTAAGTCGATCCCGAATCTCCTGAATCGAGTCAACAACATACATTCCTATTTCCATATCGTACGGCATGTACAGCACACGGCGGTCTTCCAGAAAGACGAGGAGTTTCCTTGCCATGTCACGCTCATCAACAGGAGGCTCCCAATTCAGCCCGCCGATGGGGGTGGATATTCCTGTGAGACGCTTTGCAAGCTGTTTTCCTTTGAGTATTACTCGTTTTTTTCGTGCCATCTTTTTTGCTCCAAATGCCGAGCTAACGTGTGGCGCAACCGGCTAACGGCTTGTGAGGGCCGGTTAGCGGGTGAGCACGTAGCGTCGAGCGTTTGGTTACCGAGGCGCTTCACGCCGAGGGGCCAAACGCGAAGCTGCGACAGCGGCAGCTCGGCATTACCGGGCGCGAAGCGCCCGGTAACGGCCAGGCATCAGCCGCGATTTTTTCGTCGTCGGCTGTATGCCTTTGTTCGGCTTTTACTGCTTTTTATATCGTGCTTTGAGTAAGCCTGTGTGGCGACTAGTCTCTGGATCTTCGTTTTAGTCCTTGCGTCCTTGAAGAATCGGTTCGTCGTGAAGGCTTCATCATCTACCATCTCCTGCTTAACCAGATATTTTATAACCTCCAGCGCAACAGGAATCTTCGTTTTGGCTTGCTTTTCATCAATCGGATCCGCCCCCTCTGCATCGCAAAGCTCTCCCACCGTAAATAAAACGTGGTATGCGCCATCTATCAGGAACAACAGATCAGGATCAATTGATTCACCTTTCCTGATTCTTTTTCGAAGGTCTCGTTTCACAGTTTCAATCTCAGAAAACACACGGACAGGAACCAAAAGCTTCTTTGTAGTTATATCCTCATTGAAAATGTTGTCATACAAATCGCTAAAAACTTTTGCACGATCCTTCTTTGCAATTTCTGGATAGCCAAGGCTATAAGCGAGAAATGCCTGGCCAGCGCTAAGAGCGTCAATCCTCTTTCCCTTCGGTTTTTCATGATACTGTCGATATTTCCGTTCGTAGTACAGTCCTTGATCTAAAAAACTTTCCTCAAGCTTTTTCTGAATCTCGTCATTTGACCGAAGATCTCTGGTGTTGATAGGTGTCTGACTGTTCGTAGCCTCTGCTATCTCAGAGGTGATATCACGGGTCCTTGTTTCATATATCCGGGCGAGGACAAGTACATTCCTGACTTCCTCTGGGCTCTCTTTAAAAGCATCAAATAGCGCGTTTGACGTTTGTCCTCCGTTAACAATCTGGACGTTCTCAAGGGTTACGACTGGGGCACGGGCTCCTGGTTGGTATGAGTAGGAGTCGCAAGTGAGCGTAATGCCATTATTCAAATACCAAAATTCAACATTTTTATCTGAAAGCGCTGTTGCATAGATTTTCTTGTTGACCCGATTCTTTTTAGTCAGATAGATTCGGACATTATCGTTGAATACGTCGAGCCGAACCTGATTTGGGTCTTGTGGGTCTGTGATGAGCCCAATGAGCTCTTCAGCCTCCAGCGTGACAATCAACCCGCGAATGTTCCCGTCAGTCCTCTCAAAATAGTTCTTGTCAACAACGCGTAGCTTTGCGTCGATCTTTGGTTGCTTCTTCTCCAAGAACATATTGACGATTGAGTCGAGAGTGTGGTGATTTGTACGGAACGATCTGTACTTCGCAAGGGAATCGTCTACACGTTTCCTCTGAATTTCCACGAGGTTTTTCATATTCCCGCAGAAATGCACCTCGAAAGAAGGGTCTGGTCTTTCAAGTGCTTCCCAAATCTCCCTTACCTTGCCCCATAAAATGGGATTGCATGTTTTCTGCATGCTCCACTTTTGATCAAGAAGGTCGGTACAAAAGGCTAGCAACTTATCAATCTCATTAGAGGGAAAATTGTTTTTCGACTTTGTGAACGATGTTACGTGTTTAAACTGAAATAAATGTACAATGTTGCGCTCATCTCTTTCGTCAACAAAGACAGCGTCTATCCCGCGGTCGTCGGGCCCGTCTGTAACAGCATCTTCGATTTCCTCAGGAGTAAGTGCAAGGATGTATTCAAGGAGGACATGGGTAAAAGAACGTTTCTGAGATGTGCAGAAAGGGTAATTCCCGATGTAGGAATTGACCTTCTGTGTCAGCGCATTCCAATCAAGCATAGTGGCCATGGCAGTTATTTACTCCTTTTCTTGGATTAGCAGAATGCCGAGCTGACGCGGGGCGCAACCGGCTAACGGCGTGTAAGGGCCGGTTA
>CAZCWQ010000062.1:0-17588 GCA_964502365.1 uncultured Desulfobacterales bacterium | reverse complement strand
GCACCTCTCTCCGTCGTGGGCGACAGCATCGAAATATTCAACGGGAACAATTATCAGTCTCAAATAGACTTCGCGTTTCCAACTCTTCATAAACGAGGTTTGGTGTTCGAACGTTCCTACAACAGCCGCGGATGGCAAAAGTCCGGCCCTCTGGGTTACGGATGGAGTCACACTTTCCAGTTGACCCTGAATCCCGATTTCATGTGGGAAAGAAAGAAACACCTGAGAATTGTGGATGAGACTGGCCGAGGTGTTTACTTCACACCTTCAGGCGCCGGGCATTACGTTGGCGCTTTCAAGGAGCGCACCAAGGTGGAGTTGGAAGAAGGAAACTGTGTTTGGTATCGGCTCGACGGCAGCCGTTTCATTTTCGACAAAAGAAACCTTCTGATCCAAATAGATGACAACGTAGGCAACCGCCAGCATTTTTCCTACGACGAAAACAACCGCCTTCAAGCTATTGCCGACAGCGCCACCGATTTTGTTCTGAATTTCTTTTATGGCGCGGACGGAATGCTACGTTACTTGTCTGGAAAGTGGCCTCCCGGCGGACCAGATATCCTATGGGCATACTATGCTTACGATGAGCACCAGAACCTGGTGTCGGTCAAATATCCTGATGGTTCCGGTTTCAGGTATGCTTACACTGATCCCAAAGACGTTCATAAGATGACAGAAAAGCGGGACATCAACGGCAAGTTCCTTGCGTCTTGGGAATACGATGATCAGGGTCGGGCCATTAAGAACGTAACACACGACAACAAGGGAGTGACAATAGAGTATGTCAATGAAAGAGAGGTAAAGGTGACCAACTCCAAGGGCATCGCTCGTACGTATGGGATTGGGATATCCGAGGGGCGAAAAATTGTTTTATATATAGACGTCCCGCCAGGAGTGAAACGTGCTGGAGGTGAAATCAGGGCGTTGTCCTATGACAAAAATCTCAGAGTTACAGAAGCGCGCTACGTAAATGGCTGCGTGTCCCAATATCGTGACTTTGACAGTCGCGGAAAGCCTCAAACCATCAAGTATTTGACTGAGACACGCGATGAAAGACTGTTCAAATACACCTATCACCCCAGAATTAATGCCAAGTTAAGTACACAAGAGTTGGCTGAAGATGGTAGTGTCAAAAGTGAAACCATTTGGGATTACGATGATGACGGAAATGACGTCCCAAACGAGAATCCCACCGGTCAGTTGAGAAGGAGAATTGTCAGAGGGTTCAAGGAAAATGAATCGGGCAATAAGGTTCCATACGAAGAAATAATCGACTACACTTACACCACTCTCGGCCAACTTGTTGCTGTTGACAAACCAGGAATGTCGCAGGCGGTCCAAAACGAGCCTAATCTTGTTCCCAATCTAATTCATTAGGCAGCATTTTCCATACGTCCCGGCTCCAGACGTCGATTAGTCAACTACTGAACGGACACATGTCAATCTAAGAACTCAGGAGGATAAGACCTATGGTCATAAAAGTTTTCAGACTATCCATTGCTTTTTTTCTAGGCGTCACAACCACGATTCTATACTATAATTCAGAACCCTTCGACCAAATTTTTGGCAAGAACCATCCTGAAGAGAAGCCTGCTGTATCTAGTGAGAAACTCACCCGACAAAAAAAGGCTGACATCGAACGGCTCATGACTATCACCAACGCCGCGGACTTGGGAAGACAGATGTCAGAAGCGTTCGCCCAACAAATGTGGGATCGAGCCATTGCGGTCGCCCCCAACCTTTCAAGGAAACACTTCTCGATGCTTTCTGAAGAAGTGAACCTCGTCATGAAAGAACAGATGGCTGCCGATGGCGGCCTCCTTGATATGATAATACCCATCTACGGCAAATACTTTGCGCATGAAGACATCAAAGGTCTCATAGCGTTCTATGAGACAGAACTGGGGCAAAAGACGATTGTGACCCTTCCCCAGGTATTTCAAGAAAGCTTGAGGATTGGGCAAATTTGGGGGCAGTCACTCGCACCCATGGTTGAGAAAAGAGTGATTGATCGCTTCAGAGACGAAGGAATTGAGCTTGCTTCCAAGGCCTAGACTAACGACTAAGTCATTGAAATCGCGGAATAAAATCAGAATTTTCTACTGAATTTATTCTTGTACTATTTGATCAGTTTCACGCATTTCTTCCTTATTTGGACAGCAGCGCCTTTCTCAAAGTTCCAGTTTGGAAACGCCCGCCACTTATGCCTAGCGTCAGAATTCCGATACCAGTCCTGCATCTGTGCTCTTGGTTTTGAAGTTCCAATTGTCGCTACCTGCAATCATAGGCGACTATTTAAGATGGCATATTTGTGCGGTTTCCAAAAGCAGGCTGTGTTGTCCTCAATTTCAACGTCCACGAATTGCTGAACCTGCGCGTGCCGAACGACGCCCCGTTGGGCATACATAAATTTACCTCTGGACTCCGCAGAAAGTCCTTGACATGTATATCCCTGTCATATACGATAACCCATAATGGAAAATGATTTTGGCAATTTCGTGGGCTTCCAGTGGGACCGAGGTAATATCGATAAAAACCTCATCAAGCACAATGTTGAGAACTGGGAGTGCGAGCAGGTATTCTTCAGTAAACCACTCCTTGTTCTCGAAGATCCGAGGCACTCGCTAGCAGAAAAGCGATGGGCCGCATTTGGCAAGACAGATGCAGGTCGTCTCCTTGCAGTGGTATTCACGAAGAGGGGCAACCTGATCAGAGTCATTTCCGCAAGGGACATGAACAAGAAGGAGAGAGTTTTTTATGAAGAAAATGAATAAGAGAATTCCGAAGTTCAAGAACGAAGACGAGGAGCGAGAATTTTGGGCTACGCATTCCCCGCTCGATTACTTTGATGCGAAAAATTTCAAAAGAGGTTCTTTTCCTAAACTGAAGCCTTCACTAAAATCTATCTCAATCCGTCTTCCAGAGGATATGCTGGCTGAACTAAAAACGCTCGCAAACAAGAAAGATGTACCTTATCAGAGCCTGGCAAAGATCTACCTTGCCAGACAAATTGCCCTGGAACGTGGATTTTTCCGAAGTGCTCAGAAGCAAAGAATACGAAACTCCGGGACGTAGTTCTATGCTGAACAACTCCCAACGATTTTTTCTCTAAATGCTTTCGTTTTTCAAGGGCCGGGAGGCCGGGGGTATCCTTCGACTGTGCTCAGGAATTGATTATGAAGAAAGCATCATCCTCGATCACGATTACTTGCCTAACCTTGTTGTTATTTGTCGCCTGCGGACAGCGGCCAAAAGTGGCTGAAGTTGGTAAACTGGCCCCTGACTTCACCCTTGTGGACAGAAAAGGCAAGACGTGGAACCTTGCCGAACTCAAGGGCCAGGTGGTATTTGTTAATTTCTGGGCAACCTGGTGTGTGCCGTGCATTAAGGAGATGCCTTCAATGCAAAAGCTTTACAGCTCACTGCCGGCAAACAAATTTAAGATGCTGGCCATTCTCAACAATGACAAACCAGCCGTTGCCGACATGGTAGTCGCAAGACAAAAATACTCATTTCCAATTCTTGTTGATCCGGAAAATAAGGCAGGCAAGGCTTATGGCCTGACCGGCGTGCCTGAAACCTATATAATTGACAAACAGGGTGTGCTCCGGGAAAAATTTCTTGGTGCAGTGCAATGGGACTCTCCTGGGGCCCGGCAAATGTTGATGAAATACATTGCCCAGCGCTAAAACATATTGGATGTTGTTCTCTGGAAATGAGATGTGAATTGCAGTCGTGGTTAGCTGGTGTATTTGTGTTTGTTTGGTAAAATATTTGCCTGACAACTAAGAGATAACCGCCGTCATAAAGCTACACTGCTGATTTCAGAGTGGCCATCATTGATCTCTGCTAGGCAATCTGTGTTCTGGCGACCAATGTTTTGAGCACAGATGACAGACTGACATTTTCAAGGTTCCTTTCTGGTTTCCAGATGGAGATTGGTGTGTTATCCATACTGGACTTGGATGGCACATAAGTTTCTGTAACAGCACGGCATTAGTGATTCTCGCCAAGCATAAATTAGCTCGATATATTGCATATGCAAAGACTTACGTTGAATGTCGTTAGAGAGCAGAGATTGAGCCTGACCCTTATGCAGGGCGTTGTCGCACATCTGGCAGGAGTTGACCCGGAAGAAGAATGGCAGTTGAGAGGAATAGCAGGTCACAGGCCAGAGGAATGGGACCGATATTGCCAACAGAAGGTCAGCAGGCTTGAGCAGTCCTCAAAGGATCCTGCAATCAGAGCAAGGCTGGACGAATTCCTCAAGGAATGCATGGCCTTGTTTGAAGGAATTATTGGGAATGATAGAGAAATCGTTTCCAAGTATGTGGGCGACCGTACCTTTTATTTCGTCTTAGGGCTTCCAAGGTCAGGTGGGACTTACATTTACACAGAAATAGGCCGAGCGGTGAGTTGGCCATGGAAGAAGTTGTCTCACTCAATGACTCACGATTTCTACGTCATCCATGATCCAAGTGGCATGCAATGGAGAAATCCTGCTGCTTTTGCAGATTTCATTTTTGTGTTGAGCCAAATCTTTGTCTATATTTATCGAAGAATCGGGCAAACAAAAAATATTGTCCTAAAGAATCTTTACTTTTCTCATTGCTTGGGCTTACTAGACTGTATTTTTGGAGCCAAAGCCCATTACATTGTGCCCATAAGGCATCCAGGTTCCATGACTGCTTCGCGCGCTGAGAGTATACTGGCTAAAGACGACCCCAAGTTTAGGCAAGAACAATTTCTATTGTGGGAAGAGGTCCTTGCACAGATTGTTAGGGATCCTGTCAACAAGGGCAAAATCATTCCGGTACGATACGGTCCCGATATAGATACCTTTCTTGAAGATTTCTTCAGACGAAAAGGTATTCAATACAGACCCAAAGGATTCAAGATGAGTCATAGAAAGTATGACAATAATTACTGGAACCGAGAAGAAATCGTGGCGCGGATGGAGAAGATAAAGCTTCTTTGGGCACTGCACGGTCTTGAATTCCCTTATCCGGGTGATATTGTTTGATCGTCACAACTTTCATTTGCCCCTACCCCCGATGGTAAATCGGCCATCTTTATTCGAAAAACAAATTTCCGGGCTATTAATTACTGTCATATCCTTATCGGAAGCCAGACTCCCCAAAACACAACTCTCTGCAATTCATCCAACTGGTTGCAAACCCAGAATGCTCGTGATATACAAACGAGATCTTCGCCAAGCTCCAACAGAATTTGCTTTCTCGAATTGGACCAGATGCATATACATGTGCACTTTTCTGGGAGGAGGTTAAATGAAAAGCAAATGCTGTGTAGGTGTGTTGGGAATCCTTTTGCTGTCAACCGTTAATATGGCTTCAGCATTCAGGTGCGGATCAGACTTAGTTTCTGTCGGAGATCATAGTTTTCAGGTGTTGCAGAAGTGTGGGACACCCATCTTGCAGGAAGTTGTCGGATACACGCTGTCAAAGGACAGAAAAAGGGAACTTAAAATGGAGCATTGGGTCTATGGACCCAAATCTGGCTATTACTACGTTCTCGTTTTTGAGGGCGCTATCTTGACTAAGATATTAGACTTTCGCTAGCGGTAAATTAGCCCTTTCCAAGTAATATCATATTTTCGTTGTTCCATTTACTGAACTTCAGGGAATGCATAGATTTGTCATTCTCCAAACTTCTGATTACATAGTGGTGGTTAGATAGTGGCGAGCTGCAATCAACCTGTCCTTTTGAAATCCACTTATTTTTGTGATACCCAAATACAATGATTATTGGGACCCGTCCCGAATTTCACAGTCGAAAACATATATTAAACACAGATAAAGGGTCGATCATGTTCCAGAAGCACAGCCAAAGTGGGTACACTCTCGCCCTAGAAGGAATCGAACAGAAGACACTAGTGTACGGAGAAAAAACCCTAATGACGGAGTTTATGTTGAAAAAAGGGAGTATATTGCCCCGCCATGGCCATCCGCATGAACAGACCGGTTATCTCGTTAAAGGCCATATCCGTCTGTCAATTGGAACACAGGAGTATGACGTGAAGCCAGGGGATAGCTGGTGTATACCGAGTGGCCTTGAACACGGTGCGGAAGTCATCGAGGACTCAGTTGCCGTTGAGGTATTTTCCCCTGTGCGAGAGGATTATTTGCCAAACAAATGAGACAGCTGAATAAGATCTGTGAAAAGATCGTGTCATTGGTGAGCGTTGACCACGGCAGACTATGCGTAAAAAAGGACGGCGCATACTGATAGTCAGCAAACTAAGATCGATGGAGGATGTTTATGAAGGTTGATCCAGACCTGGTGGCTCCTTGTGGTCTGTATTGCGGAGTATGTGCCGTTTACATTGCACATCGTGACGATAATCAGAAGTTCAAAGAACGATTACTTGATGTTTACCAGGGAAAAGTCCCCGGCAAAGGTAAGCTTCCTAACGCAGAGGGCCTTTCCGTGGAAGACATTCGATGCAGCGGCTGCTTGTCTGATGATCGCTTCATGCATTGCCAACAGTGTGACATTAGAGATTGTACCAGGCAGAAAGCTTACACTGGCTGTCACCAGTGTGATGAGTTTCCCTGTCATCGCATTGCCGACTTTCCAATGTCAGTAGGAAAGAAGGTTATTTTGCGGGCGATTCCGCATTGGAAAGAGGTGGGGACTCAGAAGTGGATTGAAGACGAAGAAGCCCGCTACATCTGTCCTGAATGCGGCAATAAGGTTTTTCGAGGCGTTTCACGACGTAATAAGTGTAAGGTCGAGCTGGATCTAGATTAGAGCCCTAAGGTTTTACTCGCAATATTCCTGCATTCGGTCGTTTTCTTCGAGTAGCCTCTTTGTGCAACAGTACTATCGTGAAATTTACCAATGTTGCTAATGAGGCTCAGGTAGCCCGAACAACCGTGTACGATTATTTTGAGATTTTGAAAGACACCCTGATGCTCCATGAACTCCCTGCCTGGCGAAAGTCAAAGAAAAGAAAGCCATTGGCTTCATCTAAGTACTACTTTTTTGACGTTGGAGTTGTGTCGGCCTTGCAGGAGCGTGAGTTTCGCCCTCGCACACCCGAATTTGGCGAGGCCTTTGAAACCTACATCTTGCATGAGCCCATCTGCTATAGAGACTATGTGGGAGGGGACTCGCTAAGCTACTGGCGGCCCACCTCCGACTTTGAAGTGGACTTTATTATTGGTGATGACACTGCAATAAAGGTAAAGGCCAAAGAGAACCTGTCATCGGCTGAACTAAAACCACTACGGGCGCTCGCTGAGGAGAAAAAGCTTAAGCGCTTTTTGTGCGTCAGTTTAGAGCCGCGTAGGCGGGAAATTGAAGGTATAACCGTTCTTCCGTATAAAGATTTTCTTGAACAGCTCTGGAGTGGTGAATACTCCTAGTTGACAAACTTCGGACCTTGGAGAAGAGCTTGTGCCGGCCGTAAAGTCCCAACCATCGCGACGGATCTTGACAAAGCTTTGTCAGCTCAGTAGGCTGCCGTTGTTTCAGCACTGGGCACAGGCGTCAGTTTCCAATTCAGAAATGAGGATTTTTTACTCTGAAGAGTCATTCCCGTATTTAAACCAAAAACACTCCTGGTATGCTGAAAGGAACACAATGGTTGTGTGGTCTTTCGCAATCAGATCGAGATGGATCCTGAAAACCTAGTCGGCAAAAGAGAACGGCTCAGCCGTTTATTGCAGGATGCTGGTTCTTTGCTCGTTGCTTTTTCCGGAGGCATTGACAGCACATTCTTGTTAGCCATGGCCCATGACGTCCTTGGCGCTGAAGCGGTAGCAGCAACGGCGGTTTCGGAGATATATCCTCCACGTGAAAGAGATGTGGCCGTGACATTTGCCCAGGAAAGAGGCGTTAAGCATATTTTGTTTTCGTCAGAAGTCATGAGCCTTCCCGCGTTTGTATCCAACAAGCCAGACAGGTGCTACCATTGTAAGAGGAACCTTTTTGAGAAGCTTATCAGAATCGCAGAAGACAAAGGCCTAAAGTGCGTGGCCCATGGGGCCAATGCGGACGATGAAAATGAATCTGAAGATTGTCGTCCAGGCCGGCCGGTCGCCAGAGAGATGGGGATTATCTCTCCTTTGGTAGCTGCAGGTTTATGGAAGCAGGAGATACGCCAACTCTCAAAAGAGATGGGGCTTTCTCAATGGGATAAACCAGGAATGGCTTGTTTGGCCTGGGGGATACCGTACAGAGAACCCATCACAGTTGAAAAGTTGAAGATGATTGATGAGGCTGAGGGGTTTCTCCTAGGTAAAGGTCTTGGACAATGCCGAGTGACTCATCACGGCCAGGTGGCAGGCATACAGGTGGAAGGTCGGGAACTGGAGTTGATCATGCGGGATGATATGAGAGAAGACATCGTGAGTAAATTTAGAGAAATCGGTTTTTTCCATATTGCTGTTCATCTGGGGGACTATGTATCCGGTGTCGTGAATAGTACTCCATAGGTTAGCGCCACGTGGGAGGATATGGTCATAAAGAGCGGCAAAAGCTTGATAAAGCCAACAATACCTACCACGGAACTCCCGAGCCGCTCAAAACCAAGTTGCATGTCCATTATCAAAGACGGTATTTTCATTTCCCATTATTGAGTTCCGCTCTCAGAGTTTCCTTATCTCACATCGCACATCCCGCTCGGCTCATACAGTCTTTCTATGCTTTGTGTTGGATTGTATAGATATTTCCTATTTGATTTATCGCTGCCCACAATGTATTATTGTATGTAACAAAACCCAGAACTGAGAATAGTCCCTCATTCGAGGAGTACAGGAGTGAAACCGAAGTTAGCCATGGGCAACATTTTCTCGGACGTGGGCAAGCTCAGGACCTTTGCCCTTGTTCACGGCTTCTCTGGCATCGATTGGTCTTTTGACGTGGAGGCCCTTCCTGCCTCACCTGCAGAGGAATCAACTTGGGCGGATAGTATATCAGCTCTAGGACCCCTGGAGGTTCGTTATCATTGTCCCTTTTACCAGATAGACCTTGGTCACGAAGACCCTGAAGAGGCAAAGAAAGCTGAAGCCCTTTTCCGTCGCATCATTCGAGTCGTCTCTAAGGCGGAAGGCAGATATGTGACGATTCACATTGGCCTTGGACATGATTCAACTGAACCCCTGTCCTGGGATGCCACCATAAACAATCTGAGGCGTCTGGTTCGATACGGCGCGGACCGAGGGGTGAGAATTTGCCTAGAGAACCTGGTCTGGGGATGGACCAGCAGGCCTCAACTCTTTGAGAAGCTTATACGAGGGAGTGGAGCAGCAGCGACCTTTGACATTGGCCATGCCCACGCGTGCGAGTCAGTCAGGAGTCACTATTTTTCAACTGAAGATTTTGTCACGCCTCACTCTGACCGCGTGTTCAACGCCCATGTGTACCACACAGAGGTTTTTGGTCTAGGGCACGTGCCGCCGGAGCGTCTGGAGGACATCCAAGACCCCCTAAGTATCCTGCAAGATATTGGTTGTGCGTGGTGGGTTGCAGAGGTTAGAGAAGAGAAGGGATTGTTGCAGACCAAGAACGTCATAGACGAATATTTGACACAAATAGATCATTACAGTACCGATACTCAGGGGACCCTTAGCACGCCTCATGTCCTTTCCCACGGCTGGTATAATCCAGAGAAGCTCCAAGTAGTAAAATGACTCTACAGGTTCCTGATGAAGATCATCTTCCTCCAAGATGGCCTTGGTGATTGATCATAAAAAATACTCAATACCAAACCTCCTTAACCATTTCTGCCAGGCTTCAATTGTGATAGATAAAATCAGTCCTCCGAATTGGTAACTGTCACAACATGGAACCAAAAAATATTGTCGAGCTTCCTGAACTCCGTAATCGGACACGGATATTCCAGGACCGTGAACACGCCGGTCGAGTCCTCACGCAGATGTTGAAGGCCTATGAAGACACTTCAGCGACAGTACTGCCGATTCCAGCAGGTGGTGTGTCAGTAGGAGCTGAGATAGCCAAGGAGTTACGTCTGCCGCTTTACCCAGTGGTGGTCAGCAAGATTACGCCGCCGTGGGACAGCGAGGTTGGCTATGGTGCGGTGGCCTTTGACGGCACAGTTCGGCTCAACGAAGCCTTGGTAAAAAGACTGAATTTAAGTCAAAGACAGGTGGAAGAAGGTATCATCGAGACTCAAGAGAAGGTCCGCCGGCGGAGTTCGTCGTTTAAAAGCGATCGACCGCTTGAGACCCTGTCCGGACGGCCCGCTATTTTGGTAGATGACGGCCTGGCATCTGGCTTCACAATGCACGTGGCAGTGGAAGCGCTTCTGAAGAAGTCCGCGTCCCAGGTAGTCGTTGCAGTCCCCACAGGTCCCAGCCGCACAGTTCAGCGGATAGCGGCGAATGTAGATCGCATCTATTGTGCTAACATCCGATCTGGCATCAGCTTTGCGGTAGCCGACGCCTACAGGCATTGGTCCGACGTCACGGAAGAGGAGGCCCTGAAGCTGTTTAGACAGCGATCTACGCAGGGTTTTTGACTTCCAGGTACCTAGTGCCAGCGTAGCGTTCCAGCTCAACACAATTATAGACTTAGCCGATTTTTGCAGACAAGGGGGTAAAATGACTATCAAAGTCGCTTCTGCCTACCCCTGACATACGATATGTTTTCACCCACGGGAAAGCCTCTTGCAGGCAAGCGGATCCTAGTGCCACCGGCTCGGCCAGAAGCCAACCCCCTTCTGCATATTCTCTCGAGGCGTGGGGCAGAGGCACTGGAGTTTCCTATCGTCAAAGTCGCTCCACCTGAGGACTATGGCCCAATAGATAGAGCCATCCAGCGGCTTGAGGACTTTGATTGTGTCATCTTTTCCGGCAGCAACTGTGCAATAACCTTCTTGGAGCGCCTTGAGGTGCTCCAAGTTGGCAAGGCGGCCCTCAGTGAGCAAAAGATTGTGGCAATTGGACATGGTGCCGTGTCTGCCCTTAAGAAGGAAGCGATCGAGGTGCACTATGTTCCGAAGCTCCATACTGCCGAGGGTGTTACGGCCTGTCTTGGGGAGATTTCCGACTGGGCGTTTCTCCTTGTCAGGGTTGAAGCTGCATCCCGAAACCTACCGCAAAGGCTAAAGAGCTTGGGAGCTCGGGTCACTGAGGTGGCCGGTTACCGGATGCTTGTAGAGTCCACTGTGGGTATGGCTGAAAAGGCCTTCAGCTGGAAGCCAGATACCCTTGCCCTAGCGAATCCCAGCGCAGTGCGGTTTTTCTTAAAAGGGGCGGAGAAAGTTGGCCTCAACTTGGACGACTTCCTCAAGGACGTGACTATTGCTGCTGTGGGACCGAGCACGGCAGAGGCGGCCGGAAGATATGGACTGACCCCCGATATCATCTCAAAAGGACACATTGCCGACCTGGCAGAAAGCTTGACACAGCTTTTTGGCAAACAGCGTAAGAACTAGGGAAAATTCATCGTCAAACAGTCTGGCGTGTGCAGGGTGGAATGACTCCCATAAGCTGCACAGATCAGAGCGTTGTAATTGACTTGAAGCCACTATTTCAAGGTCTGAATAATACTTTCCCAGGGGGCCCTATCCATATTGATCTATTATGCCTCTGAGCATCACACGGTCCACATCTCGTCCTACCAAGGGACCTTCAGCTAGGGCATGGAAGTGTTGTTCAAAAGGCACACGGTCATTTCGATAAATTATCCCTATCGGGATTCTATCTCCCCACTTACGGGCAATTTTCATAGCTGCCTCCCAATCCGTTGGATCGTATGTTGCAGATAGGGGGTCACATCGTTCCTTGTACCAGGAAAAGGTGTTGACCTTGTTGAAAGAGACACATGGCTGTAACACGTCAATAAGGGCAAAACCTCTGTGGGCGATGCCCTCCTGTATCAAATCAGACAGATGATCGACCATGCCCGAAAAACCGCGGGCCACAAAACCAGCCCGCATGCCTACGGCCACTGCGATTGGGTCAAAAGGCGCTGAGTGGACACCTTCTGGCTGCGCCTTGGTCACAAAACCCTCAGCAGACGTGGGGCTGGCCTGGCCCTTGGTCAGGCCGTATATCTGGTTGTTGTGGACCAGAAGCGTTACGTTGATGTTGCGCCGTATGGCTGCCAGAAAGTGGTTGCCCCCTTCGCCATAGTTGCACCCGTCGCCGCTTTCAACAATCACGGTCAGTTCCGGGTTGGCGAGCTTGGCGCCAGTGGCTACGGGAAGGGATCGGCCATGAAGGCCATTGAAGACATTGGCATTCAGGTAATGAGGCGCCTTGGCGGCCTGGCCAATCCCAGAGACAAACAGGATCTCGCGGGGTTTCAGTTGCCTAGCCACCAATGCCTGTTTGACTGCCTTGAGAATAGAGAAGTTTCCGCAACCCGGACACCAGGCCGTCTCGTAGTCTCCGTAATGGTCAATGGCTACCATGTTTAATCCTCGCTTACATCTATCCTGATTGATTCAATGCCCGAAGAATTGACTCTGGCGTCAGCGGCAGGCCATCGTATCGAAGGATCTGTCTGTTGATATGAAAACCCGTCTCTTGCCGGATCAGTCGCGCCAGTTGTCCAGAAGAATTTCCCTCTATGGATACCACTTGCTGCGCCGACTCAATGCGGCCCATGAACTGTTCTGGGACCAGGGGCCAGACCTGGCTAAAATGCAGCGTCGTAACTCCATGCCCCTCTGACCTCATTCTTGAAGCAGCCTCCTGCACAGCCCCTTTGCTGGACCCCCACGAGATCAGCAAAAGATCAGGCTTGTCTTCCCCTTCTACATCCGGAGGGATGACCTCTGTCCGGATCCCTTCGCCCTTTCTGAGTCTCTTTTCCACCATCTGCTTGCGGACCCAGAGATCTTCCGTAATGTGGCCATCCTCTGTATGTTCGTCGCTGTCAACTACTACAAGATGTTCGGTGATTCCTGGAAGGAGGCGAGGTGAAATGCCGTTTTCAGTGATCGCAAATCGTAGGTACGGTGACGATCCAAGTGTCTCTGTTCCAACACGAACTGGGGCCAACTTCTCCACGTCAAAGGGCATTACAGCCCGATAGGAATCCGCTAGAAACTGATCAGTTAACAGAAATATAGGCCCCTGATATCGCTCTGCCAGCTCAAACGCATTCCGGGTAAGATAAAAGCACTCCTCCACAGTTCCAGGACTGAAGATGGCACGTGGAAATTCGCCGTGGCCGGAATGCAGCACAAGGCTGAGGTCCGCTTGTTCGGTCCGCGTGGGCAATCCCGTAGCTGGTGCTGGTCGCTGAGCCACTACAATAACCACGGGGGTTTCGGTCATGGCTGCCAGACTAACCCCTTCCACCATAAGAGCAAACCCACCGCCTGAAGTGGCTACCATGCTCGGCGCACCAGCAAACGAAGCCCCGATAGCCATATTTATGGCTGCGATCTCATCTTCTGCCTGCTCAACAACTAAGCCCATCTTTTTGGCCTGGGCTGCCAGGTTAAGACCAATTGATGTTGAAGGGGTCATAGGATAAAAGGAATAGAATAGCAATCCCGCTGAGATGGCCCCAAGGGCAATGGCCTCATTTCCGTTCATCATCAAGCGATGTGGGACATCGGAAAGAGCGGGGAGCTTTTGGCTGGATGTACCATGAGCGGCCGCCCATCTTACGGCTGAAGCAAGCACACGTCGGTTTTCCGAAGCCAGGTTCGCTTTTTTCTTGCCAAAGAAATCCTCCAGCGCCCTTCCCATTAACTCCTCGTCCAAACCGAGTAGGGATCCCACTACACCCAAGGCGGCGATATTTGAGAATCTATCTTGCCCCAATTCCTTGAAGGGGACTCTCACAAAGAAATCACCATCAATATCCAAGGTGCTATCGAGGAGAACGAACCCGTTGGAGGAGAGATCATTGTGATGCAAAGCGACTGTATCTCCGTCAAGAGCAACAAGAAGGTCTACAGACTCCCGTGGGGCAACGACTTCACCAACTCCTACACGGACGGCAAAGGTGTTGTGTCCGCCTCGAATGCGTGACTGGTAACTTTGGGTGACAACTATGGAATAGCCGCTGCGCACCAGGCTCTTGGCCAGCAGTTGCCCGACTGTGACCAGTCCTTGGCCTGCTTCGCCGCCGATGAGGATATTCACGCTGGCGTCTCTCAAGAATTCGCTCATTATGCTTTCCATAGACCGTGAAGCTTACAGTACTCACGGGCTGTCACTTGTTGTGCGGAAATATTGAAGGTGGCCTCAGGGGCTTCTCCAGGATTTAGGAACTGGCGATACGCCTTCCCGTCACAGTCGACATCTAAAGGGCCTGATGTCTCCATCGGACAAATAGTAATAAAGCGACCCTGGGAAGGTCCACGCCAGCGGCTCGGTGACAGCCCCGCAGACAGAAGTAATCTTTCCCGTCGCTCGATCCTATTCTTGCCCACGAGCATCATCACAAGGTTCGTCCTCTTTGTGAGCCCTTGCATGCTCCGCACTGGGTGCTGTTGTACAGAATGGGAGCGGTTGCTCAGCCTTTTTTTTCTTCTTTGTCTCCTCTTCCGACGTTTTTTGTTTTTCTTCTATCATCTTTGTCACCCCCTCCGCCAGGATGTTATCTGTACAAGGCATTGCCATTTGACAATGACCTCATGGCGTTTGGCCAGAAAGACATATCTTGTCACGACTTAACTATGAGGAAATTGTCGCTGTGAGCCTCTTCATCCAACGAGATCAGGGACGCTGGAATAGCTTGGTCAGTCCCAAGAGTAACAGCGACAGGAGAATTTGGTTTCCGTCGACACAAAATTACTTTGCTTTATGCTTGATAAATGTTCCTTTGTTATACTCCTCGAACGCGATCCTGAGTTCGTCTTGGGTATTCATTACTATTGGGCCGTACCAAGCGACCGGCTCGCCAATAGGCAGTCCGGATAATAGTAAAAATCTGACCGGTTTGCCCTCAGTTGAGACCATAACTTGGTCACCGTCATCAAATAAAAGCAGATTCTCCTTGCCCACGGAGGGATCCCTTTGAATATCGAAGTAGTTCACCCCCTGCACTTCATAGGTGAACGGGTTCTTCTCCTTACAGAAATATCCATTCCCATCAATAATATAGGCAAGAACCGTATGTCCATGTTTCACAGGATGGATAAACTCCGATTCCGGCGGGACAGAGATGTCCAGGTACTCCGGATCGATCACGACGTCACGCACAGGCCCCCTCTCGCCGTTGACCTCGCCACAGATGATCTTTATCTTTGAGCCGTTTTCTAAAACGACCTCAGGAATGTTGTCGCTTTTAACGCCCCGATAACGAGGGTCCATCATCTTGTGGGAAGCCGGCAGATTGGCCCAGAGCTGAAAACCCCACATAAGGCTGTTTTCATCACCCTTTGGCATTTCCTGGTGGATGATTCCGCTGCCTGCTGTCATCCATTGTACATCCCCAGAATTGATGACGCCTTTGTTTCCCATGCTATCCCCGTGTTCCACATCCCCGTGGAGAACATAGGTGATAGTCTCGATCCCACGATGCGGGTGCCATGGGAAACCCTTCAAATAGTGTTCAGGGTTGTCCGAGTGAAAATCATCAAGAAGCAAGAACGGGTCGAACACCGGAACCTCACTGAAGCCAAATGCGCGTTTTAGATGAACACCAGCCCCCTCGATAGTGGGTTTGCTTTTCAGAACTTTCCGGATTCTTCTGGTTTGATTCATGGTATTAGGCCTTCATTTCCCAAGAGATCTCTTTGGATGACCCCCGAGCGTTCTGTTTTGTCAAGTATACATGATACCCTTGAAGTGGCGTGGGTGTCTTAAGTCACGCCCCAACAGATTAACTTTCGGAAATCGCTGTCAAGATTTGGAAAGAAACGCCTTGAATGAAGAACTTAGCCATAAAACCTCGTTACTGGAAGGTATCGGCAGATCCAAGGCCGAGGTCTATGTCTGAGCCTATATTCAATACAGTTGCTTGGTTGCGCTGTGACTTGTTTTGCCACCGGTCCCAGACTTTTCTCCATTAACTTAAGCCATATGAGTTGGCCACCACAATAGGGTCAAGACTGTATTTTAGGGAACAATGGGGTGTATTTATAATTGGCAGGAATGACAGTATTGAGAAAAGGATATCACTGGGGGCTCTTCTTTACCACAAACGATGCCCGAATAGATGTTCCTCGTCTCTTGCACGACGCGATTGGAAAAGAACCCCTCCTGACGGCTTTATTGAGTATGTCAATTCCAAGTTCACGGAGATAAGTGGATACGCTTCAGAAGAAGCCTTGGATATGAATGCTGGCGACCTCGGGGAACAGCCAAGTGAAGAAAGGCAAAGAATGTAGGATGTTATAAAGCAGAGCGGCGTGTGGCAGGGAGAGTTTCACAACAAGAAAAACAAAGGTGGCCGTAGCGCTCTAAACAGTACTTTGGCCCACTTGAAAGCAGCTTCCTAGGAAGGCTAACCGACCCGTTAGCTCACGTCCTCAGGTTTCTTGACTTTTCCAGGCTTATGCTTAATTTGACATAGACACATTAGGAATGAGTTCTGCTGGCATGCACATGCAACAGTCGTGTCAACTTTAATAGGAATTGGAGAAGATTATCATGGAGAACGAACATGACGGTAAACACATTGATATGCTAACCCAAGCTAATGAGAGCCCTCTAGCTGAAGATTATGTGTGGGCGACAAGCGAAGAGTCAAGGCGCAGTGCCTTGTCAATGTACCTCATTGGGTCAATTGTCCACAAGCATCGAGGAACCGTAGAAATAAATCCCGAGACCCATTCCATCAACATAGACGTTCCGGATGAGGAGAAACTAGCGTGCGCTGAAGAGCTCAGCAAAAAAGTAAATATGACACTGCACTGACAGAATGGAAACAAACAAACGCTTCAAAAAGCTTGATTTGGATGATAGCCTTGGCGACTGCTACCTTGGGCTGTTCAGGAAATAGTGCTCAAGAGCTATTTGAAACTGCAAAGCTTGAAGAGTTACAGGACAATCTCGATCATGCCAGGCGGTTGTACAAACGAGTTGTAGATGAGTATCCTGGAACTTAATGCGCCAAGAAAGCCAAGGAAAGGTTGGCTGCGCTGAGGGAAAAATGAAACGAGCTTTGATATCTACCTAAGATCCTATTTTTCGCGGCATTATAGAGGATGGCTATAATCAAGCTTCCTTGGAGTAGACCAACCACATCTTGTACGCTGCCTGCCTCACGTAGCCCGTGTGGGCCTCACTCCTTTCTGGTGTGGTTCTGACGCTCTTAAATTCTAGGTGATTGAACGAGCCGCTTCCCTTGACAAGATTTGCAATTTCCGGTAGAGATCTATGCGTACGTCAGCTAATTCGCAGTCAACAATTGTGGCAAGTACACAACCCCGTTTCTCCTATACTCGCCCCACGAAAAGCGAGTTCTATCAGTTTATCAGTCTCATGTGTGCCTGGTTCATTTAGGGCACACCTTTTGCTAGAAGATAAGAACGAAGTGTTCGGGATGTCCAGCCAAAGAGTGGAATGATGAACAGAGCACGCAATAGCTCACAGGCACAGGAAAGTATTTTCAAAGGCATTCTGCTGGCCTATTTTGTCATTTTCTGCCACGTTGTCTTGGCAATAGGCCTAGGCGTTCTTATGCTTTTC
>CAZCWQ010000061.1:0-18015 GCA_964502365.1 uncultured Desulfobacterales bacterium | reverse complement strand
GCACATGTGGGATACGACCGTAGGAGTTTATGATTGGGATGACTGTTCCAATCCAAACGACAGCATATTGGTTGTGGGGTTTTCAAGGGTTCTACTCACTGATGTACAAGACTCTCCCACCAAAATGCTCGTCGGTTTGGTCTTGTGTGATTATACTGACTCTCAAGATACCCGTGGAGGTGGAGGAAACTACGGTACCAAGGGCAGCATCCCGGGTTTGGTAGAATAGCTCAGCACCGGAGATGAGGACTGGATGCGGGCAGATATCATTCGAGTTGAACCAGAGGGAGAATTTCATGGTTAACAAAGCCATACAGGTCAAGGTAGAAGCAAAGGATCCAAACCTCGCAAGGGAATTAGAAGGAATCATTTCCTCAGTTGAGGGTTTCGGTATTCAAAGACTCAATGACACCCGGGGAGCTGATCTTCTTATTTTTGAACTGGGAGATGAGGCTGCGAAGGACTTTGAGTTGATCCGTTCTCTCCTGGACGTAGATGCGGTTGGTGAGGTTTTTTGCACATCGCCGCATTCCGATCCAGCGATACTACTGGAAGCTATGCGAACCGGGGCAAAGGAGTTTTTTCCTCACCCTATCAAGGGACAGGAAGTCAGACAGGCACTCGAAAATTTTAGGGAGAGAAGAGAAAAGGCAAAACGCAAAGAAGCCGTCAAGATCGGCCAAGTCATAGAGCTCATCGGCAGCAAGGGAGGGGTAGGAACCACCACGGTGGCCGTGAATCTGGCTGTGAGCTTGGCTGAAATGAAAGGGGCCCATTCGGTAGCACTGATCGACAGGGACATCCTATTCGGGGAAGTACCTCTTTTCTTGGAGATAAAGCCGAACTATCATTGGGGCGAAATTACCAAGAATATATCCCGTCTGGACAAGACTTTCTTAATGAATATCCTCTCCAGACACTCGAGCGGGGTATATGTCCTGCCATCTCCGGCAAATCTGAATGGTTATCCAGACGTTAACCCAGAGATCATGGAACACCTTCTTGGTCTGATGCAGAGAATGTTTGATTTTGTCATCATCGATGCAGGGCAATCCCTTGATGCAACCTCTTTGAAAATTCTTGAAATCTCGGATATTGTTCTTGTTGTCTCTATCTTAAGTCTTCCTTGTCTCTCTAACACAAAGAGGCTCTTAAAGTCATTTAGTGCCCTAGGCTACCCTTCAAAGGAACGCACAAAGGTTGTTATCAATCGTCATCTGAATAATCCGGAGATTACTCTGAAGGATTCTGAGGCTGGCATTAACAAAGAGATATTTTGGACCATACCGAACGATTATCGAAAGACATTGTCTGCCATCAATCTCGGCAAACCTTTGTCTGAACTCGCATCAAAGGCGCCGATTACAAAGAGCGTAAGGGAGTTGGCTTATGCCCTGTCAAATAGCGAGCAGAAGCAAGAAAAGAAGCGTTGGAACTTCCTGAGACGAAGTTAACTCATGCGGGCAAAACAACTGATTACCCGAATAGGGCAAGGAGGTAACCGTGAATGAATTTGTGAATTCGGAAAGCGTGCCAGTAAGCACCCCCGGAAAGTATATCCCTGAAGAGTATTTTGAGTTAAAGACCAAGATCCATAGTCGTTTACTGGATCTCCTTGATCTGTCGCTCATTGAAACACTTGATCGGAACACTCTCAAGTCCGAGATAAAGGGGCTTCTGGGAAGTCTGTTGAAGGATGAGGACAATGGGATGCCCCTTAATTTTATCGAAAGAGAAAGACTCTTTGCAGAAATTCAGAATGAAGTATTGGGGCTGGGGCCTTTGGAGCCCTGTCTTCAAGACCCTCAAGTCACAGATATCCTGGTCAATACATACAAACAGATTTACGTGGAAAAATCTGGCAAGCTGGAGTTAACTGATGCAAGGTTCAAAGATGATGCCCACCTGATGAAAATCATTGACAGGATTGTCTCCAAGGTAGGGCGACGGATCGATGAGTCTTCTCCTATGGTGGACGCAAGACTTGCTGATGGTTCACGCGTTAATGCCATAATCCCTCCTTTGGCTATAGACGGACCCATGCTGTCAATCAGGCGTTTTCCGCAAGAACGCTTGGAGTTAGAAGATCTCATCACTCTTAAGGCGTTGACTCCAGAAATTGGTGAGATTTTGAAAGGCATTGTTAAGGCAAGGCTTAACGTTTTGATTTCAGGTGGCACGGGCAGCGGGAAAACCACTTTGCTCAATGTTGTCTCTCGATTTATCCCCGAGAAGGAAAGGATTGTTACCATTGAAGATGCTGCGGAGTTACGGCTCAAGCAGGAACACGTGGTACGGTTGGAAACTAGACCTCCCAATGTCGAAGGCAAGGGGGAGATCACACAGAGAGATCTGGTGAGAAATACTTTAAGGATGCGTCCTGATCGTATCATTGTCGGTGAGGTCAGGGGGCAAGAGTCGTTTGATATGCTTCAGGCCATGAATACCGGCCATGACGGATCTATTACGACGATACATGCCAATTCCCCTCGTGATGCTCTGATGCGTTTGGAAACGATGGTGGCCATGGCAAACTTCGACATACCCACTGAATTTGTGAGAAGATATGTCAGCTCTGCCCTGAATGTCATTATTCATCTCGCCCGTCTAGCTGATGGAAGCAGAAAGCTGACCAGTCTTCAGGAGATCACTGGGATGGAGGGAAACATGATCACCCTACAGGAAATCTTTTCCTTCCAACAAACAGCAGTTGCAGATAATGGAGATAAGATAAGAGGTAGATTTGTATGTAAAGGGATCAGACCACGCTTTATCGATAAAGTTGAGATGTGTGGTGTAAAACTTCCACACGATATCTTCGACCCAGATAGAGTTGTTGACGTTTGATCCGAACGGAGAGGGAAAGATGAATATCGTCATTGTTGGATTGCTTATGTTTGTAATGTTAGCCTTTATCCTGGAATCTATTCTCTTCGCCATAAGGACCATACAGAACCCGCATCGTAATAAGATCCGCAAAAGGCTCAGAGAATTGTCATCCATGGATGATGGAACCGATGTCCCCAATATTCTTAAAAAAAGGATGCTAAGTGAGGTACCGGCCCTCAATCGAGCGCTGTCCCGTCTGCCCTTGGCAACACGGCTAGATCGGTTCCTTCAGCAGGCGAACGTTCAGTATCCTCTCGGTTTCTTCTTATTACTTATGCTTGTGTTGGCATCAATGGGGTTCTTGGGAAGTTCTTTTGCAACGAAAAATTCTGTCATTTCCCTGATCGTTGGAGCACTCCTTGGGGGAATGCCTTTTTATTATGTTTGTCTTAAGAAAAGGCGAAGGATGATCAGGCTTGAAGAACAGTTGCCCGACGGACTTGAGTTAATTGCTCGCGCACTTAGGGCAGGACATGCGTTTTCAAGTGGAATTAGTCTGGCAGCTGATGAATTTGACGACCCCCTTGGTACTGAATTTGGAAAGACATTGGATGAAATCAACTTTGGAGTCAGCGTTTCTGACGCACTGAAAAATCTGGCCAATCGTGTGGATTCTGCTGACATAAAATATTTTGTTGTTTCCGTGATGATACAACGGGAAGCTGGCGGCAATCTTGCTGAAGTTATGGATAAAATAGCTTATATCATCCGTGAAAGATTTAAGTTTCGCGGCAAGGTTAAGATCTTGTCCGCGGAAGGAAAACTCACGGCATCTATCCTTTGCGCTATTCCATTTCTTATCATAATTGCTCTTCGTTTTATAAATCCGAGTTACATCAACACTTTGTTGGCTGAGCCGTCAGGGAGGATAATTTCTGCTTTGGCTGGATGCATGATGGTGGTAGGAATTCTTGTCATGAAAAAATTGATTAATATTAAGGTATAAGATTGGGAGGAGGGAAAGGTGACTATTGCAACTGGAAATATTCCAATCCTAATTTCCGCTTCAGCCTTTTTGTCGCTTCTATTGCTATTTACGGGGATATTTTACTACGCCCTCCAACGAGCCAAAAAGGTCAGATTAGTAAAAAAAGTGGGACAGGATGAAGAAAGCGGAGAATTGCTTGATTCAGGCCCTTCATCTTTGAAAACTAATGGGAGAGTATTTAATTCCTTAGGCTCATTGGGTAAACGGTTGGCCTCCGAGAAATCTTCCATAGACTATTCCCAAATGCCAGTAAAATTTCTTAAGGGCGGCTTCCACAGACGGGATATTCTACATATTTTCTGGGGAACTAGATGTCTTCTCGGCATCCTTTTACCCGTGTCGTTCCTTGTGCTGCGGGTTGCAGTATTTGAAGTTATAAGTTATTCTTTGACAGTGGGGATCACTGTATTTCTGGCTTTTTTGGGTTTTTACCTGCCGGAGATCTGGTTGCGGGCTAGAATTGCCAGGAGGAAAGAGATGCTGAGTTGCGGGTTCGCTGATGTCCTCGATCTCTTGGTTGTTTGCGTAGAAGCGGGGATGGGCTTGGATGCAGCAATCAGTCGCGTGGCAGAAGAAATAAGATGGAGCAACAAGGCCTGGAGTGACGAACTCAAACTCTACAACCTTGAATTGAGAGCAGGAAAGTTGAGACGAGATGCCCTGAAAAACCTGGCCATTCGAACAGATATTAAAGATGTTAACAGTTTTGCTACCGCTTTAATACAGACAGATAAATTTGGCACTAGCTTGGCCCAGGCTCTGAGAGTCTATTCGGACACGTTTAGGACAAAAAGATACCAAAGGGCAGAGGAAATAGCTGCAAAATTGCCCGTAAGGCTTGTGTTCCCTGCGATTGTCTTCATTTTCCCATCGCTGTTTATTGCACTCACAGGACCGGCAGCAATCCGCGTGTACCAGGTACTCATTCAACGTTGATACTCAAGTGAAGGAAGAAACAGGAATGTATTTCACTATTTCACGGACAGAGGGACTTTCCAGTATGAAAGTGGCAAGGAAAAAGGCGTTGGCCAACTTGATGGCAGTCGTAATACTACTGGCTGCTAGCTGCTGGGGTTGTGCTCACAGGAATCGCAATTGGTGGGAAGATACGACCCTTCATCAAATTGAGAATGCAAAAGAACTCCACTTGCGCAAGGAATCTGCCGCAGGCGACATAGCGACGCTGAAAGAACTCCCTAAGATGACTTGCGAGGAACATGAGAGACTGGGTGATGCATATTTCAGCCGAGGAGATCTCGGGGCGGCGTTTGTGCAATACGAAAAGGCCCTGAAAGTGAAACCAGACAGTAGTGGAATCCATTATAAGAAAGGACTATTATCTGTTATTGGTAGAATGAATCAAGATGCCATTCGAGAATTTCAGGAAGTGCTTAAGAAAGAACCGGAGCACGCATTATCCTACGAGGGATTGGGGATGGCGTTTTTCCAAATGAAGAAGTATGACGACGCAGAAGAATATTTTCGGAAAGCTGTCGAACTGGATACGAAACTGTGGAAAGCTCATAATTTCCTGGGTGTTATCTATGATTACAGGAAACGATATGAGTTAGCCGCTTGTGAATACGAGACAGCTATCGCCCTGAAGGACAATAAGGGGCTTTTGTACAACAATCTGGGAATATCTTATTTTCTGGCAGGAGAGTACCAGAAAGCACTCAATGCTTTTGACAAGGCATCAGCAACTAAAACTCTACATGGTAAGATTTATAACAATTTGGGGCTAGTTCTATCTGACCTGGGAAGATATCAAGAAGCATTGCATGCTTTCACAAAAGCAGGAGATGAAGCTCAGGCATACAATAACTTAGGATGTGTCTATTTGGGACAGGGGAAATACGAAGAAGCGATTCATTCCTTTGAAAAAGCCATACAGCTTAAACCAACATTCTATACCAAAGCTAGGGAGAACCTGAGAACGGCTAGGATGGCCTATGCGTCAACCTTTCATTCAGAGGGTCAGAGTGCTATTGATGATGATACCCTCAAACAAACTGAACTGAAGGAGGATCTGGACAACGAAGTTGTCTTGCAGGAAGTGAAGCAGGCTTCCAAGACCCCCTCTGCCCGACTCACTAAGACCAGCAGAAAGCAACCCTAGATCCAGTAAGATAGGCGGGCTTACATACCATAGACAGAGTGGAACCTATGAAGGAAAGGCACCGGAAACCTGACGATCAAAGACCACCAATTAAGTCGAATGAGGGGGATCTTGCATGAAGAGGCTAATTGCTGCGATAATAATGATAGCCCTTGTTTTGATAAGTCTAGCAGGCGGTGTGTATATGCTGAGTCATGGTAGTCATGGCCGAGCAGACTTTGTCCAAGAGAACGCGACGACATTAGCGCTTGCGGCACTGTTCTCGTTAGCGGTCGCATGGGTTTTGATTCGCAGTAGCAAGAAGGGAGAAAAAAATAGCCGCATGGCTTACGATAACAACCAGCACTGCGTTAGTTGCGGGCGGTGGGTCCCTTCCCCTTATCTTAAACACGGGCAATATTGTTATGCTTGTTTTGAAGAAATGAGAGCCGCGGAAGAGGAGAATACTGCCGGAGAAACACGTTATCGAGAAGTTAAGAAGAACACTGCGGCCGACAGAGAACCTTTCCCTTTCCAGGCTGAATTGGATAGGCGCATTTTTGATTTTCTGGCCAATGAAAAAGAAAAAGACCCCGCCACCATGATTCAAGCCATGGCTGAGAGTGATGGCAACAAGCAAAGGGCAGCGGCCAAATACTTTAAGCTACGATATAAGCAGATGGACGAAGCCGGTGAACTCGGACGGTTTATGAACCGAATATTGAAAGAAAAGCGGAAGTCACTCGACAAACACTGATCTCAAAATGCGCTCAGCTGCCATATGTAAGTTCGAGCCAGAACATAACTGCCAAATTCGGTAGCACCGGCTGTAAATGTAAATATTGGCTCTTACCTTGATACATCCATAACTTGCGTTATAAACCGTGACCATAAGAATGTAGTCATATATTGGGAGTGTTTGTATTTTCATTTCATAGCTTATCATTATTCTACTTATAATTTACCCACCTGCCAACTACTGCGCACACGTTTTACTACTGTCCTTATAGTACTCTAAACCGACATTATGTTTTGTGCCTAGCTGTCCAGCCTCCCAGCCGGATAATGCGAACCTACTTTCACTTAATTGGAGTACTTGGGAAGTATTATACCCAATAAAGTAGTAGTTATTTTCACATCAGTCTTGTGGCACTGGAGCTAACCATTTAAAAAGTCTAGCATTTTAATGTCAGTCTGACGTGGCATGGTGCTTGATATAAACTGTCGGTAAATGGAATTGGTGACTGGGAAACCAAATGGGGAGCACATCGGATACTGACTTTGCTAATTACAATTTCGTGCGGGTCTACATAGTCTTGTTCTTGATGTTGTAAAGCATTGACAGCGGTCTGACGGAGGGATGTTCAAATCAATTCCGAAACGGAGGGATGAGGAAAAATGAAGAAGATCTTATTAATGAGTGTCATTTTATTGTTTGGTCTAGTGACAGGTGTTTGTGCAGATCCTGCACTGCCCGATGACTCTGCTGGAGTCCAGGGTATGCCTGAAAGCGCTATATCAACCACTGACGAAACAGACGATCAAGAGGGAAACAACGAAGAGGCAATGGCAGAAAAGAACTCAACTTCTGACGCGAAAGTGAGTAAGACAAACGGAACAACAGTAAGATGTCTGAACAAGCGGACAGCAAGGCGCAGAATCGTCCGCGGAGGGTTTCGCGGATGGCGACAGGTTAGGTAACTTGGCCCATCAAACCGGCCTTCTTCCTCGTCATTAAACGGTGGGGCTTCCATGGTGGAATCCCATAGCTTCGCCTTCTGAAAGACATCCCTCGATCGTTCGACTTTGACCAGATAGGAAGCTTTTAATCTAGGTGTTGTCGTAGATGAGGTGTTAACCTATATGTCGGCCCAAATTACTGCAATTATTGTTACCATTTAGTGTCGCCATTTCGTAAGTCATGTTGTGGTAGAGCACCTCAAGGTCCTTATATTATGGCTACAAATGGTCCGGCATGGCCCTTGCTGATGACTCACACCAGTGGAAGGGAGCATATTGTGGAGATTTATCCCAACAACAGGGTTGTCCTGAATTGGAAAGGCAGGGTCAAACGTGGCTCCGCCTTCTTGCTTGTGACTGACGCTCAACGCACGCTGCTGGAGGCCCGATCAAAGAGCATTTGTCATGATCACTCTTCCAACAGCGAAACTCGAAAAATATTACCGGCCCGCAGTCATTACGTTTTTGAAATATGAATCCATGATGAGATATCTTCAGGTGGCAGATCGTTCCTGACAGGCCAGCTAGCACGTTGTTTAACTAGATGATATTTCAAGCTGTATAGTTTTTCAAACCGCGTACACCTATTCTGGCACACGTATTGCTCATGGTCTTAGTTGTAGATCCTGTAATCATGATCAAAGACATACACTCGAAAAAGGCAAACCACTCGAAAGAGTGGGACGCAAAGCCACTGGCCTAAGTCCAAATCGTTCAGGATAAGGCAGCAGGGCTGCCGGGCGTATGCAGCACCTCCTGTACGCTGCGTGACGCACGGCATGCGATATTTAGGAGGTGCCTCGATGCTACTGTGTTTACTGGGCAAGAACCCGCCTTACCTTTGTTGTGCTCGCAGATCTCTTTTTCTCATTGTGATTGTTGCCTCTCTTGTATTCTTCGCCCCTAAGAGTTCTAACGCTGTAGACGTGACCCTGGCATGGGACGCTAATATGGAGACTGACCTCGCTGGCTATCGGATCTACCACCGCAAGGATGGGCAGACTTATGACTACGATGACCCACTCTGGGAAGGCAGTGATACAGTTTGCACGGTTTACAACCTCGACGAGACTGCAAACCATTACTTTGTTGCAAGAGCATTTGATATTCTTGGGGACGAGAGTACAGATTCGAGCGAAGTCCACTTTCAAGGATCGGTTAACATTGCCCCTACAGCGGATGCCGGGCCTGATCAGACAGTTGATGAAGGTATGACGGTTACTCTCAACGGTTCCAATTCAGCAGATCCAGACGACACAATCTTGAGTTGTCAGTGGACACAGACAGGAGGGACTCACGTGTTTTTGTCTGACGCTGCCTCCGCCCAGCCCACATTCATTGCGCCCTGCGTTGGTCTGACAGGCGAAGCATTGATTTTCCAATTAACAGTCCAAGATGATGGCGGATTAGCTGATACAGACACTGGTATAATCAATGTGTCTAACGTAAACCAAGCCCCTGCCGCCGACGCGGGGCCTGATCAAACTGTGGAAGAAGGAAATACTGTTACATTGGACGGTTCTAATTCTTCTGATCCAGACGGAACAGTTGTTTCGTATAGTTGGACCCAAATAGGAGGCATGCCAGTGACGCTATCTGAAGCAATGGCCGGACAGTCGATTTTCACTGCACCCGAAGTTGGCTCAAGTGGGGCATCACTGACCTTTCAATTAACCATAGTCGACGACGGTGGGCTCCGATCTGAAGACACATGCATCGTCAACGTGTCGTGGGTCAACGTAGCACCTACTGCTGATGCAGGGCCTGATCAAATGGTGAATAAAGGTATGATGGTAACTCTTGACGGGTCAAATTCTACCGATCCAGATGGCTCGATTACAGCCTATGTGTGGAAGCAAACAGCAGGCAGTCCTGTAACGTTGTCTGATAACACATTCGCCCAGCCCACATTTGTAGCACCGTACGTTGGCTCAACAGATGAAGCTCTGACTTTTCAACTGACAGTCTATGATGGTGGCGGATTGGCTGATACAGATATAGTGGTTGTCAATGTTTCGAATGTAAACCATGCTCCTGTAGCTGATGCCGGCCCAGATCAAACGGTCCAAGAACAAAGCACAGTCACCCTCGACGGTTCTAATTCTTCTGACATAGATGGTGCGGTCGTCTCTTATGGTTGGACCCAAATTGGGGGTGCGCCTGTGAGCTTATCTGAGGCCACGGCAGCTCAGCCGATTTTTGTTGCCCCAGAGGTGAATCCAGTAGGGGCTTCGCTGACCTTTCAATTGACCGTGGTCGACGACGGTGGACTCCGATCTGAAGACACATGCATCGTTAACGTGTCGTGGATCAACGTAGCACCTACCGCTGATGCTGGTTCTGATCAAACGGTGAATGAGGGTACGATGGTAACTCTTGACGGGTCGAACTCTACCGATCCAGACGGCTCGATTACAGCCTATGTATGGAAGCAAACAGCAGGCAGTCCTGTAACGTTGTCTGATGGCGCATCTGCACAGCCTACATTTCTAGTACCATACGTTGGCTCAACAGATAAAGCTCTGACTTTTCAACTGACAGTCTATGATGGTGGCGGATTGGCTGATACAGACACTGTTATCATTAATGTCACAGATGTGAATCAAGCCCCTGTGGCGGATGCTGGCCCAGACCAGACGGTGGAGGAAGGAGACACAGTTGCGCTGGACGGCTCGAACTCATCAGATCCGGATGGCGACCTTATTTCTCACCTCTGGACGCAGACGGATGGGACGCCTATGACTTTATCCAATCCTCGGGCAGTCAATCCAGCTTTTGCTTGCCCGTTTAGTGGTAGGGACGAGGTGCTCACGTTTCAGTTGACGGTAACTGACACAGGTGAACTGTCTGCTGCCGATAGCGTCATCATTAATGTCAATCCTTCGTTAGGTAATTCCGTTCAGACCATTTTTGACTTGAAAGCGAAGGGCACAGGGAAGGGCATCCGATTAGACTGGAGCCCAGTACCAGATACTACTGGTTACAACATATACCGCAGCTGCATGAGTGGTGGGCCTTATAGCCAAGTTGGAGACTGTCCTGCAAAGGATAAGTGCACTTTCCTGGACAATAACGTTTTGATTGGGGTAACGTACTACTACCTGGTAAGATCGGTGAAAGGAGAGACCGAGTCTCTGGATTCCAACAAGGTTAGTACCACATTATTCAATAGGGGTAAGAAATAAGTCGCTGGCAAGTGAGCCCGCCCCAGGTATGCGGAATAGCAGCTTTTGCTCATTTCTTTGTACATGGTACGACTCACGGCCCGAGACGCACTTCACCTAGAATTGCTAATCCCCTGCCAGACTATATATATGACACTCGTAATCCCGCAGTAAATATTTTCACACGGTACTGCTGGCGTGGAATGTCTCCCTCCTGTTTCGATATCTGTTCTAGATCAGTGCCCATATAAGAACGAGCACAATATTCACTTCGTGCAATTGACCTACAAGCCCGCTGATCAAAGATGTTGCTAGATTTACATATATGATTGTCAAAGAGCACGGGCAGGGCTATCATGCTCTCCCTGTATTGGTATATACCTTGTTGAATTGAAAGACGGATAGAATCGTCTTATGGTTTTATCCTCCTTGATAAAGCCCTTGGTGCTTAGTCCCCATTGGGGGCTTTCTTTTGGCCTACCCGTTGACCTTGACTAAATACTACACATCCTTGTCTATCACGGAAGTGACGTTTCTTTTCACACCATGAGTTTATTTACCCAATCCTGGGCCATGGCTCTTAGCCAACTATTGGCTAACCTACTATGAGTTAAAGTAAAACCTCTACCAGGTCACTTTGGCACGATATTTTCGTATTACTAAGTTAAGGCCGGTGGAGCCGACCTTCCAAAAAGCCAAAACCTTGGTGGGGACAGCTTAAGAACATCTTAACTCACCATTGAGAAGGCTCTCCGGCCTTTCTTGCCCTTGTGCCAGCCTCTAAGTTTCCTTTTCTTAACAGCCGGTTTGGTATACTTTATGCAGAAACTAGATGTGCACACAATTCAGACAACAAGCTCCTGAGACTTCCAATACCGTGAGGATTGGGCTGTCTGTGCTGACGGGGTCTAGTCTCAGGTCTTATCGGCCTCCACATTGGTTCGCCAGTGCGGGGGCTTCCATTTTTGAGGAAAAGGACATGTCCCGCCCTTTCTCTTTCCCTAGCTCAACCATGCCCTGTGAAATGTTCGTCTCTTTAACCCCCATGTACGTGCATCTAAGCCCATATTAACGTCTTTTAGGCCCACTGAAGGAGCTTTCTGTCTTTGCCCCGTGGCCACCATTGACATACCCTCACTTACGTGATAGAAATTCTTAAGTTCGGCCGTTCCCTACACACTTCCACCGTAAAGAGGAAATGCAGATTGATATCAGCATAGATGAAGATATCCTGAAGCAGACCAGCAAGTGTCACAGGAAGTTCTCCTGTTTATCCGGTGAACCAGGAGATCTTTGTAAGGTTGACCTGCGAGATGGAGATCACATCCTTTATGTCAAACCCAAGAACAAACTAGCTTGTGATTACGCCGCACCCTTTGGGAATTGTGATGCTGTGTGTTTCTGCCCTACAAGGCTAGAACTGTACAAGCGTTATGGCATTTAGTAACGAAAATCAACGTTGACTATTAAACACCAACTAGGGGATGCCGTGAACTGAATCCAAGACCCCGTTTCTCAGAGAGAGGTGGGGTTTTGATAGCATTTGAGGTCGTACCTTTTTGCAAAGTGTACAGTGGCAAGAAATGTGCACTAATGATTAAAGGGGGAAAGTCTTATGGGACAGTCTTTTAGGTGTTGTAGTAAATGCGGAACACATAAAAAGAGCATTCAACTTTCCGGAGTTTAGAGCTTATTGTACGTTTTGCGCGCGGGAGAAGCTAAAAGGACAGATTCCTAATCTGGAAAGGAGTATGAATGCATCGCCTGGATTACAGAAGTGGTTGTTATCGACACCACAATGGTCTTCTCTTTACATAATCCCGGGCGCTAGCTTTTCAGGGGACTCAATGAGTATTTTGGTAGATTACGTTATGAGGGAATGCACCCCTAGACCTATTATAGGGTACTATTGATACCGAATAGTCCTTTCTTTAGACATCTCTTACCCACAGTGCCGACTTGAGTCATATTCAATTGTCAAAGAGCAAGGGCAGGGTCAGAAAATGGCTCTGCCTTTTTTATTCCAGAATGTCCATATATGGTGTATGCGCTTTCTTATCCGCAGTTGTACCTCTCTGCAATCCTTCCAACAAATTGAGTTTCCGATATTTTTGTGATAGACAAGAGAAACCTTAATGGGACTTCTTTGGTTCCCGAATGGAAGTCATGGCAAGCAACTATAATTGAGCTTCTCGGACTACACCCACCACATCTTGTGCACTGCCTGCCTTACGTAACGCGTCTGGGCATCCCTCCTTTCTCGTGTCCTTCTAACGCTCTTAAATTCTTGGAGGAAATGTGATTTTTGGGGGTTGACTTTTCATTTCCGATAGTCTACGGAGTAACATGGATTGGTGGGTCTGGAGGGCATCAATCCCTTCCCATCTTTATTCTCAACTCTCCTCATTGGTGCTGCACATGGCACAACTCTCAAAATGTGCTGATATGCTTCCTGACAGGGCGTTGTGCGTTCTGTTGGGAGAGCTAACATATATACCTTGAGAATTCCACGCGGCTGAGCAGTTATTGTTTATCCTCACTGGGAACAAGAAAGAAAAGGAGCAGGCCAATGAAAAGCTTTATTGCACTGGTTCTGAGCATGATGTTGGTAAGTCTAGCCCATCCGGCCATGTCCTTTGATCCCAACGCAACCGAGCAAAAACTGACAGCAAGCGACGGGGCTGCTTGGGACTGGTTCGGCTACGCTGTATCAATTTCTGGTGATTACGCCATCGTGGGGGCTATGGGAGGCGAGGCTCTCGGCTCAGCTTATATTTTTGAACGCAGCGATGGCTCTTGGAACGAGGTAGCCAAACTGACAGCAAGCGACGGGGCTGATCGGGATGACTTCGGCTGCGCTGTATCAATTTCTGGTGATTACGCCATCGTGGGTTCCGATCAAGATGATGACAACGGCGACGTATCCGGCTCAGCCTATATTTTTGAGCACAGCGGCGGCACCTGGAACGAGGTAGCCAAACTGACAGCAAGCGACGGGGCTGCTTGGGACTGGTTCGGTTACTCCGTATCGATTTCTGGCAATTACGCCATAGTGGGGGCTATTGGAAACGGCTCAGCCTATGTTTTTGAGCACAGCGGCACCACCTGGAGCGAGATAGCCAAACTGACAGGAAGCGATGAGGCGGCTGGAACCAACTTTGGCAGCTGTGTATCAATTTCTGGAGATTACGCTGTAGTGGGGACTCGTGTTTTTACGGGCGATCCCACCGGCTCGGCTTATATTTTTGAGCGCAGCGGCATCACCTGGAGTGAGGTAGCCAAGACATCAAGCGACGGGGCTACTGAGGACTGGTTCGGCTCCACTGTATCAATTTCTGGTGATTACGCCATAGTGGGGGCTATGGGAGGCGAGGCTCCCGGCTCAGCTTATATTTTTGAACGCAGCGGCAGTAGCTGGAGCAAGGCAGCCAAACTGACAGCAAGCGGCCCAGCTGCTTCATGGCGCTTCGGCTGGACTGTATCAATTTCTGGTGATTGCGCCGTCGTAGGAGATGACAACGGCTCAGCTTATGTTTTTGCCCGCAGCGGCGGCTGCTGGGGCGAGGTAGCCAAACTGACAGCAAGCGACGGGGCTGCTTCTGACAAATTTGGTAGGTGTGTATCAATTTCTGGAAATGACGTCATAGTGGGGGCTTTTTTAGACGATGACAACGGCAAGTCTTCCGGCTCGGCTTATTGTTATACGTTCACTGGCCCACGAATATATGTTAGTGAAATCACACCTGGCCGCGGAGGATATGGAACCATCATACAGATTCTTGGTACAGGATTTGGTGGTCAGCAGTCAGGCGTGTCCGACACATCTGAAGGCTATCACAGCTTTGTCACCTTTTCCAATGAGCACTTTTATCCGTACCAACTAGTTGCCACGACGTATCCCTCGTGGTCGAATACAGAGGCAGTTGTCAAGTTTGAAAACCTGCTCCTGGATAACGATGGAGACTTTCTTTCGGATGCAGAGCTTAGAGGCCTGTTGCCCCCTGGAGACTACGACCTCGTGGTCAGCACCGTATTATTCAACGACAGCAATGGAAGTGGCACTTATGACGATGGGGATGAGGTAACTGTCATATCTTCCATTTGCCCTGTCACATTCACGCTGACAAACGAACCAGTTATCTCTCAGGTATATCCCAGGTACCGAGAACGGAAAAAGCTTGTGAGGATCACCGGAAACAACTTTGGCGCTGCGTGGGAAGATGGTGATTCCGTACGCATCGGGAAATGGAGCGGCTACAGCAGCAATCCTACCACCAAGGGCATACCTCTCAGAATATATCGGTGGAGCGATACCAGGATAGGGGTCTACCTCTGGCCAGTACCTGTTGCCTGGGAAGACACATACAAATTTCTGTGGGTGGTTAAGAGATATGCTGGAAATCCCGTAGCAAGCAACGGGAGTTGGCTCAAGATCGTTAGTCCTTCTCCTTAGCTCTCTACCTTGTCAAACAAACAGGGAAAGGGGTCATCTCAAACCCTTCCCTTTTCTACAAGAATGATCCCCACACCTGTGGCTCGGCCCATTTAACACGTTTAGGAAAAGGCTTGCACAGGCCAAACAGCCTTTTCTCCTCGGATGTCTATATTATATAGAGGGACCATACGTATTTCACCGAAAACACAGATACCTGCTATCCCTCCGACAAATTGAATTTCCGATATTTTTGTGATAGACAAAATAAACCTTGACGGGACTTCTTTGGTTCCCGAATGGAAGTTGTGGCAAGGTATATGTGATTTCACCCTCCCTGACGTAGGCACCACATCTGGTATGACTGCTGCCAGCGGCTAACTCCCGTCTGGGCAGCTCCTCTTCTCTCGTGGTAAAAGTGCTCTTAATATTCCTAAAAACACGTTGTAATACCTTGACTTCTTAGCTGTTTTCCTGTATGAAGAACCACAGCACAAGTTGTTCTTACCAGTTCCTTAACCATGTTCATGGATACTGCACATGGAGACGAATCTCAAAATGGGCCGAGCTAGCTCCTGACAGGACGCTTTGTGTTCTGTTGGTGGTTTGAAGCCCCATCCATGCATTTACAACTCTAACCTTGGGAAGAAGGACAAAATGAGAAAAGTTGCGTTGTTTGTTGTGGTTTTGGGATTATTTTGTCCTGCTGGCGGTACAGCCTTCGGAGACATAATCAACGTTCCAGGAGATCAGCCAACCGTTCAGGCAGGGATCGATGCTGCCTCTAATGGGGATACTGTCCTAGTCGCTGACGGAACCTGGACAGGTGCCGGTAACAAGAAGCTAGACTTTGGGGGCAAGGCCATAACCGTAAAGTCCGAGAACGGACCTAGTAGTTGCGTCATCGACTGCGAAAACAGCGGTAGGGCATTCTACCTCCATAATGGCGAGACCTCAGACTCTGTGGTGGACGGTTTCACGATTATTAATGGCACCGGTGACTACGCCAGCGGTATTCTCTGCAGTCCCGCGTCTCCAACCATTACTAACTGCATAGTCAGTGATGGCTACAGCGGTGCAAATTGGGGCGGTGCGGGGATTTGTGCTTGGGGATCCGGTTCATCACCGAGCATCAGCAACTGCACAATCACTGGGAACTATTCTCGACAAAATGGTGGTGGCGTTTATGTGAAATCAGGCTCCGCAACCATCAGGAACTGCGTAATCAGCGACAACGAGGCTCAGTACGGTGGCGGGATTCTTATTTACGATGGCTTAGCCACTACCATCATCACTGGTTGCACAATCTCCGGGAATTTGGCCATCGGTGGAATCGGGCCCGGAAGTGAAGGTGCGGGTATTTGCGTGTGGGATAGTCCGGCAACTATCATTAACTGCATAATCAGCAATAATTGGGCTGATGCGGGTCAGGTTAATGGGGGTGGTGACCCGGATTGGGACGGGCAGGGTGCAGGGATTGCTGCCTGGTGTTACGATTTGGGTTGTACACTGACCGTCACCAATTGCGTAATTACTGGGAACTTATGTAAGTGGGGGGGCGGCATTTTGTCACGCGGCGCACCCGATGCCTTCGGGAACTGGACAATCACTAACTGCACAATCGCGGAGAACTATGCAGAATATGGTAGCGCGGTCTTGTGTGACGCTGAGAACTCGATGACTTTCAAGAACTGCATCCTTTGGGGGGATTTATATCTCTATTCATCGGGCTCGGCAACAGTCACTTATAGCGATATTCAAGGAGGCTATCCAGGTGAGGGCAACATAAACGCTAATCCTCTATTTGTAGATTCAACCAACAATGACTTCCACTTACAAGCTGGTTCACCGTGTATAGATAAGGGAACAAACAGCGCCCCGGAAATCCTGGATACCGACTTCGAAGGCGATCCACGGATAACTGACGGCGATCATAATGGTACTGCAACGGCCGACATGGGGGCTGATGAGTTTGTACTAGCTGACAATACCCTGTCGGGCCAAGATGTTGTTGTGGAACCGGAAGACTGTATAGGCGGTACAGTTGGCGGGACTCCTATTACGGTGACATTTGACACAGTTATTGAGGGCGGCAACACAGCCCTGTGCACTGGCCCACATGGGCCACCACCTCCTTCGGGCTTTGCATTGGGCAATCCAGCCGTCTACTACGAAATCAACACCACTGCCATATACTCCGGCGCCATAGAAGTGTGTATTGACTACAGCGGAATTAGTTACGCCAACGAGAACAATTTGAAGCTGAAGCATAAGAAGGAGAGCGAACCGTGGCAAGATGTTACCTCTTCCCTCGACACAGACAACGATATTATCTGCGGAATTGTAGACTCGTTGTCTGTTTTCGCCATCCTCACCTCCGTTACGAGCGGTGGCGGAGGTGCTGTTGGTGGAACTGCAAAAATGGCTAATAAGATTGAATTAATGGTTCCTTGGATTGCACTTATAACGTTGGTTCTTCTCAGTACTGGCATCGCTGTTTCCCGAAAGTTCAGGAAGAAGTCTGGGAAGTAATCAGTATTGAAAGCGAATAACTCAGAGGCAGGTCTTCATGGCCTGCCTTTCTTTTGCGATCCCACATCTTGTATGTCATCTGTCTGTCTAGAAAACACAGGTATCTGCAATGTATTTTCCATTTGCTACCACTGTCACAGAGCAATTATAGACGTATGGTATCTACACCGTT
>CAZCWQ010000060.1:0-18063 GCA_964502365.1 uncultured Desulfobacterales bacterium | reverse complement strand
TAAGGTTTCAGCTTCACACAACAGCTCTTTTCAAGGCCAGAGCCGGAGATGCCAATGGCCTCAGCCTGGTCATTTTGGACCCTTGTAACCTTGATTTCGCCGATTTTCGGACCTGAAACCAAATAAACCCAGCCTCCATGGCCCTCAATCGGTTCACCTATTCCAAAGACATCCAACACGTCCCCTGGAGCAAGTCCCTCATCCTTGCCAGCAGAGAGCTTGAACGTCCCCTCTGAGCCATCGGTAATATAGCCTTTCCACGGCACTTCGGCCAAGGCCTTGCAAATCTTCTCACCGATCTCTGGGATGATTTTGTCAACAAGGCGCAGCGACACCTCTTCGTTGTGTTTGGTGTCACTTTTCAGCTCGTGCCAAGCCTCTTCTGAGAGTTCCACCTCCTTATCGATGACCTCATCAAAAAGAACCGCTGTCGTTTCAATATCATAGGCCCTCACACGGAAAGAAACACTTGCAAGCATGCAGGTATTCCTAAGCCCCCAAATGCCACGCTTGTCGGTGAAGCATTGGATTTTACAAATGTTATTTTCCAGCACGGCCCCTAGCCCATGTACTCTGCCAAGGTTGGCAAGAGCGAGGCTGTCGATCTGACCTGAAGGAAGACGCGGTAGCTCTTCCAAGGCTTCACTTATTTTCCGGGAATCCATGATGGACAGGTCATGGCAACCACGGCTGAGAAAAGCCTTCAGCTTGCTCGTGACTCGTTCTTGAGAATCTTCGCCTCTGAAATGCGAGTCGCTTGCCGCGGGCAAGAATGCGATTTTTTTCTTCACAGACCTCCCTTTGCCCATTACGTCATCGGCAATCTTCTTCGAAGTTGCGCATCCAGCAATTAGTAATGGAGTCACAAGACAAAATACTCCAATAATGAAGGCCTTTTTGTATACAGTCATGACCTTTTCCCTCTTCTTGTCAGTTACTAATGACCCGGGTAAACCTGAACCGGAAAGATGACTTTGCCACGAAAGCACGAAATTCAAAAAGCGGCAATACCTTACATGGCCGGGAAAAAGGCTTTTTTGCAAACGACATTGAGCAAAATGAGCCTTTTTTCAAAGACCTAAACTCCTGCAAAACGACTAAAATAAATCGTAGAATTTCCAATGACGTTGGTTTAGGATGTGCCTCCCTCCGAGTATTTCACCCGTGCAGTGGTGGTGATGCCGCCCCTTGGTGTAAAGGTCCCAACAACTTCCATGAACTGTGGGTCAAGCACAGAAACCAGATCCTCCAATATGTGATTTACCACATGTTCATAGAATATGCCGACGTTGCGATATTGGAGTAAATAATACTTTAAGGACTTTAACTCCACGATCTTGTCCCTTGGCGTATAACGCACAGTGATAGACCCGAAGTCAGGAAGACCTGAAATGGGGCATATAGAGGTGAATTCAGGTTGCTCAATCTTTATTTCAATGTCCCTTTTTGCGCCATAAACATAGTCAAGCACCTGAAGAACACCAGCGTCCACCGTATCCGGCTTTTCAATTCCGGCTACCAGTTTCTTCTCCATATCAGATATGTCCATCTGAACTCCTTTCCATGGTAAAGGCATAAAAGAGCGGTGTATCGAGAAGTGCTATCAAAACCTTTATCACGTACTGTCCCAGGATCATTTTCCCGAGATGAGGTACCGTGCCCCAAAAGGCAAGGCCGATGAAGATGACCGTATCCACAAATTGACTGACCATGGTCGACAGGTTGTTCCGAAGCCATTTGTGCCGCCCCCCAGTCAGGTGCTTCAAGACATGAAACGCCCACACATCATGTTTCTGGGAACAGATATAGGCAAGCAGCGATGCCATCACAATACGGCGGTTAGGCCCTAACAATATTTCATAAGCGGACTGTTTCTCCTCCATAAACGGAGCTGCGGGAAGGAGCATGCCGACATAGATGATCACCATGGCAACAATGGACGCCAAGAGTCCATACCATACCGTTCGGTTTCCTTCGTCTTTTCCATATAGTTCACCAATAATATCAGTAAGAAGAAAGGTGAACGGATAGATTATGACAGCGGCGGGAACCACGAACTTCCATACAGCAATCACCTTGGCTGCAATGATGTTTGATACAACTAACCCCGACACAAAGAGTGACTGCAGGAGCGCCAGCTTATTGAGTTTCATGGATAGCGAACAAAACCGACTTTTTGCGAAACCGTCAAGTTGTTAAGTTGCAGAGATTCCTATAGCACAGTTACGAAACTGTCAACAAGGCTGTTTCACGCGGAGTTGTCCGCAGGCAGCACCAATGTCCTGACCTTTGCTTTGGCGAATCAGGGTGGTGTAATGGTGGTCGGTGAGGATTTTTTGGAAGGCCAGGATCGTGGTCTCTTCTGGTCTTCTAAACCCGCTTTCCTCAAAAGGATTGAAGGGAATGAGGTTGATCTTCGCCCGCAGATGCCTCAAGAGCTTTGCCAGACGCACGGCATCTTCAAGCCGATCATTAATGCCGGCAATCAAGACGTATTCGAAAGTGATCATACGCCTGGCCGGCACCGGGAACCTGCGGCATGCAGAAAGGAGGGTTTCTAAGGGATAGGTTCGGTTGACGGGCATCAACTCGTTTCTCGTATCATTGTCTGCCGCATTCAGAGAAACAGCCAGGTTTACTGTAATGTCACGCCCTAGGTGATCTATCCCTGAGGCCAGGCCGGCTGTAGAAAGGGTTACACGGCGATTAGAAAACTGAAGTCCATTGTTGCTCGTAATCGTGTCGATGGCTTGAACAACGTTCTGGTAATTGGCAAGGGGTTCCCCCATGCCCATGAACACTATGTTGGTAAGAGGGTCTGGGTGGGCCAGGTCACCTTGAACAGCGCAGACCTGGTTCACAATTTCAGCAGGTTCCAGGTTGCGTGCCAACCCGTCCCGCCCGGTGAGGCAAAACTTACACCCCATAGCGCATCCCACCTGGCTGGAAATACACAGTGTCCAATGCCCGCGTTCGGGAATCAATACGCTTTCGATATGGTGAGCATCGTTGAGGCGGAAAAGGTATTTTCTTGAGCCATCCACTGAATCCCGCACTTGCACCGGCTCAAGACGACTTATAGTGAGCCTATCCGAAAGCCATTGCCTGAGGGCCTTGGAAAGATCTGTCATCGTTGAAAACGAGTCGGCCTGCCTGTGATATATCCATCTTAGGATCTGGCCCGCCCGATAAACAGCAATGTCGTGCTGTTTAAGGCAGAGCGCAAAGTCTTGCTCGGTAAAATTTTTTATGTCCTTAGGCGCACACATGATAGGAAAGCATCCGGGCTGAAATCCGCAAACAAACAAAAAAATATTTACTTGACAGCGGAATTAGAGGGTAATAAATGTAAATGTTTATATATTAGGCACCGGCTTATGTTCGAAAACCTCACCGACAAACTGAACGTGACCTTCAAGAAGCTCAGGGGTCACGGCAAGTTGACAGAGAAAAACATCGACGCAGGGCTGAAAGAAGTCCGTATAGCCCTTCTTGAAGCAGATGTCCACTATAAGGTGGTAAAACAGCTCCTTGCCGCTATCAGGGAGCGTGCCATCGGACAGGAGGTGTTGGCTAGCCTGACACCAGGCCAACAAGTTGTCAAGATTGTAAATGACGAGCTGACCCAGCTTATGGGGAGCAGGCATGAAGCGCTCAACCTGGAAGGTCAGCCTGCACCTGTCATGCTGGTGGGTCTGCAAGGTTCAGGAAAGACTACAACAGCGGGCAAGCTGGCGAAATTCCTGTTGATGCAGCACAGAAGGCCTTATCTGGTGCCAGCTGATATCTACCGCCCTGCGGCCATTGAACAATTGAAGAAGCTTGGAAATGAGCTGAATGTTCCGGTCTTCCCGGCCAGCGACAACTTGGACCCTGTCGATATCTGCCGCGAAGCGGTCACAAAAGCCCGTCAAGAATCCTTTGATAGCCTCTTGATCGACACTGCCGGACGCCTCCACATCGATGAAGACCTCATGGCCGAGCTCAAACGGATAAATGAAGCCGTACGTCCCAGTGACATCCTCTTGGTGGCAGATGCTATGACCGGACAGGATGCCGTCAATATTGCCAAGGCCTTTAATGATGCCCTTGATATCGGTGGCGTTATCCTTACCAAGATGGAGGGTGATGCCCGGGGCGGTGCAGCCATTTCGATCCGGGCAATGACCTCAAAGCCGATCAAGTTTGTGGGTGTGGGTGAGAAGCTGGACGCCTTGGAACCGTTTCACCCTGACCGCATGGCTTCCAGGATACTGGGAATGGGCGACATGCTTTCTCTTATTGAGAAGGCCCAGAGTGCTGTTGATGAGAAGAAGGCTCAGGAACTGGAAAAAAAGCTCAGAAAGAACGAGTTTACCCTGGAAGACTTTCGCGATCAAATGGTCCAGGTTAGAAACATGGGTTCCGTGGAGGAGATTTTGGCCATGATTCCCGGAATGGGCAAGCTAAAAAAAATGAAACAATTCAACGTGGAACAAAAGGAATTGGTCCGCATTACGGCCATCATAGATTCTATGACCGTTCAGGAGCGACGCAAACACCATATCATTAACGCAAGTCGGCGCAAGCGGATTGCCAAAGGGAGCGGGACAACGGTCCAACAGGTTAACCAACTCTTGAAGAGCTATGTTCAAGTGCAGAAGATGATAAAAAAATTGAATAAGGGAGGACTTCGCACTCTTGGTCGTGGAGGCCTGCCGTTTTAGGGAGGAATAGCGTCGAATGTCTGTTAGAATTAGGTTGGCCAGGTATGGCGCAAAGAAAAAGCCGTTCTATAGAATTGTTGTGGCTTCCAACGAGGCCCCTCGTGATGGGAGATTTCTCGAACTTGTAGGAACGTATGACCCCCTCAACAAGCCTGCATCAGTTACGTTGAAACGCGACCGGATCCAGGCGTGGATTAAAAAGGGAGCTACCCCCACCGCAACAGTTAAGAATTTGTTGACGAGAGAGGGCTTTTTTTCAACAATTCGTAACGCTTAGGTGGTCTTTCCAATCCAGTGAAGCCACCCCGCCCTTCCTGGCGGGGGTTCTGCCTGACGGCAGTGCTCCGCAGGCGAGGAGCACGCCGGTCAACCTGTGTCGCCATCGCTTTTTTCTTTCAATGGTGTGAGGAGGTCGGGATATGAAGGATCTCATCAAGTACATTGCTCAAGCGCTAGTGGATCATCCAGAGGCAGTGGAGGTTTCCGAAGTGGAAGGCTCACAGACATCGGTCCTTGAACTCAAGGTGGCCAAAGATGACCTTGGAAAAATTATTGGGAAACAAGGCCGCACAGCCCGTGCCATACGGACCATTTTGGGCGCTGCTTCTGCCAAGATCAAGAAAAGGTCTGTGCTGGAGATCATCGAGTAGGCACCATGGGCAAGGATGCCCTCCTGCCAATAGGCAAGGTCGTTGGGACCCACGGAATCAAGGGTCACATTAAGGTATTTCCCTACTTGGACACTACCGATTTGTTTGCACCTGGCGAGGAGTTGGTTCTCAGCCGGAGAGGGAAGCACTTTGCAACGCTTCGCATACTGTCTGCCCGTCCCCACAAGGGTGTCATCGTTCTTGCCGCAGAGGGTATAGCGTCGATAGAAGCGGCACAAGAGTGGATAGGCTGTCAGCTATCCATAGACAAGGCCTATCTGCCTGAGCCTGAGGAGGGCAGTTATTACTGGTACCAGATCATAGGGCTCGAGGTTTTTGATTCCAGCAACCGACGCCTGGGCCACGTAGAAGCTATTTTACCCACAGGAAGCAATGACGTTTACGTAGTGCGAGACGGCAAAAAGGAGGTGTTAATACCGGCGGTCGATTCAGTGGTGATCGACATTGATTTGAAACACAACGTGTTGAGGGTTGATCTACCTGAAGGATTGGAAGATTGATGATGAACTTTACGGTCCTCACGTTGTTTCCTGAGATGTTTTCCTCCTTCAAAGCAGGAGGCATCTTAAAGCGGTCCGTCGAAACCCAGCGCATATCCATCGAAACGATAGATATCAGAGACTTTGCCACAGATCGCCACCGCACCGTTGATGACCGTCCTTACGGCGGCGGTTGCGGCATGGTAATGAAGCCTGAGCCATTGGCAGGGGCCATTCGTAAAGCCAAGGCGAGACATTCGGACTCCCATACTTTGTTGCTCTCACCGCAGGGTCGAATGTTTGATCATGGACTGGCCTTGGAACTGACAGGATATTCGGAGCTTATCTTAATCTGCGGGCGTTACGAAGGAATTGACGAGCGGGTTTGCCAGGATTTCGTGGACGAGGAGGTGTCTATCGGCGACTACGTGCTGAGCGGTGGCGAACTGGCAGCCATGGTTGTTATCGATACAGTAAGCCGACTGATTCCGGGCGCACTTGGAAACGAACAATCGGCCGAAGAGGACTCCTTTTCAACAGGCTTGCTCAAGTATCCGCAGTACACACGGCCCAGATCTTTTGAGGGCGGCAATGTGCCGGAAATCTTGCTCTCCGGCAACCACGCAGCCATCGGGCAGTGGAGACGACAGGCTGCGATAGTTCGGACATTCTTAAAAAGGCCTGATTTGCTCTTGGACCAGGTGCTGACACTGGAGGATATAGAATTTTTGGAAAAACTTCACAACGACATCGAAACCATTATTAGGAAGCATTCGGCAACGTCTTGACAGGCTCAGGCAACCTATATTTGGCCCTGGTACACCATCCGGTGTATAACAAGAATGGTGATGTGATCGCCTCGGCAGTCAGCAACCTCGATCTGCACGACATATCGAGGGCGGCTAAGACGTACGGCGTTCAGGTCCTGTACGTTGTGACCCCGCTGGCAGACCAAAGGCGGCTTGTTGGAAGGATCATATCCCACTGGACCGACGGGGTAGGGGCAATATACAATCCTGATCGGAAAGCGGCTTTAAGGCTGGTCAAGGTTGTACGGTCCCTCGATGCCGCAGTTGATGAGATTTCCGGCAAGGGACAGGGTCGGCCGGCAACAATCGTCACAGATGCGCGACCGCACCCCGATAATATCAGTTACAGGCGTCTGGCAGGTATGTTAAAGTCCGACTATCCCATGCTGCTCATCTTCGGCACTGGGTGGGGACTGACGCTGGAATTCATGGAAACAGCTGATTATGTCCTTGCTCCCATCGAGGGTCCAACAGGGTACAACCATCTGTCAGTCCGTTCGGCCGCCGCTGTGGTCCTGGATAGACTGTTGGGAACTGGAGGAAGATATGGAAACGATAAGAGCCATTGAAAAAGAGCAAATGCGGTTTGATCTGCCGTCTTTCAAGTCAGGTGACACGGTAAAGGTCTCGGTAAAAATAAGCGAAGGGGATAAAGAACGCATTCAGGTCTTTACAGGTGTGGTGATCAGGAAGCGGAAAGGGACAAGCAATGCCTCTTTCACGGTAAGGAAGATCTCTTACGGGGTTGGTGTAGAACGCATCTTTCCCTTGCATTCCCCCAGTATCGATAAGATCGAGGTAGTGTCCCGTGGCCGTGTCCGTCGCTCTCGTCTTTACTATCTGAGAGATTTGAGGGGCAAAGCAGCCCGTATTAAGGAACTTCGCCCCCGCTAGTGTTGTGTATCATAAATTCAGACACCTGATGCCTTGGTCGACATCGAGGTGTTTATCTGTGCTTCCAGCCGAATTTTTTTAATCATGAATTGCGGGCATGGATCCAGAGGGGTTTGAAAGAAGAGCCCGGAAACAGGGATGCTCAAGGATTGCCGGTATCGATGAGGCCGGCAGAGGCCCACTGGCAGGCCCGGTGGTGGCTGCGGCGGTCATCCTTCCTGAAAGGGCAAGCTTTGACCACCTTGATGATTCCAAGAGATTGAGTGCCCGGAGGCGAGAGCAGCTTTTCGAGGCGATTTACCAACAGGCCATTTCTATAGGCATAGGGATTGTTGACCCGGTGGAAATCGACCGTATTAATATCCTCCAGGCCTCGCTCCTTTCCATGCGCATGGCCGTGGACAATCTTCGGCCACCTCCTAATTACCTGCTCGTTGACGGCACTTTTCCCATTGAATCGACCCTTCGTCAAGAGGTTGTGAAGCAGGGCGACAGGCGATGTCTGTCCATTGCTGCGGCATCCATCATTGCCAAGGTGACCCGGGACCGTCTCATGATGCTTTACGATGAGGAGTTCCCAGAGTTCGGATTTGGCAAGCACAAAGGGTACGGCACAAAAGCCCACCGTGCTGCTATTCGCACCCTTGGCTGTTGTCCGATTCACCGAAAAACATTTCGTTGTGTGAAGGAGTATGTTTAGAAAAAAGACACTGGGATCGGAAAACACTTCAGACCACGATCGGCGCAAAACGGGTGCCATCGGCGAGTCTCTTGCTATAGAAGCTTTGGAGAAGAAGGGGTATAAGATCCTCGAGAAAAATTATCGCTCCAAGTTAGGTGAAATCGATATCATTGCCAAGGAGGGTGGCGTGCTAGCCTTTGTTGAGGTAAAAGCCCGTCGAACGGATCAGTTTGGCAGTCCGAAGCTGGCAGTCACACTTCAGAAACAGCGCAAGGTATCGATGGTTGCACTTGGATACTTGAAAGAAACCGGGCAAATAAGTAAGAAGGCCCGTTTTGACGTTGTGGCTATCCGACTGTTGCCGGGAAAGCCGGATGTCGAAATCATTAGGAATGCCTTTGAGCTTGCCTACTGAGAGACCATCTAAAAGCCATCCTCATATGCCTGGGACACTCTTTGTTGTGGCCACCCCCATCGGCCACATGGAAGACATTACCGTGCGAGCCATCCGTACTCTGGCAGAAGTTGATCTTATTGCGGCTGAAGATACCCGGCGGACTCGCAAACTCCTTGCGAGATACAAAGTCTGTACGCAGCTTGCTTCCTACCATGACCACAACAAGGAGAAACGGACCCCTAAGATACTGGAAAAGCTCAAGGCTGGAGCCTCAATTGCCCTTGTCACTGACGCGGGGACCCCCTCCATCTCAGACCCGGGCTATTACCTTGTTCGGGAGGCAGTCCGGCAGGCGGTTCCAGTAGTGCCGATTCCCGGTGTCTCAGCCATGATCGCTGCTTTGAGCGTGTCAGGCCTTCCCACAGACAGATTTACTTTTGTCGGCTTTGTTCCCAGAAAATCAGCCAAGCGTAAGCAGATACTCGATCAGCTGGAACCGCAGCCGAGCACACTAATCTTCTATGAATCTGCGAACAGACTACCTGTGTTGATGCGCGAAATACTCGATGTAATGGGAGACCGCCAGGCTGTGATTGCCAGGGAACTAACCAAAATCCATGAGGAAATTCTCAGGGGGCCCCTGAGCATGGTAGCCAAAGAAATATCAGTGCGGCCTGACCTTAAGGGTGAATGCACATTACTTGTGGCAGGGCGAGAAAGGCGACGGGAAATTAACCGCCAATTTATCCGTAACCACCTCAGGCGCCTTCGCCAAGACAAGGATCGGCCCCTGTCAGACCTGGTGAAAGAGGTGGCCACAGAATACGGCCTATCAAGAAAGCTCATTTACGAGGAAGCCCTGAAACTCAAGAAATAGGCTAAGTCCTCGCCGTCCATTAATTTGTTGACCCACCACTAGCTTCCCTATTATATTATCAAAGTAATATCTTGTCCATCCTCCTTGGACGAAGTGATCGATTAACGTTGGAACTGGGGAAAATAACATGCCCATCTACGAATTCTATTGCCAAGGCTGCAATACTATATTCAACTTCTTCTCCAGGACCGTCAACACCACCAAGCGGCCTCTGTGTCCCGGGTGCAAACAGAGGAAACTGAAGAGGCAGATGTCCACCTTTGCCAGACTCAAAGGGGCAACGGAGGAGGGGGGTATGGATGATCTGCCCGTGGATGAGGCCAAGATGGAAAAGGCCATGGCACTGTTGGCTAGGGAGGCCGATGGAATCAACGAGGACGACCCGCGCCAGGCTGCACAATTGATGCGTAAGTTTACCGATGCCACAGGAGCTACGCTCGGGCCGGGCATGGAAGAGGCACTGAAACGGATGGAGGCAGGGGAAGATCCTGAGCAGGTTGAAGCGGAAATGGGCGATCTGATTGAAGAAGAGGAGCCGTTTATATTTGAAGGGAAAGGGGGAGTGAGTGGGAAAAGGGCCAAACCCCGTCGTGACGAAACACTATATGACCTTTGAAACAAGTGAAGTCTCCCTGCCCTTCCGGGCAGGGGTTCTACCTGGCGGCAGAGCTCCGCGGGCAAGGAGTACGCCGGTCATGATGTCAGAAGGTTTTAGACCAAGATCATCAAGGGACTCACACTTTGTAAACTTGTTTCGGAGACACAAGACTAGAAGGAAGTTAGTATGACCACAGAACAAGTTATCCTTGAAGGACCTGATATTGACCGGATCCTGGCCCGAATGACCCGCGAGATCGTGGAAAAGCACAGAGGCGCGGAGAACCTGGTGCTTATCGGCATCAGAACCGGGGGGGTCTTTTTGGCTGATCGGATAAAACAGAGCGTTCTTTCCATTGAGGGTGCGGACATCCCAAGAGGCGATCTTGACATCACCCTTTACAGGGACGACTGGACGCGCATAGGCCACCAACCCATTGTACAAAAGACTGAGTTGCCGTTCTCTTTGGATTGCAAACAGGTGATACTGGTGGATGATGTCCTGTACACCGGCCGTACAGTCCGTGCGGCCATGGATGCTCTGATCGATTTCGGCCGTCCAGATCGTATTGAACTCGCGGTTCTGGTGGACCGTGGTCATCGCGAGCTGCCCATCGAAGCCAACTATGTGGGCAAGCACATCGACACCGTCCGTGACACTGTGGTCAACGTATATCTGAAAGAAAAAGCGGGACATGACGAAGTGAAAGTCACGGGAAAGTGAGAAGGGGCTTTGGCCTGCAAAAGCGACTTTTTGCAGGTGCGTCTTTTTTCATGTTGACAAAAGTGCTTTTTCCATATATATAATGCCGTCTATATTATAGGGAGGCTAACCTTGTCAATAATAGAAAATTAACATAAAGAAAGGAGGACGTTGGCATGCCACAGGTTGAGTTTGAGGGAAAAACTTTTACAGTAGATGAGGACGGTTTCATTGATGCTTACGAGAACTGGTGCCCCGAATGGGTGCGATATGTGAAAACTGTCGAGGGAATTGAGGAACTGAACGATGAGCATAACAAGTGCGTGGAGTTCTTGAGGGAGTATTACGAGAAGAACGGGATAGCACCGATGGTTCGGATATTTTCCAAAGTAACTGGCTTCAAGCTGAAACACATCTACGAACTATTCCCCTCTGGTCCCGGCAAAGGCGCGTGTAAGATGGCGGGTCTTCCCAAACCGACAGGATGCGTCTAGGACAACAATTCTGATTTTCGGAGAGAATTCAGACGTCTGCAAGGAGAGAGGCTTTACCCAAAGGTAAAGCCTCTCTTTGTTTGGGAGAAGGCATTAGGAGATATAGTGTGCCGTATGGCCTGGCAAGTCTCTGCAAGGAAAAGGGTGAGATTTCCTTGACACAATAGGCCATGATGTGATAAAGAAAAAATGTTAAGCAGTAGTGTTATCAGTTTTTCAAGCCTGACGCTTTCGGGCAAGGCAAAGCAATAGTTTGGGATAGGAATTTTGCGAAGCGTAATAAGATGCCGTCAAGGGCTGAAAGCCTTGGTGGCTTTTTTTTCGTCAGATCCACATCCCGGCTAAATCATGTTTTGAAAGGAGGGATATGGTCGTGGCAGAAGGCACTGTAAAGTGGTTTAACGACAAGAAGGGCTATGGCTTTATTAGTATGGACGAAGGCCAGGATGTCTTTGTCCACTATAGCTCAATTCTAGGCAGCGGTTTCAGGTCTCTTTATGAAGGGCAGCGAGTTCGATTTGAGGTCGAAGAAGGCCAAAAGGGACCTCAGGCCGTAAACGTTGAAACCACTTAAGGCAAGAGGCTAACAGGCCGTTACCCAGCAGCCTCCGAGCTTAGCCTTGAGGCTAGCGCGCACAGAAGGAGGAGCGAGATCCGAATTGTGGCAACTGGGCTGACAGGCCAGCAAGTTTGGAACCCAGGCAAGAACCCTGTCATCCCTGATGACAGGGTTTCTTGATTTTGCCTCCACGATTCTTCGCAAGTATTATCGTGACCAAAGCCGATTATATGATGCCGGAGACCAAAGAAATACTTAGGACCCAATGTATTCGTTGTGGGACCTGTTGCATGAAGGGGGCTCCCACACTGCATGACAAAGACGCTATCCTGTTTACCAACGGAATTCTGGGAAAGACGCAGATCTATACCTTGAGGAGCGGTGAAGTTGTTCGCAATATCGATGAGACCCTGATGATCCTTGAACATGAGATGGTCAAGATCAAAGGACAAGGCGAGACGTGGACATGCATGTTTTACGATGATGACCAGAGTGCGTGCATGATTTATGACTACAGACCAATTGAGTGCCGGGCCCTAAAATGCTGGGACTTACATGAATTCAAAGAAGCCATGGCGAGGCCACGCCTTCAAAGGAGGGACCTTGTGAGCCCGGATGAGGGCATCCTCAAAATCATGGATGCCCATGAACAACGCTGTGCCTATGAGAAGTTGGAGTCAGCCGTTAAGGGATTACAGGGGCCGACTTCCAACAAAGCAGTTGAGACGATCCTTGACGTTTTGCAGTATGATAACTACATACGATCATTTTTGACAGAAAAGCTCAACTTTGATCCGAAGACGATGGATTTTTTTTTAGGCAGGCCCCTTGCCACCACGATCCGCATGTTCGGGCTCTGTGTCAAGGAACAAGGAGGTACCTTTTGTCTGGTACCGTTGGAACCTCGTGGGAAGGCGAACAAAGCTTGGCCAACCCCCTTAGAAACTCATTTCTAGAGTTTCGGCCCAGCAGATTCCCCTGGCATTAATATCTTTCTCAACCTTCTTTTATAGAGTTCCCGTTTGAGTTTGCTTATATGGTCAATGAATAGAATACCGTTCAGATGGTCAATCTCATGTTGGACAACAATAGCCGCGAGGCCTTCTTTTCTGAAAGTGATTGGGTTCCCCTCCACGTCCAGGCCCCGCACAGTGACAGAATCCGCACGCTTGACATCGGCTTTGTAGTCGATAACACTAAGGCATCCTTCTTCGTTTATGACCACCCCCTCTGCTTCGATGATTTCAGGGTTAATGAGCACGACTAGATCGTTGGGTTCGTCCCTGGCCGAGGTATCAAACATGATAATGCGGTGCGGTTCTCCCACTTGGTTGCTTGCCAGCCCAATGCCAGGGGCATGATACATGGTGTCGGCCATGTCATCAATAAGCTGCTGCACCTTTCCGTCTATATTCACGACGGGCTCGGCATGCTCACGCAGAACTTCATCAGGGTAAGTAAGTATTCTCCTAAAGGCCATTTGTAAACGCTCCCCCGGGAGATGCTTCACTCGCTGAGACTTCGTGAATCATTTTGTCTTCTGAACCGAAGTGATCGCACAGAGTCCTAAAGATTTCAGATCCATGTCTGACGAAGTAGCAATTTTCAAAAACCTTGGCATTCACCATCCCCTCGGATGCCATATGTTTGAGCCACTCCTGAAGCGGCTCGTAAAACTCGCCGACAAAAATTTGTGGTTTATAATGACCGATGCCGAGTTTCTTTTTCACAAAAGTGATGGCATTTTCCAAGTTGGTCCCCACGCCGCCTTTGAAGTAGATGTCTGCTTCAGTGGTTTCGGACAAGATCTGCTGCCTTTCCAGCAAGTCGTTTCGTGCAAGATAGGCTGCAAAATCGACCTGTGGGTAAATATCCACACCCGGAATTTTCCAGTAAACGGCCCCCGAGAGCATTCCCATTGAAGCGGTAGTTTCCGATACAAAAGACATGACGCTTCCAGTGCTCCCACCTGTGAGAATACCGCATATGCCGCCGTGGAATTCCTTGAAGGACTTGATACTGTCTACTATTTCTTTCTGCGTATCGGAGTCGACTCCTCCTGCTGTTCCGTAAATAGCAGCGAGCTTTCTCGAGCTGAAGGCCTCATTGAAAGATGGGATGACAGAAGATCTCATGAAGAATTGCTTGTACAAGACCAGGTCTCCCTGCAGGGAGTTCTTCCAGTAAATATCGACGCCCATATCTTGAAGAGTATTCATAAAAGCAAGGTGTTCGGACCTGAAGAAATAATGCTCCTCAGGCGCCCTTCTGAAAGTCAGATCACATATAAGGCCCAGGTCGGCGGCCACGATGAGATAAGACGCAAGGAGTCGATTGGGAAAGTCCCGAAGTACCAGCGAAGTGTCGGGCTCAAGGTCATGCAACAGTTGGCCGTATGTTCTGTCTAGCTTGACGAATTTTTGGCCTTTGCCTCCTCTGGCAACTGCAATGGTGTCTTCATCCACACGGTGCTCTTCATAAAGCTTGTCCAAAAGAGACGAGTTCACGTCAATATAGAACTTATGTTTTTCACTGTGCTGTGTAGACGCCGGTTTGTAGACTTCAACATGGACTTTTTCCTTGATGATGTCCTTTTCTTCACCCATGAGCTCAAGGTATATTATTCCGTTGGTGTGTTTGCTCCCTACCCTGGCGTCTGTGTGCTCGTGGTCCACAATATATATTTCATTTTGCTGGGTAAAAAGACTGGTGTGAGATATTACTCCGCTTTCTGCCGGCACGATAACCTTGTCTACTTTTTGTTCAGGCTGGGCGAAATAGAGATCCTCGCGAGGTATCCTTTTCAGAACAGCAGCCTTCAGGTAATCAGGTGTCAAAACCCCGGGATTGGGAAGATGGACAAAGGGCATTACCGGCACCATAAGGATACCTTCTTCCAGCACTTTGGTCCCCTTTGGGACAATGATGGTGCGGTTTGAAATGAGGTTTATCAGCTCCTCGGCAGAGTATTTCAGTTCAGGGTTTCTCAAGTAAATCTTGCCCACTTCCAGGCCAGGTGTCATCAACTGCTCAATGGTGAGGCCCACAGAGTATTCTGGAATGTAAAACCAGAACCTAGCTTCGTATGAAATGGTCATACCTTTTAGTTCAAATTCGCCCAGTTTCTCCTGGTTGATACCCAGTCTAGCCTTCGTGCTGTGTAGGTCCGTTGTGAGGCAGTCCTGGTTACGCAAGAAATACTGCATCTGCTCATCATCAAGATCTACCGAAACCAGCGCAGCAACCTCTGTAGCATCCCCACGTATAATTTCTTGGATCTTGCAATCAGGGCTTTCATTCAAGGACACAGCAAAACCTCCAAATCAGTAACAAAGGGCCCCTATCCACTTTCCCGCGTAATGGGTCATGATGATCACCAGCACCACAATGGCCACATGTTCCAGTATAACCTTGTGGGCTTCCACGTCCTGCCGTCTAGCCATCTGATAACTGAATATGATGATTAGTGCCAGGCCCCACACAACACTCACATAAATGGCTGCTTGAAGTTCAGCGATCAACACAGGTACAAGGAAGGTCAACGCAATGACCAATTTCGAAACGAACGTGGCAAATGTGGCCTCCCAGATTTCTCTTGGCCCGTGAATGTCTTCTGCCTCTTCTGAGATATGGATGCCCACAGCGTCTGAAAAGGCATCGGCAATGCCAATAGCCATGACCCCACCGATGACAGCAATCTTTGAGTGGGTGCTGGCACTCAACCCTACTATCATGCCCAGAGTAGTAATCACACCCGATGTAAGCCCAAAACCCAGGCCCTTCTTGATGGATCTTTTCATATGAACAGTTACACGTGTCGTATTGCCTCAAAAAGCATCCTGTAAAAGACCCTCGGCTGGTCATCCATCATAAAGTGCCCGCTGTTGGGAACGATAAAGTAGGGTATTTTGTGACTATCCAAAAAGGTCTTAGTGGAACTATTTGTTGATCTTTGCCCAAAGACATACCACTTTTTCAAGCAAAGTTTGTCAAACCTCTCTTTGAGGCGGCCTTCACAGCTTTCTTTTACGAGGGATACCGAGCTCATGTGCAAGCCAGTGGGATGAGCCTTTAAGATATTCTGGTAGTAATTTTTCAGACCGGGAAAAGCGCTTTGTTGGGCGGCCTCCTTTAGTCTGCTCTTGAATTGCTCAAAGCCCTGTTGCACAAAGTCTTGTTGGCTCATTGACGCAGCCTGTCTACTGAAGGTACAATCCGCACATTGAAGGTTTCCTTCAAGGTTGAAAAATGCCTTAGCCTCGACCCCCAAGGCCTCAGCCAGGTACAGGCAAATGACTCCCCCCATGCTATGTCCTACCAGAATGATCTGCGTCAAGTGGAGGTTCTTGATCCACCTTAAGACGACAGCAGCCTGATCCTTTACCATGTACGAAAAGTCTTGCGACCAGCTGCTCTGACCGCAACCTGGAAGGTCAACGGCGGCTAACGTGTAAGTGCTGAAAATCTCCAACTCAAAGCATCGATCAAAGGAATTCTTTGAAGCCCCTAAGCCGTGAATAAATACAAGACTTTCAGGGCCGGCCTGCCTCAGGCTATAGGCAAGCCGGTGACCGTCAATAGCTGCAAAAGGCATCTAACTCGCACCTGCTCCTCCAGAGGCAATCAGTTTCAGTTGATCAGGGATCAAGTGCCATCGAAGCCGGCCTGCGTGTGAGGGCAGTTCCTCCACATCAATCCGGCAGCATCCACCCATCTCAAACTGCACGGCTGCCTTCGAGCCCTCTGTAAGCAAGAAAGAGGCCACCTCAGCTAATGAGGGAAGATGCCCGGCAATGAGAACGCGCTCAGCCCCCGAAAGCTCGGACAAGGCCTGTACTGTCTCCTCAGGTGGGGCCATGGCCTTGACCTTCGTTGTCTCGACGATCTTTTCCAGGAGAAATCCCACCTCCTCCGCCACGATGGCAGCCGTCTGCTTGGAACGTTTCTTAGGGCTTGACAAAATTGCATCAAAGGCAACCCCCATCATTTTGAGGGCCTTACCACTGGCATGAATTCTGGCTTCACCATCAGGACCCAGGCCCTCCTCCGGGTCCTGGTCCTTGGGTAAGGCGGGGCCATGTTGCATCAGATAAATTTCCATGTAATCACCCCCTAATTATTTATCATGTCGTAAGAATCTCGCCTTTTGAAAAAAGCTCGATTTTGCTCACTCCTGTGAGCAAAACGGCCTTTTTCAAAGCCCTAAAGTGTTACATCATATCTTTCATTCACCAATGATCTTGACCAGCACCCTTTTTTTCCTGCGACCATCAAACTCTCCATAGAATATTTGCTCCCACGTGCCAAAATCAAGTCTCCCCTCGGTAACAGCAACAACCACCTCTCGGCCCATAACCTGTCTTTTCATGTGTGCGTCTGCATTGTCCTCACCTACGTTATGCCGATATTGCGAAACAGGTTCATGGGGTGCCAGCTTCTCCAGCCAGACGTCATAATCGTGGTGAAGGCCGGATTCGTCGTCGTTTATGAACACGCTGGCTGTAATGTGCATGGCGTTGCAAAGTACAAAGCCTTCTCTTATGCCGCTTTCTTTAAGACACTTTTCAACCTGTGGGGTTATGTTGATAAAAGCGCGACGGGTTGGTACCTCAAACCACAGCTCTTTTCGATAGTTTTTCATCGTAAGCCCTTTTGATCGGTTCACTCATCGTCTTTAAGCCAGTGCCGGTCCGCATCACCAAGAAATCATAACCTTACATGGACAGGCAAAGGTAGCAGAATCTGGTGCCCCTAAAATAATGTGATAACAATCGCCCCATTGATAAACGCTTTTAACACCATCTGCCATTAGCGTCAATTCGCCACTCATATCTTGCGACACCATGTTATGCAAAAGTCTTCTTTCATGGTCCTGACGGCGCCGATCTTCTGGAAGTATTTTAAAAAGACGACAGATGTGGTACGTGAAGCCGTATGCCACCTCAATAAGGTGGTTGATATTTCCAGCCTCACACGAGTTCCAGTGGCGGGTGATATCAACTGGTATTTTGTATGTGGATTTTTTCGGTTTACTAAAGAGTGTTTTGAGAACGACATTGGGTTTCCATCAACAAGGCTCCGGGCAAAGACTGGCTGGTGCCCATCCATAAATGAATCTTCAAACAATGGGCACTTGCGTAAGTTTCCAATTCAGAAATGAGCAATTTTTTCTCTGAGCAAGGCCGCACAAGGGTT
>CAZCWQ010000059.1:15702-18638 GCA_964502365.1 uncultured Desulfobacterales bacterium | reverse complement strand
TTTTTCAACATCGGTCCTTGTTCAGTTGTCATGCTCTGACCCACATCTCATTCGGTATCCCATATTCATATTCCGCACAACTCCGAGCAAAACACTCAATGGCAATACTCAACATCTTCACATCTCACGACGTAGGTGGTAAGTAGGATAAGCGTCGTAACCGGAATCAGCATTATTGTCCCATGAATCCAAGATGGCCAAGAAAGCAGCCAGCTTTCTTCTAATACGCCAGACGCTCCTAATATGGCCCATGACTGCGACTCAAATACAGTCACCCAGCCTGCAATAACTAATAGAAATTGAAGTAAACCACGCAACATATTATTTTTCTGGTCCTCGTTTTCGAGATAGGCTTTCCACACTCGACGAAACCGACGTAGTGCGATTACTAATGCCATACATTGAACTGGCAACACAATCAATAGGGTGTGTCTCCAAACCACAGGAAGCCCCAGTAGACACATGGAACAGGCGACACTGGTCAGCTGGATTTGATTCAAAGAACGTCTTCGTACATAGATGAGCCCTGTGAGCAAAATAGCCGCCAGGAATATGAGGGGGGGCAGTTTTACTCCAAAGCAAACAAGAATGCGGTAAAGGGAGACATTAATGAGGCTTGTAGACCAATCTATTACCGTAGCTTTCACATTGGGATGGGAGAGTGAGTTAAGAAACCACAGTGGTGCAATAGACAACAAAATAGCTGAAGTGGCGGCAGCGATCCCACTGGTAATCCAATGGTTACGTTGATGATAAGTCGGACGGTGTGCTAGTAACAAAAAGAAAGCTATCAAGGCCATAGGCTTGAAAGATAGACTGAACCCCAGTAGTATCCCCGCAAGAATGGGAACGCGTTGCCACAAAACGAGTGCTGCAATCGCTGTGCCGCTGACCAACGTCGACAAGTTGTCATAAAACAGACCTGCCTCCAAGGTTGGAATCAAGAAGATACCAAGCCATCCTACGCCAAGTCTTAGCAGCCAAGGCCATCCAGTTAAGAGTAGGCAACTCCACACTGCACCGCATCCGCCCAGCAAATTTGCGTAGCGAAACCCGTGTAGGAAAACATCACTTCCCCAAAGCTCGGTAATCCACGCGCCGAATACAGCCATAGTGGGTGGATAGGGATAAGAATGATGTTCGTACGGAGAACGCCCTTGACGCACCAACTCGGCCGCTCCTTCGTAATTGCACCCGTCCTGGCGCCATCCTGGATCAAATATATAAGTTTGCCACCAGAGAATTCCCAAGCCAAACAACAACAATAGCGCAATCAGCTCTAGATAAAAGGATGGCGTATCTTGGGTTGCCAATTTCCATAGCTTTTTGAACCTACAATTCATTGGAAATATAGTTAGTTGAAGTGAAAGCTGCTATTTATTGTGCCCCAATATGACCATATCATGTTCATTGGCATGAATTTTTGCGTTATTTTTCAACCGATATCGCAAAAGCGGATTCTCTAAAAGCACGCAGTGTCCTAGACGCAGACCGGTAGTGTTCGGTGAAACGTCAAGGAGTCTCAGCGTCGCTTCTGCGAGAGTAGCTGAGAACATTATGGCAAGCCAATAGTTCCTCACCACTAAATCAGTAAACACTAAACCGTGAACACGCAGGAATCATGCCGAGATACCGCAATCAGGCAAGCCTCCATAATGCCGCATGGTTAGAGCGTTCTTCATGAAACATATGTGCATGGAAATGGGAGCAATGTGTCAGATTGTTGACGCTTGGCCACTCAAGTCCGAGGAGGCCTGAAGGTCTTGTTCGCTCGGTGTATTGAAAGGATACAAACAGACTGACGAGTGCTGAAGGCGGTCAAGCACGATTCAATGAGTCAAGAACATGACGAGATCAGGCAAAGGAGCCCCGTGGTCGCTGGTCAGGACGGTAGAGGCACAATATATTGAGATTGATCGATCGCCGAAAAAAGTAAAACTAGCCACACTCTTACGGGGCAAACCAGTCAATTTTATAATAGATTTCTAACGTATATCACAGCAAAATATTAAATTGTCGGGACAGGAGTCTAAGCGAGTCCTAGTCCAATTCAGAGAATATTTTGTTCTTTTCAGAAAGTTCCAGCCTTAGAGCCAAGATAATCTTTCGCTTGGTTTCCACACGACATGGCATGCTTTTTTCTATTCGGGAGATAGTGATTGGTGAAACCTGAGCCTTTCTGGCGAGCTCAGCCTTGCTTATCAGGAGACTCCCTAAACTGCTTCAAGGAGTTCTTTTGTTTGAAGTCCTGTCTCACACCCCCACGTAAACCCCTCTACCAACTCTCTTGATCTTGCCCTGCTTCAATGTCCTGTTGATGATATTTCTTACTTTCTTGTCATCAAACCCCGTCTTCTTGATGAGAGTGGGTACGTCAACGCCTTTCTTTGACCTCTTGATAATATTGAGCACCTGGTCAGTGGCGTTTGGTGCCGTGGCTTTCTTCTTCGCAGGAGCTTTCTTGGTGCGAGCCTTTTTTGTTGTCTTAGCCTTGGCTTTTGGTTTCTTGGCGGCCTGCTCCTTTTCGAACTTTTCAACAGCCTTGATCATTTTGTCTATCGTCTTTGTCAGAGTCTTCAGTGCTTGTGCTGCGTGCTGTGTTGCAGATTTTGATTTCACAGCCACCCGAGCCTTTTCCAGTTGGCCACCGGCTGTCTTCTTCAGCTTCTTTCTGAGTTCTCTTGTCTTCTTTGTTAGTGTGTCAAACTCCTTAGTCACAGCCTCAAGATCTTTTTTTAACTTCTTCATAGACATGGATGCTTTCCTCCTTTATGGGTTTTGGACTATTTATAATCCACCCTCTCTCTGAGTTCTTTGCCACATTTGAAGAAGGGTAGTTTTTTTGGTAGCACTCGGGTGTGCACGCCGGTCTTGGGATTTCGACCGGTGTAGCCTTTATATTCCTTCACAAAGATGCTGCAAAAGCCTCTGATTTC
>CAZCWQ010000059.1:6671-15602 GCA_964502365.1 uncultured Desulfobacterales bacterium | reverse complement strand
CGCAGTCGTGAAAGCTTCTCTCATGCGAAAATACATCATTTTTGCCCTCTTGATTGTAACCCCAGCAGGGTTTTTGTCCAAGTTCTACTCAGGCCCCGCCCAATGGTGGTTTAACAATTACGGAGCTGGCCTTTTGTATGAGGTCTTCTGGGTCCTGGTCGTTTTTTTGTTTATCCCAAAAAAAAACGCTATGTCAGAAGGATACCCATCTGTGTTTTCGTGGTCACCTGTGCCCTTGAGGTGCTTCAGTTGTGGCACCCATGGTTCCTGCAAAAGATCCGGTCGTACTTTCTGGGAAAGGCTCTGATCGGGACATCATTTGTTTGGTGGGACTTCCCCCATTATGTTATTGGATGTATTATTGGTTGGATGGTTATCGAATGGATTATCAGGCGGGCTGAGAAAGGAACAACATGATCTGGGTAATAATCATCGCTGTGCTCTTGGCTGTAATCACTTGGTATGTTCTGACCAGAAGGCAAAGAGGCAAGGAAGCGCCGGATGCAATCTATGTTTGCGATGTGTGCGGGGAGAGGGATTGTGAGTGCCATAAGGTAAATGCTGACAGCCAGGTGTAAGGGTTGCTGAGGGGATAGCAGCGGATAAAGGGGTTAGGTCTCTTCTTGACTCAGGTGGAGTTTGTGAACTTGGGGTCCGCCTGCGTGCCCCAGGTCATACATTCACTGCTTGTCATCGCGATTCGGGTTTTCTCAACAGGCTATACCCGAGGGCTGTGCAACCCTTGAAAAAAATGTCTTACGTTTACACCGAGGGATCGGGTTCGATACCCTCCTTCCTGCACCACCAGGACCGGAATGTGGAGGGCCCCGATCATGCGGCCGTTCTCACGAAAATCCCTAGCCGTCAGAAGCCAGGTGCCTGTGGGGTCCCCCTTTGCTGCATCGAGCCCAAGGGAGACAACCAGAAACCGGGGCTGAAACTTTGAAATACGTCTCAGGGCCTGTTTGAGAGTCTCCCGGAAACGAACGCCATCGACGCCGTGTTCCGGCAGGGGCAGGTTCAGGTTGTAGCCGAGGCCTTCTTCGGCCCCTTTTTCATCCGCGTAACCACTGAAGTAGGGATAGGCGAAACGTGGGTGGCCGTGGATGGAGACCGTCAGGACATCAGGCCGATCATAGAAGATGTCCTGGGTTCCGTTGCCATGATGATAGTCGATGTCTAGAATCGTCACCTTCCCATAGTGGCTTAGCTCGTGCCCTGCAACGGCCGCGGAGTTGAAGTAGCAGAAACCCCCGAAGACTTTTCGTTCCGCATGGTGCCCAGGGGGACGGATCAGGGCGTAGGCCATTTGGAAGCCACCTTCAAGGATTGCTTCAGCAGCGGTGAGGGAGCAATCAACCGCGCGCCGGGCCGCTGTGTAGGCATTTTTGTTGAGCGGGGTGAAGGTGTCGATACAATAGTAACCGGCCCGAATGGGAAGCTCTTTGGGTGGTCGAGACGCGTTTCTGATGGGGAAGACGTATGGGTAGATGGAGTGTTTGGCCTCCACTTTGGCGCAGGCCTTGCCAAGGTAGGCAACAAAGGAAGTGGCATGAACGGCGGTGATGTAATGTAGGCCGTAGTGGTTCGGTCTCAGCCTGGTAAACAGCCTCGAAGGGTCCAGCTCCGCGAGGATCCGATCAATTCTCACAGGTGCCTCGACATAACCCCTTTCGCGAACGTGATGTATCTGATGCTGATCGCTTACCACCAACGCAATGGGATAGTCCTCAGCCTCTCCTGGGTCCATCCTTGCCATCTTCTTCTGATACCTGGGGGGCCGCAAGTTGACCGGGTCGTCCCGAAAGGAACCCACCACCCGGTCTATATAGCCCGGGGGGCATCTATCCCCGTACTTCCGTTCAAGGATCGCACGCACGATGCGGCGGGCTCTACTCCGTCTGAGTCTGATGTTTTGCCCAAGATCGTCAAAGACAAGGTGCGGGGGGCAGGAATCGTCCGGCTTCAAGGGTGTTTCATAGGCTGTGCCGACAATCGGTCGAGCGCCATAACGCTCATAGAAGGCGAGTCGGGCCGCGTTTTCCTTGAGCAAGTCCCGGCAGGGACACAGCTCGGGCGTGTCAGGCACGCACTCAAAGAAAATACCCACCACTCGCAAGCGTTGGGCCTCCTCCCGAAGCCGCTCATATAGGGCTCCCCCGATGCCCCGTCCGGTCTTGTCCCGGGCGGTGGAGATGAAATCAAGGAAGTAGAAGTTCAGGCCCGGCATGTGCGCCGTTATGGAGAACCCCTTCACATCCCCGCTCTGGTCCTCGGCCACGTAGATGATCGTCCTGAAGCGGTATCTCAGAGGGTTTAGGAGCTTGTCTCCAAGGTTCTGAATGTCCTCTTCCGTTATGAGGTCAAACCTCTCCTTGAAAATCGTTTTCACCTGGCTTATGGCGAGATCATCCCCCGAAAGGGTGTCATCGAAGATACGGCGGATTCGGAACACGGCTTTGCTTTGCCTTTCAGTCAAGATTGGGCCAGGTATCAGACCGGCGTGCCGGCGTTGGGGTCTCCATGCAGTCGTTTCTAGCACAAGCGGCATGGCAGGCCAAGCAAAGACTCGCTGCTTGGGGGCGGACGGACCAGTGACCCAGAGGCCTTGCCGTTCTTTTTAACCCCACCATCCTCGCTGTTTCCGGTCGAAAAACTGCCCTACATATTCCTAGCACGACAAAGTTGTAGCGACAGAGTCATGTTAATACAAAATTGTTGTGTCTCTAAAACGCTGTTTCGCCACTGGAACCAGTAGCAAGTTGTCCCATTTCATTTAAAGTCAAAGTCTTAAAAAGGTAGATCTGCGGAACTCTGGTCTTGGCACACCTATTGATAAATAGCCTCGCATAACTGATGAAGAACGGTAAAGGAGAATAACAATGAAAAAGGTTGAGGCAATCATTAAGCCATTCAAAGTAGAAGATCTAAAAGAGGGTCTTGCAGAACTGGGCGTTCAGGGCATGACCGTAAGTGAGGTCAAAGGATATGGGCGACAGAAGGGGCATTCAGAGATCTATCGTGGTGCTGAATACACTGTGGATTTCGTCCCAAAAGTCAAGGTGGAAATCGTGGTTGAAGCGGGCATGGCGGACAAGGTGGTTGAGGCGATCTTAACCCATGCCAAAACCGGAAAAATTGGCGACGGCAAGATCTTCGTCCAGCCGGTGGAAACAGCCTGCCGCATCCGGACAGGAGAACAAGGACAGGAAGCGCTTTGAGATCCTGGCAAATGGCACGACCAATCATCTGACAGACAAGACATTGAAAGATGAAGGAGGAAAGACGATGAAAGGGCGATTAAAAAGACCGATCTTTTTCGTAGCGGGGGCTCTGCTTTCAATCCCTGCCATTGCATGGGGCGCTGAAGACGTCCCGACCATTGCCGGCAACGCAGCAGCTATCGCAACGGTGCAGTCCCATGCCGACTATTTGTGGACCCTTATCGCCGCTGCCCTGGTGTTTTTCATGCAGGCCGGATTCGCCATGGTGGAAACGGGGTTTACCAGGGCAAAAAACGCAGTAAACATCCTGATGAAAAACCTCATGGATTTTGCCATGGGCTCCATCGCCTATTGGGCGATCGGCTTTGGGCTCATGTTCGGGGCCACGACAACGGGCTGGTTTGGCACCACCGGGTTTTTCCTGAGCGACTTCTCGCCGGGAAAAGATCCATGGGTCCTGGCCTTCTGGATGTTTCAGGTCGTCTTTGCCGCTACAGCAGCTACCATTGTGTCCGGGGCCATGGCCGAGCGGACCAAGTTTGCCGGCTATCTGCTCTACAGCGCCCTGGTAAGCGCTTTTATCTATCCGATCTTTGGGAGTTGGGCCTGGGGCAGTCTTTTCCACGGCGATGGCTGGCTGGAGCAGCTGGGTTTCATCGATTTTGCGGGCTCTACGGTGGTTCATTCGCAGGGTGGCTGGATCGCGCTGGCCGGCGCTATTGTCCTGGGGCCCCGGATCGGCAAGTACGCCAAGGACGGAAAGGTGAAACCGATTCCTGGTCACAATCTTCCCTTGGCCGCCTTGGGGGTTTTCATCCTGTGGCTTGGCTGGTTCGGATTCAACCCCGGTTCCACGACCGCTGCCAACAAGGACATCGCCATGATCTTTGTCAACACCAATCTGGCAGCCGCTGCTGGGGCCATCCTGGCCATGATCACGGCCTGGATCAAATTCAGGAAACCTGATGTGGGCATGAGCCTCAACGGTGCCCTGGCAGGTCTGGTAGGCATTACGGCCCCCTGCGCCAGCGTCACCCCCTTTAGCGCCATCATCATCGGTGCCGTGGCTGGCGTTCTGGTGGTCCTTTCCGTAGTCTTTTTTGACCGGATCAAGGTGGACGATCCGGTAGGGGCCATCTCGGTACACGGTGTGTGTGGGGCCTGGGGAACGCTGGCGGCCGGTATCTTCAATATCGGTGGCACATCGCTCAAAATCATTGGGGTGCAGCTCTTGGGTATGGGCACCTGTTTTGTCTGGGCCTTTGGAACCGGGTTGGTCATATTCAAGCTGATCGAAAAGACCGTGGGCCTTCGCGTTAGCCTGGAAGAGGAATTGGAAGGCCTGGATTATGGAGAACACCGTGCCAGCGCATATCCTGACTTTCAGATTGCCAGCCCCATGTGGGCGCCGGGTGTATCAAAAGGAAATGTCCGTGCAAACGAAGAACCTCTAGCGGAACTTGTGCGGCCTGCAAGCCAGCCAGCTACATGAAATCTGAGACAAAACAGCCATCCGGTTGCTTGCGGGATTGCTTCATTTATTTCCCTCGAGCACGCCGGTCAAAGGGCACATCAGTGTTCATGGTCTGGGTTTGGTTCCCCGCGCAAAGTACGGCTCTTAGAGACAAGCAGTGGCGCGTTTATTACGAAGGAGTTTATCTAAATGGAAAGGAGAGTAAGCAAAAAATGAAGGGAAAAAGACTAAGAAGGAATATTCTAATTGCTGTTGCCGCGATAATACTGACGACATCTTACATGCTACCGGCATTTGCTGAGGAAGAGACACCTTCGGCGGATCTATCTGTTGCCTTCCTGAGCGCTTACATTTGGCGCGGCCAGGAATTGAGCAAGGACAGCCTAGTGATTCAGCCGTCCATGACCGCAAGCTACAAGGGTTTTGCCGCCAACCTGTGGGGCAATCTGGATACCGATCCCTACACGACCACCGACGATGACATTAAAGAGAATTGGAATGAGACAGATTTCACCCTGTCATATGGAAGGGAGTTCGGGATGGTAAGCGCCGAAGGCGGCTGGATCTACTACGGCTTGGAGGGTGCCGACGACACGAACGAATTATACCTCAGCCTCGGACTCGACGTGTTGCTTACACCCACGTTGACTATTTACCGGGACATATCCAGTTATCCCCAAACATATTTTCTGCTCGGCATATCCCATGCCTTTGAGTTGACGGAGAAGGTCTCGCTGGAACTTGGTGGTTCGATTAGCTATCTGAGCAGCGATGACGAAGATGGATATCCGGAGTACAACGATCAGCTCGTGGCTACGGGCGACAAGTTTGACAACTTCCACGATGGGGTCATTTCTGCCAGCCTGCCTATATCCATAAGTAAGTATTTGACCATTACGCCTTCATTGTCCTATGCCCTACCGGTTACCACAGATGCGAAAAACGACATGAAGGCACGAAGCCAAAACGGCGATGACGACAACTTCTTCTACGGCGGCGTGACCTGTAGCATAGCATTCTAAGCAGCTTGGATTTATTTGTTGATTGTCACAAAAAGGGTCTGGTTCTTGATGTTAGGGATTTAGACATTTCAACGGCAATCTGCTCCTCTCCATTGCCATGGACAGGCTGTTCTTGACAGCCAACCGGACATCGTATATACACGCTTTGACATTCAAGGGCTATGAGGTCAGCCACAACCGTCCAGGGTGGGGTTTTCAAGGCCCCTGGTCTGATGACCTCTATCTGGAGAATAACGCACCAGATAGAGGTTTTTTTTATTTTGAGGAGGTGTCAACTGTGGGTGCTGCCTATGCTTCGATAAGAGACGGCCTGTTGGAGGTCGTCGAAGGACTGTCCACACACAGCATGAAAGGCGGCCTGAAAAGGCTCGGGGAACTCAAGGAAAAGATTCTGAATCAAGAGTTCAATATGGTCATTATGGGCCAATTCAAGAGAGGCAAGTCAACTTTTATCAACGCGCTGTTGGGCGATGAAATTGTGCCCACGGCCATTGTCCCATTGACCTCCGTTGTCACCATACTGCGGTTTGGCGAGAAGGCACAGGGTGTTGTCCACTATCTTGACCAAAGAAAGGAGGAGATTCCACTTTCGGATATCAGCGGTTTTGTCACCGAAAAGGGCAACCCGCAAAACAAAAGAGGTGTCAAATATGTGGAGGCCTTCTACCCGAATGACCTCCTGAAAGAAGGCGTTCGCATCATTGACACCCCGGGAGTGGGATCGATTTTTCAACATAATACCGACGTCGCCTATGCCTACCTCCCTTACGTAGATGCCGGGATTTTTGTGGTAACAGCCGACCCTCCATTGGGCCACTCGGAACACCGGTTCTTGAAGGATGTCCGAGCTTATGTGGACAAACTTTTCTTTGTGTTGAACAAGACCGATACGGTGGATGAAAAAGACCTGAACGAAGCGGCAGCCTTTACCGCTGATATCCTTTGCCGAGACTTGGCTCGATCGGTTGAACTCTGGCCAATATCGGCCAAGCGGGCCTTGGAAGGCAAGCTCAACAACGACTCCGAAAAACTTGAACTCTCGCGGCTCCCGGTTTTTGAAGACCATCTGACACGATTCCTACATCACGAGAAGGGGAGAGTATTCCTTGATGCGATCATTTCGGCACTGCTGAGGCACGTGGCCGACGAGTCGATGGCGTACAAGCTGGAACAAGAAGCTGCCAAACTCTCGCTCGACGCATTAAGAGGGAAAATAGGGGAGTTTGAAGAACACGCGAGAACGACTGAAGGTGAACGGGACCAGAAGACCTTTATCCTGGAGGGCCAGATCAAGAAACTCTTTGAAGGACTCGACAGTGACCTTGAACAACTGAAAAAGGCGGAGATTCCTAACCTGGTCCGAGAGGTAGAACAGGAGTTTGAAACAAAGGTGGCAAGGAGCCTCGGCAGCCGAGAGCTTGAGAGAGAAATGGAGGAATTCGTCTATGGAAGGATCATAGCGGTCTTTTCGAACTTCAGAAATCAAGAGTCGGAGAAGATAGCAACCATGCTGGAAAGGATCTATCTCGACTTGGCGCGGCGTACGAATCAGACGATAGAGAGCATCGTGCGACTTGCATCGGACATTTTCCAAGTGGAATTAAAGCCATTCACCACAGTAGAAAAACTGACAGGCAAGAGCGACTTCTATTTCTTTCTGCGGGATGATCCCGATGCCACAGCCCTGATTCAGTTGGGTATCCGTTTTGCTCTGCCCACCTTTGTCACCAAGGGTGTGATACTAAAACGCATGCGTGCCATGGCTCAGGAGATCTTTGAAAGGCATTGCGGACGGGTTCGCTATGACCTTATCCGGCGTACAGAGGAGACCACGAGAAGTTTTCAAAAAAGCCTCAACGAGAAGATCGATTCGACCCTGGAGGCCATCAGGGATGCGTTGAATAGAGCCGTGGCACTAAAGAAACAAAGCGAGGTTGAAGTATCTCAAACCGTCTCGGATCTCTCAGCCCGCCTTACAGCGGTAGAGGATATCAGGGCGAGACTCCATGGCTATCGCCGAGATCTGGAGTTCCTGTGAGGCAATTCGACATTGATTCAACAGTCTGGCAAAGGCCCTGATCACGATATCATTTGTTTGGCGGGACTTTGCCGATTATGTTATTGGGTGTATTATAGCCCGGAAAACCAATGATGTCTGGGACAAAGTGACAGTGCGATCAGCTAAGGCTGAAGATGCAGATTTTATCCGAAATCTAAGCAAAAGAGTTTTTGAGCAGTATGGTCCGTATGAAAGAATATTGACGGAGTGGTTTGTATCAGGGATCACTTTAACCCGCTTGGCTCTCATGGACGAGCGTCCTGTAGGATTCGCTATGCTCAAGAAACCTGAAGACCAGTGGTACGTCGAACAAGTATCCGAACTCCTCGCCATTGCGGTAGAACCTGAGAAGTGGGGACTCGGTATCGGTGATCTTCTCATGAAGGAGGTCCCGAGGGAGGCCAGGGGCCTAATGGCTGAGACACTGCTTTTGCACACAGCAACAGATAATTTGCGCAGCCAGAAGCTTTTCAAGAAACATGGATTTACCCCGTTTGACCTCAAGAAGAATTTTTACCCAAAAGGCCAGGATGCCCTTATGATGTACAAGCATGTCTCTTGAAGTCCGAACCCGCCTTTTTCAGTGGTTTCCCCCAATCTTGCATAAACAACACAGCAAGAGAGTATCCAACGTGTTTTGATATCAGGAGGGATTTCATGAACGAGGTGACTAAAGTAATTAAAAGAAGACGGAGCATCAGAAAGTTTGAGTCCGACCCTGTTCCGGAAGAAATTGTGAGGGACATCCTGGATTGTGCCAGACTGGCGCCCACTGCCAACAACGTCCAGCCGTGGATCTTTGGGGCGGTGACTGATGCGGACCTGAGGAAGCAGATCAGTGAGCTGACTAATTACGGGAAATTCATTAAGGATTCTCCAGTGTGCTTTGCCGTGTTTGCCGATTCCACAACAAAGTACTTTCTGGAAGACGGGGCAGCTGCCACGGAGAACATTTTGTTGGCTTGCACAGCGCACGGGATTGGCAGTTGCTGGGTGGCAGGTCACAAAAAACCTTACGCAGAGTCCGTAAGAAAACTCCTGAATGTCCCCGAACCCTATACGCTCATAGCAATGGTTGCAGCCGGATATTCAAAGCAGAAACCATCGCCCAACAAGAAGTCCCTTGAGGAGATCACCTTCTTTAACAGCTAT
>CAZCWQ010000059.1:0-6571 GCA_964502365.1 uncultured Desulfobacterales bacterium | reverse complement strand
GAAACCATCGCCCAACAAGAAGTCCCTTGAGGAGATCACCTTCTTTAACAGCTATTGAGTGCCGGAAAGTTGCGAACGGGGTTAGAGCGAAGCGTCTCCCCTGACAGTGGTATTATTCGATAATACTACGCCTAAATTGGGGGGTGTGCCCTTGACGCCAGTGGAACAATGCTCTTCGAATTCAAGCACACCGCCAATTTTGCCTTGTGTGTGGTGTTCTTGTATTTCCTTGATCGAAGGGAACAGTCCCGCGGTGCGGATGCCAGCATCCACCGGGACCAATGGTTAGCACTGAAAATTTTTCCGCCAAGCAAAGCAGACGGTGAATGATGATGTATGGAAGCTTCTAAACAGCGTCTTTTAAGGCCTTGCCGGGTGTGAACTTCACGGCATTGCGGGCCTTAATCTTGATTGTCTTGCCTGTTTGGGGATTTCGGCCCGTTCGAGCCTTGCGGCGGACTTTGGAAAAGGTACCAAAGCCAACCAGGGTCACTTTACCGTCCTTCTTTTTCAGAGTCTTCTTTACACCGTCTGTAAACGAGTCCAGGGCCTTTCCGGCCGCAGCCTTTGAGATTTTCGCATCCTTTGCCATCTGTCCAATCAGTTCTGCCTTTGTCATCGTCCTCTCCTCCTTGTAGTGTAGGTGAACAGCGGGGTTAATAAAAGCCTTCGCGTCAATAGTTAATAGAACAAGACTTTTTGAAAGGTCAAGGGAAGATTCTTAGTTTTTGCGCCAAATGTGTGACCGCATCTGTCACGGTTCTGTGTTATGGGAAAACCATGCGAAAACTATCTGTTGTGCGTCAGGCTTTACTTTGGCTCTCGTTTATGATAAACAATCAATGTAAGTTCCCAAAACAATTCAGCATTCAATTCTCACCCAACCCCAGCCGATGGAGGACAAAGTGCAGGAGTCCCAGGAGGGATATTCCATCAGAACTCTCAACACGGAACTGGTAGCATTTCCATGGGTGGTAGGTTCGGAAAATATGGCGATGCAAAGCGCAAGGCCATGATCCGTAAAAGCCGCCTCAGGCCCCATGCTCCGCGGCAGCCGAAAAATGACAAATCTTTGAAATGGACCCGCAAAAGTAAGGCCGGAGTTAGGATGCAGAAGGGCGATTATTGAACAGAGGAGAATGTCAATATTTCATGGATGTGTCTTTTGCCGAAACTGGAAAACTGTAGGGCGTCCCCAAGTCTCACGCAAATACCACTCAGCATAGTCCCTGCCCACAAGCTGCTTGCCATTAAGCTTGTCCAGTAAACGCTCAAGCGCTCGCTGGCGGCATTCCTTGTATGCCGTGTGAACATCCGGCCTCTGGATAGGGCAAGGTTGAGGTTGAATCTGGGGCTCAATGGGGTTATAGAATGGGGGAACTTCACCGAGATCACAAAGATCAACACACTCACATGGTTCAAGTAATCTGTAGTTTTGCCAGGGTTGGCTATCAAGGGTCATGTCTGCCTCCTTTCTTTAATTTGCTAGAAAAACCAAGCAGATACTGACCCTTGAACCATCAAGTGTCAATCGTCATTTTGTTACGTACAGTGGCAAGATACTTGTGTTCCAGCCTCTCATGAGTCGCCCACCACATCTTGTGCACTTCCTGCCTCCCCTCAATGTCCAGAGGCATCCGCCTTTCTGATCGCCAAATCGGGTAAGGTAAGAGCATTAAGAGCTAACCCCTGGCTTTTATAAAGATTATTATTGACTTTTCACATTGGATAGTATGTAGGCTAAACTGCTGTATTGTTCATGGGGGACAATCAACCTCTTCTAATCCCTTCTTTAACCTTTTTCACAAGAGCAGTTCAAATGAAGAAGCCGCTCAAAATCTTTTTACGCGGCTCCTGAAGGGGTTTTGTTTCCTTTCCAGCACCTTTGCTGAGACCCATTAACTTCCAAACCAAAGGAGAGAGAATAATGAAACGGGTTTTAGTCAGCTTAGTTTTCTTCTTGGTTGCACTGCTGTTTTTGAGCACATCAGCCACAGCAACACTCATCGAGTTCAGCTTCGTCACACCCTTGGACGTGAATTTTTTTGACCCATTGGGGTTCGGGGGTGACCCGACACTATCTATTAGTTTTACAATTGACGATGCAGCGCCACCTGACGCCGAATCCGTGCAATCAGACCGTATTATTGCACACTATTATTCCGTCATACCATCTTCGATGACCTTAACTGGCCCAAGCAGAACTATTACGGACGGGGTTGATGGAGTGGAACTCGGTAACGCTTTTGCGTCGACCGGGTGGGAAGACTGGCTTTACACATATACGTTTATGGTTATAGACTTTAAAAACGTTGAAGTAGAGGTTCAAGCTTTCATGCCTACAGCATTTTGGGGCGATTCCGTAAACCCTAGACCCGCACCATTCTCCAGCAGCGAATGGTATGCAATGGTTTCAGTGAATGCGGGGGGTGGGGCTATGATTGAAGAGTATTCTATGACCTCTTTCGATCCCAGAGGATCACGGATATCATTTACTGCTGCTCCCGTACCCGAACCCGCCACCATGCTCCTGCTTGGCACTGGCCTAGTAGCCATGGCTGTGTTTGGCAGGAAGAAGTTCAAGAAGTAATCAACATTAAATTGTAAATAACAGAGGCGGAGTCAGAGATGGCTCCGCTTTTTTGTGTCTACATGTTGTGGTCCTTGTCGTGCTTCTCAGAGTAAAGGTTTCCTGCAATCGATTTGTGATCTGACTCACGCCAAGAATGCTGTCATCTACATCTGAAATCTTTATCGCGGGCTGAACATCGGACGGGCAGACCATCCCGTTCAGGTTTCTGCCCCAGCACTAATCTGTCATTAACTCCTTTTTCACAAACTCCAAAATAGCTTTGAATAGCGACGCACTGTGGCTAATCTGAGAGTATGCCTCCTCTTTCGTCAAGAGCCTGTTGTCTGCCTCAATTTTTTGTATCCCAGCTTCATCGACAGATTGGCAATACGTGCTATTTCCTTGGCTAGGCTCTCTTCTGAATCAATGGTTAGAGGATAGGTCTTGATCTTTTGCAGGTTCTCCAGAACATCATCGTTTATGATCCCATCAATTGTCTTATGGTATTTCCGGTTAAAGGCGTTGTATGCTGTGTTATGGAGAGGCATAGACAGATCGCCCACATAGTGAGCGCAATACCCAAGATGATACTCCCCGTACTTCCCTTTGTGCCTGTCCTCCCGATAGTCCCTGAGTGAGGCGATAATAGCCTCATACAGGTGCCCTTTCTCATCGATCTGATTGTACTTGCCCACCTGAGATAACACCATGTGCTCAGTCACCACAGTACCAGCGGGGTTGTTCACATGATGGTTGTGCCTTTCAATGTCTCCCGCCTTGATCTTTGTGAACTTATGAACTTAGAGACGCCCTGTAGTTCTCCAGTTTCTAAGATCTGGTCTGATACAGTTCATGGGGGTCGGAGCGAGCTAACTGGCAGGAAACGCCTTATAAAGTGACGGACCTATAAACAAAAATAAGTATAGGAACTTGGGGACGCTCTTTAGTTGTCCAGTTTCTAAGAGTAGCAGGGGGAAGATCTTTAACCTTTACAATTCAAACGGCCCAAGGGTCAGTCCAGGAAAACCGAGTGGTACTTACATGATAACAGCATTACCGGCAGGACTGAAATCAGGACCACGGATGGACGAAAGACCGGTGAGATCCGTCGCAATAGATATCTGGATCGGGTGGAAATCATGGACAAAAGTGGTCGGAATCTCTTGTATCTCAGGGAGAATCCGTTCCTGGACCGTATTGACATCTTCAAAAGCACTGATGGACGAAGAACTGGGAAGGTTCGCTATAATAGACTCCTGGATCGAATGGAGGTGACGGTAGAGGAAGTGAAATAGGGCCAAGGATTGATCTGCCCATGGCCCTATTTGGAATATTCTGAAATAGGCTGGTCAGTGACTACGCCCCTACGTACACCCCCCGTCCAGTTCTCTTGATCTTTTTCAGACTAAAAGCCTTGGAAACGATATTCCTGACCTTCTTCTCATCAAACCCTGTTTTCTTCATCAATGTCGGAACATCAACGCCTTTCTTTGACCTATTGATGATCTTTAGTACCTGGTCAGTGGCAGTTGGGGCGGCGGCCTTTTTTTTCACGGTCGCCCTTTTTGTGACCGCCTTCTTGGCGGCTTTAGCCTTGACGGCCGGCTTCTTGGCCATCTTTTTTGCTGAGACTTTCCTAGCGACGGTCTTTTTCTTTAGGGCAGACTTCTTCGCAGGGGCTTTCTTTTTCGGGGTCACCTTTTTTTTGGTTGGTGCTTTCTTCTTCGGTGCAGGTTTCTTGGCTACGGTTTTCTTCGCAGTCGTTTTCTTCCTGGCCACTATCTTTTTCTTTGCTGGAGCCTTCTTTGTGGCTACTTTCTTTTTGACCGTCTTTTTCTTTGCTGCAGGTTTCTTGGTTGTCTTCTTCTTAGTTGCCATGATCGCTTTCCTCCTCTTTTGGTTTTGGTCTATTTATAATCAACCCTTTCTCTTAACTCCTTACCGGATTTGAAAAAAGGTAGCTTTTTTGGTGGGACTTGGGTGTGCATGCCAGCCTTAGGATTTCTACCAGTGTACCCTTTATATTCCCTGACATAGATACTGCAAAAGCCCCTGATTTCGACCCTGTCTCTATTTACAAGCGCTCCGCTCATCTTGTCAAACATCAGATTAACGATTTCTGTGCCTTTTGCTCTTGTGAGCCCGGCTTCCCTTTTCAGGGCCTCTATGAGATCGGATTTGTTCATTATGATCCTCGAAGAATACGAATTAGGTCAAGTCCATAAGGGATTACTGGAAAAATGTCAATGAATATTAGCGATTAGAGAAATGAAGGGAGTACAATTGGGCAAGAGGTGTTGTTTGAGATTAAGAGTCGCAATCTCACATTCGGATATGGCAAATCTTAAGGCTCTTCAATAGTAGTAATCTATGGCAGGTATGTGGCGGGAAATTGATTCGTAGGATAGAGATCTACAAAAGAAATCTTTATCCTTGGGATTCTGATCCTGAGGCGGCAGGAGGGTAAAATCCATATTTCTTCTGGAATGCGGTGTGATTGCAGAAGGCTATATTCTTGGGAGAGACGGTCCACATACCACATGTGAGGTTGAAAGCAAAAGGCAGGGCCACTACAACGGAGTCAGCCAGCCAAGAAAGTCGTGTTTTCTTAAGTATCAGTCAGTTTAGAATGAACCACTAAGCGACGAGCCATTGCTGAATATCTGTCAAAAGCGGGATGACAACCTGGTACTTGGGAATTCTGTGTTGCAAAAATGTAAGCAGAAGGCGAGTCAAGTTGAGATATTCAACACTGAGTATGGAAGGCAGTAAATGTGCATAATGGGCTGTCATTTGAAGGGTTAAGTTTTCTCAGCAGATCCTGGCTAGCTCAGATCAAATCTTAGCTACTGCATTTTATGAGTGTTGCGTCCGGCCACTTAGAAGGTTGTTTTGTTTTAGTTCCTCAATTTCGCGCTTCAGATCCTTAACCTCACTAGAAATCCCGCAAAAAAGCGCAGTTCGGGTTTTTAGGAGTATCTTTTTCTTGAGCTTTTCTCTTGACTCTTGGAGTAGCTCCAGTCCCTTTTCGAAATCCTTTTTTTCAAAAAGCTCATTCGCACTTTCGATCAAAGTAATTGGCTCTTCGATCCTCTCTTCTTCGATCTGCTTGAGAGCATCTTCCATGTTCTCGTAGGTTGCTCTAAGCGCCTTACGTGTGTATTCGATTTCGTCACAGAATCCTCTAATCACCCTAAGTGCTGTACCAATCATTACTCCAGGTTTCCTTTTGTTCTTTTTAGCGACTTTGAGGGCTTTGTTGATAGCCTTGCGCGCTTCTCTCGTTCGTCTACGTACTTGCCTGCCTTTTTCAAAATATCTTACAGTGTCCTTAATAAATGAATCATGAAACTTTATCAGACCATATGGTATTCCATCCTTGTTATATCGAAATAAGAAAAACATGTGCTCAGCTCCTTTTTTTCAAATTACAAAAGTAAAAACTCCTCAACCAGAGTAATGTGGGAACCCACGCCAGGCTCCATATATGTGACTAAGCAACCGACCAAAAACGTTACACTGAACACTTGGAAACTTCAATTTTTGTGCCAGAATGCTACTAGGCTGGCCGAAAAACAAAGAACTTATGAATTCAGCTTTTTTAACAAAAATGCAGGCTTTTTGAAGAGTTGTGCCAAGTGTTGACTCAATGTGTCTCACATCGGAGAGAAGTTAGATGGGGAATAGGAGCCTACAATAATATGTTGTACGTGTGTTTAGGTAGCCAAGAGTGAAGATTTCTTGCCGAACAACTCAATCGAACGACTATCCGAATTTCTGACAGATTTCTACAGCACATTGAAGAAGAAGTGAAGCCTCCCCGCCCTTCCGGGCGGGGCTTGCGGGGAGCACGCCGGTCAATCAGGGGATTGGGAAACGGTGGTTTTCGAAAATAGCTTTTAGCTACCTTGACAAAATTTGGATCACGATAGTTACCCCTGATTGCAGAGGTCTTTATTCTTACGACAGGCAAGTCGTATACAACATATGGGGTTCCAA
>CAZCWQ010000058.1:0-18675 GCA_964502365.1 uncultured Desulfobacterales bacterium | reverse complement strand
GTTTTTGACCCATCTACGGACTTGCTCACTAAATCGCAAGAACTCTCCGCCTTCGGCACTTGGCCTCCGGCGGGTCAAACAGCTTGCGATTTGCCCACTATGGTGGGCCGCTCGCTTCGCCCAGATGGGTACCCCGAAAACCTCATAATTGTCGCTTTCCGAGGTTCTCGAAAGGTCTCGCTATGTGCTTAACCGCCAAGCCGTATATGGTTGGTGACCGGCAACCAGGCAGATCAATGCCACATAGATAAGTATTGGGGTCGATTATGAAACAGACAGATGATCAGAGCAAGCGTCCTGTCGTGGGCCTTGTTATGGGCAGTGATTCAGACTGGGGAGTTATGGAAAAGGCCGCTTCCGTTCTGAAACAGCTAAACATACCTTTTGATGCAACCGTTTGTTCTGCCCACCGGAGTCCTGAAGACACGGCCGAATATGCCCGATCGGCGCGGTCCAGGGGACTGAAGGTGATCATTGCAGGGGCGGGGGCAGCCGCCCACCTTGCCGGATCCATTGCAGCTCTTACCACCCTGCCTGTAGTCGGCGTTCCACTCGACTCCTCTTCTTTGAAAGGGTTGGATGCCCTTCTTGCCACAGTACAGATGCCTGCCGGCGTTCCGGTGGCCACCATGGCCATAGGGGCTGCCGGGGCAAAGAATGCTGCCATACTGGCCGCGCAGATCTTAGCAACCAGTGACTCAGAGATGGAAGCTAGGCTGGAAAAATTCAAGCAGAAGCTGGCAAGTGAGGTTGCTCAAAAGGCCGAAGCAATACACAGTAAGATTTAGGCCAGGCTGTCTTGGACACCATGCCGACAAAAGGCTGTGAAATCCTTTCCGTGGACCCGCAATTTCCTAACCAAGAAACTATTGGCAGGGCTTCCGCATTGATCAAGAAGGGCGGTCTGGTGGTCTTCCCCACCAGTACCTTTTACGGCCTCGGAGTTCCAGCCCTTGACAGCGGCAGTGTGGACAGGGTCTTTCAGGTTAAGGAGCGTAACCCACAAAAACCCATTCTTATCCTCATTGGTTGCTTGGCTGACCTCCCTCCTCTGGTAGAGCGTGTCCCTGAGACTGCAACACGGCTCATTCAAGCCTTTTGGCCAGGGCACATCACCCTGGTTTTTCAGGCTGCACCTGTCCTCCCGTACAATCTTACAGGTTATACCGGCAAAATCGGTATACGGCTTGCCGCCCATCCAGTGGCTTCTGCCCTGGTAAAGGCTGTGGGAAGCCCCATTACAGGGACGAGTGCTAATCTTTCTGGAAAAGGTGGTTGCAGCGCAGTAGGCGGTCTTGACCGCAAGATCATGGACCAGGTCGATCTGGTGCTGGACGCTGGAAGACTTGGGGGTGGAGAAGTGTCCACTGTGGTGGATGTGACCGTGACGCCCTCGAAGATCCTGCGTGAGGGCATAATCGGCCATGAGAAGATCAGGCCTTTTTTCCAAACAGACAGACCTTGATCACATCAATGTGTCACTTATACATCCTTAAACTCTGCTGCCCGTACCTCAGCCCCAATCAGGTTGAGTTCGCGGCTAAAGTCTTCTACCAAGCGTTTTAACGCCAATTCATGTTGGTCCTGATAGAATAGGAATAGGCTGATCATTTTTCGTTGTTCCTTTAGTTGTGGCTGAAGCTCTATGCCCATCTTTTTTGCCAGCAGCTCAAGGTCGTTAATGACTTCAGAGATGCTGTTGTACCTTGCAGCCGGGTTTCTCTGGGTGGCGTGTTTGATGAAATTGCACATCTCATCAGGCAAATCTGGAATCAATGAGCGTGGATCTTGGACATCCTCATTGACATGCAAGTCCATAACTCTCATAAGGTCATCTTCGGGAAAGGGTCTCTGGCCGGTAATCAACTCGAAAGCTGTGAGTCCAAGGGAATAAACGTCGGTACGTTCGTCTATGCGCTCACCTTCTACCTGCTCTGGGGACATATAAAAGGCGGTCCCAGGCATACTGCACTCAATGGTTCCTGGAGGGCATGCCAATCCAAAGTCAAGGATTTTCACTCGATTATTCCACTGAATGAAAATGTTTGCAGGTTTGATGTCCTGATGAACAATGCCTTGCTTGTGGGCATATTCCAAACCAGCACAAACTTGTAGTAGAATATCCAGCACCTTGGCCAAGGGCAGTCTTGGCATTTTTCCCAAGATAGAATCAAGCGGCACGCCTTCAAGATACTCTGTGATAATAAAGATGGTCCTGTAAAGTTCTTCGATATCGTATACCTTAATAATATTCTCGTGGTTCAGGTGGGCAATGGTCTTGGCTTCATAACGAAACTTCTCTGAGAAATCAGGATCCATTGCCATGTCGTGCTTGAGCATCTTGATCGCAACCGGCATGTTCAGGTTTGAATGAGTGCCCCTGTAAACAATGCTCCAGCCCCCGTGGCCAATAATTTCATTTACAACATATTTTCCAACAGTTCTTTCTGACGTGAGTCTTTCAGTGGAAAATCGATTGGTAACCAGCTCTGTCAAAAAATTTCTTAGATCTGGGTGTTCCTTACATAGTGCGTCAAATTGTGCGCGGCTTATACTCCATAACTTCACATCGGTTTCAGCGTCCACATGGGCAGTTCGCGGCTCGCCTGTTAGAAGGGCTATCTCTCCCATAATATCTCCAGTTCGAAGACGGGTAATAGGATGTTCTCTTCCCTCTTTTTCCACATGGGCGACACATGAACCTTTCTGAACAATATAGAGAGTGTCCCCCTCATCTCCTTGCCTAATTACTCTTTCGCCTGTCTTAAAATGGCTTGGGGTCATTCTGTTCAACAAAGGGCATTTAGCGTCATCAGAGATGGCATCAAAGAGTTGGGTGTCCGTAAAGAATTCCACATCGGAGGGATACATCCTTTTCTCTCCTACTGCCTCGCCAAGTGTTGGGAGTTCCTTACGGAGTGTTTCCGGCTGAAATTCGACGTTTATAAGATAATAATTCTGCGTATCCGGACTCTCATCTGCCCGTGCGACTTTTCCTTTAAGGGCCATCCATGCTTTTTCGAAGGGGAGCCGTATCCGTATATCTAGCCAAGAACCAACCTTGAATCTCACAGGTGATTCCAGGAAAAGACCACCTGCACTCCTGTTGATTATGTGAACTAACAAAGTGTCGGGTCTATCTTCAGGTGCAATCTCTTTTGCCTCTTCATCATATTGCGGGTAAACCACCCCAATCTCATATGTCGGAGATTCCTCTCTAGGCCATTTTCTTCGGTCCTTTCTTGCCTTCATAGTGACCCCCTCACTTCAAAAACCTCTACCTTCTCTGACACATTCTTTAGACTGAATTTGCCCATACAGCTAAGGGAGAAATGTTCCTTCACCCTATCCGCCGTGGATTTGGAAACAAGGATGGCCCCATCGGATGCAAGGGCGCCAATCCTTGCCGCCAGATTGGTGACCATGCCACGAGCCGTATAGGTGCACCTACATCCCGTAAGGCTTTCGAACTTTGCCGCTCCAAGGAGGGCCCGTCCTGAATTTATTCCCATGTTGATAACGAGGGATTCGGAAAAGCCGTTTGCCTCCTGGTTTACAAGGGCCACCTTCTCACGGATCGTAAGGGCCGCATGGGCAGCATCCAGCGCGTTTGTTTGCTCATCTTCACTGAGAAAAAGGACCATGAGGCCGTCCCCGGCTGTCTCATTAACGTCTCCGTTGTTCGCATAAATGGCATCCATAAATACGGAAAAATATTTTTCTATGATATCGTTAAGTTCGCTGCTTCCGAGCCTCTCGCTCATAGCAGTGTAACCCTCAATATCAACAAAGAGGACTGAAACATCCTGTTTCTTGGACTCAGGAAGAGAAGCGGTTGGAGATTTTTCAATGAGTCTGGTGACGGTGGTGGGCACGAACTTGCACAAGTTCGCCTTAATGCCTTCCAGAATTTCCACTTTTCTCAATGCTGCCTGGAGCTCATTGAGGGTTTTTTCGAGTTGGATGTTTTTCTCCTGTAGGTCCTGGTTAAGGCGCTTGATGTCCTCAAAAGATATGGCGTTTTTTAAGGCAACTACAAGGTTGTTAACAAGCGTGCCAAGAAGCTCCTTATCGTCTTCGCTGTACGGGTCCCCGGTCAGTTTGGATCCCAGACCTAGTAGCCCTGAGCAATCGGGTCCCACTGCAAAGGAGAGGGAGCAAACCACGTCCTGAGGCAAAAAGCGAGGGTTTGTGAGAATTGCAGCATTTTCCGTTGCCCCCACAAGGTCCCCTTCCAGCAAGACTTTCCGTGCCTTGTTTTGCAGAGAGGCAGGATCGTGGTCGTGGAATCCCATTGGAACAAAATGCGTTGTTTCTCCAGATCGCGCATCCAACGTCAAGATTAAGCCTTGGATAACGCCAAAGTTGCCCATGGTCATCAACAAAAAGTTTCTCAGGATCATTTCAAAGTCTACGGTGCCGAATATGTCTTGACTTACGTCATAGAGCGTTTTGAGATGAAAGACCCGTCGGTCCAGTTCAACCTGAATATGCTCCGATCGCTTCAATGATTCTCTGAGCTGTTCTACTTCATCTCTCAGATTCATTCTTACCTGCTCTAGGTTATGACCGCTTCAGTTTTGTGTCTCTTAAGCATGCATCGATCTAAAAAGCATCTTGAAGTGTATTTTTGATTCTTGTCTGGTTTCTTTGAGTCTTTCAAGATAGTGCCGTGCCAAGTTTGTCATGATGGTGCACCCGACTTCATGATCTTCCTCTATGATACGTTGGAACTCAGACCTCTCTAATATGAGCACAGTGCCCTCTGCCACGCATCGGGCAGAAAGGCTGTACAAATACGGAGGGACCAAGGCAGTCGTACCAAAGCAATCTCCAGGGTTGCGCAAAATGGCGATGGGCATCTCAAAACTGTCTTCAATCTTGGTCACGAGTTCCACAGCACCTTCCTTTAGAATGTGCAGCGCAGTAGCCTCTTCCCCTTCTGTAAAGATCCGCTGGCCTGTCTCCACACGGGATTCTTTGGTCATAGAAATGATTTGGTTCACACGCTTATCGGTCATATCCTGGAAAAGATAGCACGGGCGGAAGTCCATAGGGGTCACCTCCAATCACTCTTGGCGAGGCATCAATAACTGTGGCGATGTTTCAGAACGGCGGTAGGTTTACTCAGCTCAGGCAGTGCAATCACGATCGATTCATATAAGAATGCCTCGTCATGCCGGTCCAGACAGATTTTCTAGAGCTTCCTCAACGTTTTTGGAAATCTGGGCAAACTTGGTAATGCCAACCATGTTAAAGATCTTCTTAAAATGTTCAGAAAGGCCTGTGATCCCGATCTGCTGATTATTTCTCTTTGTTTTGGCAAGGAGCTGAATGAGTACAGCAATGCCACCACTGTTAATGTAAGCTTTCTCGTCGAATTTTAATAGGATCTTGCTAGTTCCCTGATCATTTGCATTCTTGTAAGCTTCCTTGAGGAATGGTTCAGAAAAGGCTGTGACATCCCCCTTTATGTCCATAAGTGTGACGTCGCCCCGTTTCTCCAGCCGGATCTCGTTTTCTTGTTCCATATTCAATCCGTTCCTTATGTGCTTTTGTTAGCGAGTCAGTCTTATAGCCATTTTCACCACATGGCCGCCCCCACTCATTTTGTTGAATTCCACTTTATCTACAAGGTGTTTGATCAGGTATATGCCAAGTCCTCTGGGAGGTTCGAGTTCTTCCACCCTTTTTTCTATATCAGGGTCCCGAGGAAGCTCTGGAATGCCACTTCCTTCATCCTTCACGGAAACGCAAAAGGTATCACCATTCACATTGAACATAACGACTACTCGGGCCTCCGGGCGTCCTTTGTTGCCGTGCTCTATGGCATTTAGGCAGGCCTCTGATACAGCAGTTTTCAGGTCTTCTATGCGATCCTGTGCCAAGCCAACGATTCTCGCAAAGGAAGCAGAACATTCCATAGCAATGCGCTCATAGCCAAGCTCATTGGGCAGGCTGACCTCAACCGTTGGCTTTTTGGGCATACTGGCCATTTCTTCTTTACCGATCTTGTTCAAAGGCCTCTTGTTATATGAGGCTGGGTGAAACCTACTGAATTGTCACTAAGGTTTGTGTTTTTGTTTTGGCTTGTCCTGGTTAACAACATGCTTAACGTAAATGCTGAGGCATCTTATTACCCTTTGCCAAAAAATGCAACTCGTCTATGTATCCTACTCAGAAACACTCAGTACAATGACGGTCAGATCGTCGTGTTGGGGTGCTCCACCCGCAAACCCGTTCACCCTGTCTATTATCTCTTTCAGCAGCGAGTCGGCGGTCGTGGACTGTGACCCTTGAACCACTCCCAAAAGTCTCTCGAACCCAAAGATCACTCCCTGCTCGTTCATGACTTCCACTATGCTATCTCTCTACACAACAGACTTGTGTCCGGGCACCGGCTGGAGTCGGGTCTCATGATACTCTGCATCGTCTCCAATTTACTCCTCAAAAGTAAACAGATAATGCAAAAGAGATATATTCTGACTTCAGAACATTACCGGATCCGGCAAACCTGTTTCTGTATGAGATAGAGGCTATCATGGGTACTGGGAACCTCTTGGCCTTAAACAGTGGAATGGTGGAATAGGACAGACCGACTTTATAGAGCTGAGATCTCTGATCTGAGTCGGTCTCAAGAGATTCGTACGCATATCCCCTGGTCCCTGAAACGTCGTCTTTCAACTTGTAGGCATATTGATAGAGCACAGAAAAGCTGAATCCCTCTGAAAACTCATAAGTCCCCGATGCCTCTAATTCAATCATATCCCCAAGGTCTCTGTCCAACTCCTCTTTCTTGTCAGTGAGTTGATCTTTAACGTTCGGAACCCTTACTGTTTCTTTGTCAGGGAGCACGAGGTCGTATCTGAAGGTGGCATTCAGCACGACATCCTCTATCCCGATATAGTCATGATTAAACTGGAATAGTAAGGCGTAGGCACCATCGCCAAAGGCAAGATCTACAGCATTGTCAGGATCATCCGTCTCACCCGTGGGAAGCCTCACACCCCCTGTAAACGCAAGTCGCCAATCGTCTGTTTTAAAATACTGATATCTGCCCCCTGCCTCTATATCTCCTAGCCCACTGTCAGACCAGGTTTCAACTCGTTTGTATCCAAAATTCTGGACGAGCAAGTCCTGAGCTCCCTCTACAGTCAACGGCGCAACAGCACCTGTGCTATCAATTCCCACCTCGACTTCATTCCTCTGCCAATAGTAAGGGATCAGTACCCCTGCTGATAACTTGTCGGTTACCCCATGTTGGATCAAAAGTTTCTGGTACGTGATCTTGTAGTTGAAGGAAACTACACTCATACCCAAAAACCCAGGTGGAAGCCCAAGATCAGGCGCTAGCGCAGTCAGGTCTATATTCAAATCTGCTGCCGCATCCTCGGTATTGCCTTTCTCATCATATCTCTCGTCAATGGGAAAATAGAAGTTGTTCGTAAGGTCCACTCGCGATACGCCTTTTGGCAAGATCTCTGCATTATCGGCATAGGACGGGCTGGTTATGCCCATATGCGAAAAAAAACAAATCAAGAACCATACCATTATCCCTTTCTTTTTCATCCTGTTACCTCCTTCCTCCCCAATTTGAACTATTCAGTACCGTCAATCCGCCTTCACCACCACGACCGTCAAATCGTCGTGTTGTTCCACGTCACCCACATAACGCGACACATCATCTATCAACTTCTCCAACATTCCATAAGCCTCTAAGTCCCTCCTTTCAGCGATGGAGGTCATAAGCCTGTCAAATCCGTATAGTTCTCCCTGGTCATTAATCGCCTCCACCACGCCATCGGTGTAAAAGACGACGGTGTCGCCTTGCTTCAATGGCACCTGTGTTTCTTGATAAACGGAATCTTTGAGAATCCCCAGGGGGAACTTATCTCCCTCAGTATCGATATACACAGGCTCGGATTGGTCACTCCGACAGATGATGGGCTGGGTCTGCCCAGCGTTTGAGAGTGTCAGCGTCTTTTGTCGTGGATCCAATACCGCGTAAACAAGGGCCACGAACATCCCTTTCTTGACATCGCGATTGAGACGTGCGTTGCCTATGGACATCACCTCCTCAACAGAGGCGTGGGCCTCAGCCAGCACCCGGAAGATGCTTCTAGAGGCAGCCATCACCAAGGCCCCGGATACTGCCTTGCCGGACACATCTCCAACGACGATACCTAATCTGTCTCCCGCTCCATTGCCGTGAATCTCAATGAAATCATAGAAATCTCCACCCACCTCCCTGGCCGGGATAGATCTGGCGGCAATGATAAATCCCTCAACCGTAGGCGCCTTTTCAGGCAGCATGCTTACCTGGATATCATGGGCAATCTTTAGTTCCTCCTCCATGCGGCTCTTTTCGATGTTCTCCTCAAACAATTTGGCATTCTCCAGGGCTACAGCGCTCTGGTTGGTGATGGTTTTGAGCAGGTCTAGGTCTTCTGGAGTAAACATCTTTCCCGACTTCTTGCGGCCCAAGGAGATGATCCCTTGCATTTCATCCTTGTATCTTAAGGGCAGCATCAGCTCTGAAGCAAAAGAGTCAAATCTATCTTGCAGGGCCTTGCGATCGTGCTCGTACGCAGGATTCAAATCAATATCATGGCGAAAAAGAGCGTCGCCTTTCTCCCGCATTACTAGCGAGAGTTTATCATCGTCAGGAAGTTGCCTCGATCTGAGGTCTCCCGCCGTGTCACCCTCTACAACATGAACTCGATACACATGCCTTGCCGGGTCTGGAAGCAACAAGAGGCCATTTTCCAGAAACATCTCTTTGACCACCGATCCGATGAGGGTCCTGTGGATCACGTCCTGGTCCAGTATGCTGATCATGGCTTCACTAATGTCCTTAATCGTTTTGCGGTAGTCATAGAGCTGCCGATAAAAGACCCTGTTCACGAAACCCTGAAACCGCTCGTGAAGGGGTCTGAAGAAAAAAACGACTCCCAGAGCAAATATGATGGAGAACATGGGGGACCTGGAGATCTGCGATGACTGAAATGTGATATTCAGGGCCGACACGATCAAGGCATACGCCCCGACGACTGCAGCGGTTGACAGCACGTATCCATAGGTGCGCCTGATAACCACGTCAATCTCAAACAAATCGTGCCGCACTATGGCGTAACCGATCGACAGGGGAAAGAAGACCAGAAAAAGCAGATAGAAAAAGGTGGGGTTGGGGAACAGGGAAATCTCAAGAATCAGGTTTGCCAGCATGTCCGCAATGGGGATGACAAGGGCAACGGCGATTCCGGAAAAAAGGACCAGCGACTGCAGTCTCACCGCCACAGAAGAGGTCTTCTTGTAGCTGTAAATCGTGGACACCAGGAACACTATGAGGGAGCCAAGGATGTACAGCAAAATAATATTGAGCAGGAAGCTGGGAACGTTGGCAAATTGTGAAGCAAAGGCGCGTGAAATGACTGCCAGCGCCAGTGAAACGGCATAAGGAACAAAGATCCACCATCTTCTGTGTGCGAAGTAAGCCCTTTTTTCAGGAAACAGTGCAGCCAGGTGCAGGATGGAGGCAGGGAGTAAAGGCAAAAGCAATATGTATACATTATAGAGCCAGGAGGGCTTTAAAAAGTGACTTGAAGCTGAATAGCTGATGACGATGCCCATGATCATGGTCATCACAACAAAGGCCCAGCTTGGCCCTTGGTATGGCTTCATGAGAAAGACCAGGACGCCAATTCCCAGAAAGACCATACCCAGCAGCCAGTAGATACCACTCTGCAAGATCACGCGTCTCAGGCCCAGTTCAGAAGTGGTGACTGGCACTGTCAAGGTCTGTCCCTGTCTCTCTATCAGGTATTCATTTACATGGCCTATTTCAAGGTCCAGCAGTGCATAGAGTTCCTCAAAAGTCTCGAAAGATCTCCCGTTTAACTCCAGGATCTTATCCATAACCTGTAGGCCGGCCTCCTCGCCTGCAGGTGTAGTGACATAGACGATGTGCGGTCCCATCTCTACGCTGCCGCGCCACCCGCGGTCAGGTGCGGCCCGCCACTGGACAACATTGGCAAAGAAGAACATCTGCACTGCAAGGCCGACGCAGACCAATATCGCAAAGAAAATCCGCTGGAAGGTTCTACTTGTGGTCATCTTGCCGTCGGCCTCACGCACTTTCGCGTCCTAGAGGCTGTGCTTTTGCAAACAAAGCCCACAAAACAAAACCGCAAAACACGGCGAAAAGGCTGTAGACGAACCAGTCACCGTACCGGCTGTAAAAACTCCTCACGGGCGACACTGGTACTTTCCTCACAAGGTGCCCTTCCACATGCACGTCGTTGCCGTGGTCATCCTGGACCCTGGCAATAATCCGGCCGCTCGGCTCGATGATACAGGACACGCCAGTAGTTGCAGTTCGCACAATAGCCACATGATTTTCAATGGCCCGAAACACGTTCATCGCCAACATCTGATAGTGGGCAGCGGGAACATCTGTGAACCCTTCGTTGGTCATACTGACCATGAGGTCGACCCCTTGTGAGGCCATCTTCCGAAACAGGTCCGGAAACATGTTCTCCCAGCAGATCAGGGCCCCGAATCTCACGTTCTTCGTTCTAAAAACGGTCAATTCCTCCCCGGGCTGGGCATCAGCTGCGTCCGAAGACACCAGCCAGGACGGCCACTTTACGTAGCCGCGCAGCGGGAGATATTCGTCAAAGGGAAGGAGCAAGATCTTGTCGTACCGCCCCACGATCTGCCCGAAGGGTGTAAAAAAATATACCGAATTGGCAAACCTGTCCAGTCTCTTTTGATCCCTGCTTAGTTTTTCGTGGCCACTAGAACCGATCAGCAGAAACGCCCCAGCCTCTTTGGCCAGGCGCGAAAGCATTCTGACCAGGACTCGGTCCGAAGGAATCGCTCCGGGCACAGACGAGGAAGGCCAGGCGATGAGGTCAGGCCCTGAATCGGCCGCTTCCAAGGTGTGCTGACGGTATCTGCTAAAAAGGGTTTTATTGAAGTTAGCACGCTTGTTCTCCTTCGCATAGACATTTGCCTGGACAAGCGCGACCTTCAGGTTGCGCGAACTCCCGTTTTTCGAAGAAGACGGTAGTCCGTGCAAAAAGGAAGCAGAGAGCAAAATAACCGCCCCTGCGAGGATCCCTATGGGTGTCTTCTGGCTGCTCCACGAAGATTTGCCTTGGAAATCCTTTGCCCCTGAGCGAAAAATATGGGAGTGGACGATTTCTGCTGCGACCGCATTGACTGTGACAACAAGAAACGACACGCCGTAAACGCCGGTAAAGGCGGAAATATGGGCCACAGGCAGCACAGTGTATTGTGAATATCCCAAGATCCCCCAGGGAAAGGATAGAAATCCGGTGTGGGAGCGCAGGTATTCAAGCATCACCCATGTGGCTGGAAATGTCAGGGCGTCCCATTGGCTGAGTTTCTTGTGAAAGTAATAGGCAAAAAGACCAAAGACACCAAAGTAGAGCCCGTTGCCTAACACCACCAGGCTGAAGTTAAAGAAATTAACACCCTTCACCGCGAGTGCCCACCACATTACAGCGCCAAAAAATATCAGCCCGACAGCCAGCGAAGACAAAAGTGCTCTCAGTGGGCCAGAATGGCAGAGTACTAGGAGAAGGGGGACCAACGCTATCCAGGCGAGCAGGTGTGTTTGAAACCCTGAGAAGATTAAGGTCAGAAATGTAGCAGATAGCCCTGTACACAAGACAATGCCCCAGGGCTTTATGGGTGCACTATATCCCCACGTCATATAAGGCGGAATAAAGACAACAGGACCCTAACGAACGGGCCCTGTTGCCCAAAAAACTTAGAAGTGTCACCTATGGAACGGAATCGCAGTTGTCGGTTGTCTCGTTGCAGGTCGTGCCGCATGGGCATGGATCACCAGTGGAAGAACAATCGTTTTCTGGATCACAAAATTCTGTCCCGTTGCAGTATAGCCCGTCATCATCACAATTGGCGTTATTGGCCGTGTTCACACAATGGTTCACTTCGTCGCAGGAGTCGTCAGTGCAACCTATCCCGTCGTTGCATGGATCACCAGGGGAAATACAGTTGCCCGCACAGTCGCAGACATCCTCTCCGTTGCAGAATAGCCCATCATCACAAGAGACTCCGGCTGCGTCAAACTGGCAGGTCGAGCTGCAGCAGTCACCATCATCGGTATTGCCGTCGTCACACTGCTCACCGGCTTCAACAACACCATTACCACAGACTGGCACGGAATCGGGTGTTTGTACAGCAATCACCACGTCGGCCACTACAAACTCTGATCCTCCCAAGTGAAGGTCGCAATAGAGGGGCTGGTCCGGCGGTGGCGGTTCGGGGAGCACAGTCTCAGAACTTAAGTACCCTGTAAACGTTGTTGAAAATTCATCATTCCCCCATTCGTCCAACTCCCTCAATTCCAACTCAAGAGGCTCGTTTGGATCATAAAATCCAAAGGCTGTGAGAATGTCCTCCTCCATTGTTGTAGTATCGCACTGACCTAGTGGTTCAACGCCAAGCCCCAATCTGATTGCCTCGCGTATTGATTCAGGGTCAGCCATGTCAGGAATCGCGATCTCGGCATAGAAGGTATGGTAGGGAGAGGAACCTTTGCGCAACCTCAACGTCACTCTGGCTTCGGCTGGCTTGCTCAAGGGGGCCACACCTTCGATATCACAATCAGAAGTAAAAGGATACCTTTCTATCCGGTTGAAGTACTCTATGATCGCAGCCCCGTTCAGTTTCCACCCTGATGCCTCGCCTTCGGTATGCCTCCCCTGGTTGTTCACGATATCAGGTTTATCCGCCTTTATTCCAGCAAATACCACAGGGCTGAAAAGCATGGCAGTGCAAAGAATGGCTGCGCAAACCTTGATGCTTATTGAAAGCTGTTTCATTTTTGCCTCCTTTCCACCATGTGTTGGTTCTGTCTTGCAATTGCTATTTCAGTATCTTATCATAATAGTCTGCGGACCAGGCATAGTGATCCGAGATATAAAACGTTACGGCTTTTCCCCCCTGTTTTGATCCAACCGCCACCGACTGTTCCATGATGGTACCTTGCCCAGGCTTGTAATGGTTTCCATCAAATTTCTCAGTGAAGTCTTTTGTTAGCTTGATCATGTGCCCCACCTCGTGGGCGATGGTGTGCTTGATGTACAGGAGATAAAGCTCAGGTCGGACTATCCCTAAGACGTCCTTGCAACAAACGGTTGCATTTTGACACTTCAGATCAATGAACTCATGGATCCGCTGAGTGTATACAATGGCGCGGTCCGTACCGTTGGGGGTACTCCATGTGGCTTCACCTACTTTATCCCCGTTAGCGTAATGCAGTAAGCTTTCGGTCACCTTCACCGCGTTTTGGGCAACTGTCACGCGTCGAGGGAAATCGGTTCCTGCGACGCCTGCTTGATTCGTCACAATCTCATGGGTGGTGATCCCCAGTCCCTCCGGCGGGTCTGCTGAGACAAACTCCAGCGGATCAAACGTCGGACCGGTAGGGGGAATGTTGCTGATGGCGGGATCCTTTCGCACTAGGATGACAAAGAGGTCCGGTGAGTTCGGGTCAAGTGTATCGGGCCTTATGCTAGGGTTTGAACAGTCGATTGGGTTATTCTTCGCACAAGATTCTATTATGACTCCAGTCGGAGGCAAACTCATACAACCGTTGGTCTCGTCACAAAGTTGAATCCCCTGGCATTCCTCACAGTCGGAAAGCCCGTCGCCGTCATCATCAGGCATCCCCGGGGAACACGGCGTCGGCGATGGATACAGGGCGCAGTCGGAGTAGTCGAAGGCTACCACCTGGGCAGGGACTGTCCCCAGCACCAAGACGGCCAGCGCTACAATTCCCAGAAGTATCTCTGGCCTTATGCGTTGCCTTGTGTTCATGGTATTTCCTCCTTAGTATCTTACCTTAAGTCTGCTGTTTATTATTCATCTTTTGATCTATTCTCTCCCTAAAAGAGTAGGCATGCTCCCACTCAATCTTTCATCCTAAATCCTGCTAAGAGCGATTAGTCGTTTAAACTCCGGCACCCTTCTTCTTCCTTCTTAGCACGAGCGTGGACGCCACTATGAGTGCTATCAGCACGATTAGGGCTATCCAGGGCGCCAGCAATCCAATCTTATCTGCTGGCACCGCGGTGCCGCCCACAGTAGCACCTCTTACTGACGACATAATCAGCACTCGACCCGATCCGGAAAAGAGATCTGGGCTAAAGTTGCCTTGGATCGTGGGGAGGTACTCCATGCCGGGGTACGCTGTTCCCAGGCTCTGGACAGCGTCCTTGGCAGGGAACTGGACCGTCAGTACGCCTAGAGAGATATTGTCCGATCCGGGGATCACCTTATTTTCTATCCCGTTTATCGTAATCGTTGAAACGTTTATGTCGCTGACGGTCTTGGCCGGGGCCCCTGATGGCTGCAGTGGGGGCACGATATCGCTGATAGAAGCAGTGATGTCCGGGCCGCCGCCACTAGCCCACCCTGTTGCCCAGAGCGAAGGGCTGAAACTGACAGTTGCCGAATACCGGTAAACCTCGGCCCCCTCTATCTCCACGGTCTGCGTATTAGAACTCACACCCCCGATCCATAGATCGTAGCAGTCTCCCGTCGGTTCCCAGCAGGTGCCCAAATTATCCATATCAGGGTCCTGGAAATAGTTCGCATAGGTGACTCGGACGTCGTAAGATCTTGCGACGTCCATATATCCCGAGCACAAAACGTCAGGATCGTACATCTCGCTAAGATCACAGCGAATCTTAAAATAGTCCCCCGCACGGATTGTAACCACATCCCTTGGAATATCAAACGCTTTCCGGAACCTATAGCGTGGGGGCTCGGGTGTAGTAGACCCCGTAACCCTCAGCCTGAAGAACGTATTGAAACAGTCTGGTCTGATTGTATCGATGTCCTGTCCGGCCCCGTTCTCGAATTCTGCCCAGAACCAAACGGGCGCTCCCGGTCTGGGATTAACAGGAACAATGCCTTTGAAGTATGGCTTAAGTACCATATCAATCCCCCCATCACAGGCATCGCCCAGACCGTCGCCGTCAGAGTCAGTCTGCGAGAGCGTGTTGGGTACTGTGGGACAGTTGTCGCAGGCGTCGCCGCAACACCAACCAAGGACAGGATCAGGTACGGCATCGCCGTCCCGATCTGCCTGATCAGGATTATAGACATACGGACAGTTGTCAGTAAGATTATCAATGCCATCACCGTCGATATCCATACTATAAACAGGGTCTCCTATGAACATAGCAGCCAACACACAAATCACCAAACCTACACATCTCATATTGTTTCTCCACGAAGGCAGCATACCAACTCTCAAAATGACCCCCAAGGTCTCAAGTGGCTTTGTCTTGCGCCGACTCAATCTAGCGAATTGATATATTATTTTTCTCATTGGACCCCCCCGTTTTTTCCTGTTCACTGCCCGTGGTAACACAAAAAAGAACAGCCTGAAGCTTTCTCCGCAGACCGAATACTGGTTATTAAAAATGAATTTAATAATTGCAACAGCCGCAAGCCCGCACAATTAGTTAAACTCCATGCAAAAACTGTGCAAAAGTAGCTAGTTGTAATTTATCGGTGTGTTCTTACGTGGTTAGGTTCAAATATGGCGATAACGCATTTTTGACAGTGGAAACAAAATGTCAACGTTTAGTATAAATATACCAAAATTGGGCATTTTTATACACTTGACCGATAATAAAGCGATTAATCTGAGAAGTGTAGGAAAGTTACTACATTTGCTCCAAGTTTGCCGATACTACATCCTTCCTGAAATAGCAAGAAGAAAATGAAACGGGATGTACACGGTAAGGCCAAAACTCATTATCAGTGTGTGGCACACCCAACATCTGCATCGGGGCGATTTGGGCAACAGAGTGACTAAGATTCTGCCCCTTCATTAATACTTGGGTTCTCCACCATTTCTTAATACTTCCTTGATCCATGCAGCCAAGAAGTTGTCTATTATAAAATATCTCTTGTCTTGCCCCCTGCGCACCAGGTCCTTTCTTATAACTTGGAAAGGGCCTTGTGGAGAGCAGATGCCCCCACATCGTATTGCTGAAGGATCTTACTTGAAAAAGTTGCTATCGGGCCTTGTTCAGCGAGGATGGTCATGACCTGGCTTTCCCGCAAGGGCAACTCCTCAAAAATCCCGCTAAACAAAGCCGTCAGAGATACAAGCATGCGTGACATGCCTGCCTTGATGACTTCTTCTCTAACGCTTTTAAATTCCAAATAATCGCACTATTTAGCCATTGACTTTTCAAGCTGAATAGTATATAAGATAAATTCACCTTAAATGTTTCTGGAAGACATGAAGCTGTTCCATACACAATTACTTCACCATTAGAAGTTGTGCCAAGAAGCTATTTCCACTTTTGCGTTCTTGCCGGAAACCACAACATACGGGAATGTAATAATGATTCCCGATTGGGAGACTGACCGTCAGAATCTTTTGGTCTTTCTTGTGGACAAAACACAGCCATCCTTTAAGGAGGTGCCAGGATGAGGACGAAATGCCTGCAAGGTTTGTTGTTGGCAGTGATTTATGCATTTCTCGCCAGTTGTGCCACCCAAGAACCACAGAGAATGGTTCGGGCCAAGGATGATTTTGCTGGAAGAGCCCTTTTGAAAAAAGGTATGGACAATGATTCGGATGGGTTTCCGTGTGCCGACAACTGTCCCCAAGTCTATAATCCCGATCAGGCAGACCGGGATGGCGATGGGGTTGGCGATGCCTGCGACAACTGTCCCAAAGCATCAAACCCGGATCAGACTGACTCTGACGGCGATGGTCTGGGCGATGCCTGTGAGGGTTTGGATGAGACCCTCCGCGTACCCAAAGGCACTTTCAGGCCGGGAGAGCCGATTTGGGTCACAGCGGTATTCCAGAACCAGACCGGGCAGAACATCGACACGATCAGGCCAGACTGTTTTAACACGTTCTTCAGGCTGATCGTTACAGGTAATGTCACACCCGAGCCCCCGCGCTATAGGTTCCGGAAAGCGTATGATATTCCAGGGGATATGGTTACAATCCGTGCGGGGAGCTATTTTAAGATTCGCTGTGATCTTAGCGAGATGTACGATCCTGACGTTTTGTGCTCGGGATATATGGACGTCGCAAGATCTTACGACGTCCGAGTCACCTATGCGAACTATTTCCAGGACCCTGATATGGATATTTGGGGCACGTGCACCGAACCGACGGGAGACTGCTACGATCTATGGATCGGGGGTGTTAGTTCTCATACGCAGACCGTGGAGATAGAGGGGGCGGAGGTTGACCGGTATTCGGCAACGGTCAGTTTCAGCCCTTCGCAGTGGGACACACAGTGGGCTGGCGGTGGCGGTCCGCGCATATCGGCTCGCATCAGCAAAATCGAGGATTATAACGTGAGTGACGTAATTCCTTCAACCATCCGGTTGAACGGGACGGCGGAGATCATCCCTAGATCGGATGATGTCTCTAGTGGGGTACTGACGGTCGAGTTCAAAGGGTCCGAGGCCGTCCGGAGCCTAGGGACAGTGGTCCCGGGTACGGCCTACCCCACTGTCCAAGGACGCTTCAAGAAGGGAAGTGATGTCTTCTCCGGAAAGGCCCGTGTGGAGATTATATCGACGAAAGCACAGTTAAAATCACAAGCCTCACATTAGACGTTCTTCCGATTTCATTTGCCGTGCTCCGGTGCTTTTCAGGTACATGAAAATCCTTGACAATCCGCAAAGCACAAGCCAGTATTCATTATAGAAATCAGAGGCCTAGAACGTTCTCCACTATGATAGAGGAAAAGATGAAGACGAGCAAACACACATTGAGGCCCCCTGAAAAGGAGATTGTTGTACGAGAAGTCTCTGCTTGCCTGCACCGCGGATACGAAGAGATCATTGTTGTCTACTTATTTGGTTCTTTTGTTACAGAACAATCTTTCTCAGACATAGACTTGGGCATTATTACTAATGTGGAACTTGATAGGCCTTTGAATTACGAGATTGACTTGGAAAGCAAGCTTGAACAGATTGTCAGATACCCAGTGGACATCAGAATCATTAATCGGGCTCCATTATCCTTTTGCCAGAATATTATTCGTCACGGGAGAGTAATAGTAGATAGGGATCCAAACCTGCGAGCAGATTTTGAGGCAAAGATATTAAAACAGTACTTTGATTTTTCCCCCTTTCGTCGGCTATATTTGAATGAGGTAATAAATGCCCCTGTTTGATCAAGAAAAAATAGTGAAGTTGGTCTCTGAACTCAGAAAGAGCGTTGCTCGTCTCAGGGAGCTTGCGAGCCTATCTCAAGACGAATTTCTCAGTGACCCGGATAAGATCGGCAGTTCGAAATATCATTTTATTGTGGCTATTGAATCAAGCATTGACATGTGTAACCATATTATCGCGCGAAATGGGTATCGGGTGCCAGAAGACTATGGGGACACATTCAGGGTAATGGCTGAGGCAAAGGCTTTAGATCAAGATTTCTCGAACGAACTGATAAGCATGGCCAAGTTTCGAAACCGTTTAGTTCACCTTTACTGGGAAGTGGATGATAAAACGTTATATGAAATCCTGCAGAATCGCCTTGATGATTTTAAGAAGTTCCTGGATTCTCTGGCCGAATTTCTTGGATGGCAGAACGACACGTCTTTTTCCTAAACTATCCCTCCTTGCCCT
>CAZCWQ010000057.1:0-18789 GCA_964502365.1 uncultured Desulfobacterales bacterium | reverse complement strand
CTTTATGAGACAATTCAGCAAGACAGAGACGGCTGATGTCTGTGGGCGTTATTGTCCGAAAGTTGACACCAAGAGACTGAAGGAGGGATGCCTATGGATATTGAGGGAAAGCAGGAAGTACACAGAATGTGGTAGGTCCGGTCAAACATGCTCGATCACTTATAACTTGCCAACCAGTTGATTTTTGGAATTTTTAAGCTTTTAGATGTAAATCACAGATCCGTCCGATTTTCAAGTCCGGACGGCTGCCAGAAAGCCGAGCCAGGGAAACGGGTGCGTCGAGAGATTGGCGTGCCTGAGGATGAGTTACTGACAGATCATAAGGATGGCGACCATGAATATCCGTTTTTCTGGTCGATTTCTTACCGACACCCTAATTGAGCGAAAGTCGAGGATGCCCCAGATACAAGGCGACCAAGGGTGAGGCTTAAACTATGCCGAACTCTTGGCAACGCAGTAGATGGGGTATGAGCGGCTTTCCCGCAGGGTGAACAAAATGAAACTCTAAAAGGCAAATCACAGCTCACTTATAACGAAGAGATATAGTTCTCCAAACAAAGCTGAAAATGCTTTTTGTTGTTAATATGTTTAAGGTTCTCTTCATTCTGTTTATGCTCATTTAGGGTGATGGCAACAAAGGTTTCCAATTGACTATATCGGCCTATGGGCGTATCGTCATATTGCGTGCTGAAGAAGGCATCTTGAGGATCTTTGTTGGCACCACCAGCTAAATCTTCCCGGGGCTAGCCAAGGCCCGCGTGTAAGGAACCGGGTGTTTGGTGGCCCTCGTCTTTGCCACATGATGACACACCCTCGGATTCTGTTTTTAGCCATCATATTTGTGCTTCTATCCGGATGTGCCACCCTGTGTTCGACGGGCACCCCTATCTTCCGTGATCGACCAGAAAAGTGTCAGGCTTTTTTCCAACAACTGGATGAAGCAGTGGACAGAGCCGGTGTAAGAGACGCATCTACATCGTCCGTGCCCTGTTTTCCGTACCTGCGGTCTGACCGTTTTCTGGCAGCCTTGAAGAAGAATCTGGGGACCGACGAAGAACGGGCCTATTGGCTTCAATGGATGCTGGAGTTGAATCTCAGCATCCGGAAGAAAGAAGTCCAAAACCTATCGGACGACATCATCCTTTCTTTTAACGGAAACAATGAAGAGGAATCAGGTCGGGCAGGGCTGTTGCGTCGCGTGCGGACTTGCTCCAACGAGTTGTTGAGACATGATCAGACTTGTCCCGGCTTTTATGAGGCCCTTTATCTTTTTGTCACCGTTCCTGATGAGTATTCCTTTTGGATGCGGGCTGGAGGGCTTTACCCTCTTGTGTGGCTTCCGGTGAACCTAGTGACCAAGAATGTCAGAGACAGATTCAAGTCATGGTACGAAAAAGACCTGGACGATCTTCCAATCGAGGGGCATTTGAGGTCCTTCGTCCCTTCTGGAACTGTTACATTGGAGCCAAGGGAGATTCGCAAGATTCTGGGAGCTTGCCGGGAGAACCCCTTGGGGGTTCCCAGGCCCAATGACCTCCAGGCCGAAGATTTGGTCGTTGTTTTTGCGCCTGTTTTTGTTCAGGATGTGGCCGGCCCGTACGACTGCATGGGTCGCATTGTGTGGGATGGGGATCGCCTAGACGTGGACTCGGAGTACCCGACCGTCTATTACTACCTGTCCTGGGCATTTCTGAAACAAGAGGCTATACTGCAAATCAACTATGTAATCTGGTTCGGGGCCCGTGGTGGCCGTAAAACCCCTTGGATGGAGCGTGGTCACCTAGATGGTTTGACCATTCGGGTTTCTCTGGACAAGCAAGGACAACCTTTCATGGTAGACGTGATGAACAACTGCGGATGCTACCATTTTTTTTCGCCTGACAAGGAGAGCGTCGAGCGAATCCTCTCCAAGCCTTTTGCCCTGGACCCTTTTGTGCCCCAGTGGCTTCCCGCTATTCCGTCCGAAAAACGCCTTGGCATTCGGATCAATTCCGGATGGCATCAAGTGGAACGGCTCATTGCCGTCGCAACACCCATAGAGGGAACAGCCTATGAGCTTGTCCCGTATCATGTGCTGGAAGCGCTGCCACGAACGGACGGTAGCACGGAGAGCATGTTTGACGCCAAAGGCATTGCCAAGGGATCAGACAGGATAGAGCCTTTCATTCTGTTTTCTTGCGGCATTCCTTCTGTGGGAGCGATGCGCCAGCGGGGAAATCACCCCATTGCCCTCACAGGCCGCGAGCATTTTGACGAGCCCTACCTCTTTGACCGGAATTTTGTTTTCAAGCGGGAAAAGTAAGGACCCCGTTTTTCCTTCACATCAAAGCCAATCTCGCCCTTCGGATAGTTCACTCAAGGCCGAACAGTAAACTTTTCTTCCGATCATGCCGATAGAATAATAGAGCACGTCAAACTGTTTGTTCCGACATCTTAGCTTTACGGAGATCAAAATATGAAAACAGCCTGCATAATAGTCGCTGTGCTCGTTTCCATTCTGTTGCCGACGGTGTGTCACGCACAACACGACTCCCCTCTTGATGTGGTGGAGTTGTTCAGTGCCCAGTACGGTAATGCCAGCATGGACGAGACTGCCGATTACACCACAGAGGATTTCAGGGACAACAGGCCCAAGTCGATTTGGGTTGTGGATACATGGAGGACTCTACAGCGGATAGAATATAGAAGGCTTCATAGCTCCATTGTTGGTTCAAAGATCAAAGACAACAGGGCAGCGGTTATCCTTAACGCCAGAATTGCAACCTCTGCTGGTGAAACAAATCAGAAGGAAATCTATTATCTGATCAAACAAGGCCAGAAATGGCTGATCGATCGTCTCCAAGTAACAGATGAGGATGTTAATATCAGTGCGGAGAAAATGAAACTGTAATTGCCAGTTCGGCCGTCCCTCCGATATTTCTACCCAGGCTCACGCCAAATATTGACAAAAGCAGTAATGTTCAAATAAACAGAATTAAAGGTCCCACTAGGAGACTTTTGCACAACCTCTTCATAATCACGACCGGGAAAATGCATGGGCAGAAACAAATTAGTTGTATTCTTTCTCTCTTACTTCCTCTATTTCTTCACCTTCTGGATGGTTCTCGCATACTTACCGCTCCTTTTTAAGTCTTACGAATTCACCGACCGGCAAATAGGGTTTGCCATAGGCCTGAACTCACTTGCAAGTATCCTGCTGGTGCTCCCCTTCGGCGTATTTTCAGATTACTTTTCGCCAAAAAAGACGCTTACCTTGGGCGCCATTTGTTACAGTGGATATTTCCTTCTGCTTATGGTTGTGAGGGAATTCTCGGGCATCTGCTTTGTTGTAGTCGTCGGAGGTGTGGGAGCTGCCACCATCAGAGTGGTCCTAATGTCTCTTTACCTAAAGCTCACAGATGAAAAAGGACGTGGAAAAAGTGTGGCTTTCCTCCACGTTGGTGCATATTTAGGTTTTGGACTGGGACCTTTGGCAGGTGGCTATGCTTACAAAACTTACGGTGCAGGCTTTATGATACAAGGGGCGTTGCTCCTTTCCGTTGCTATTATCTTGCTCACGCTTTTTGCAAAAGATGCCCCACCTGTGGTCTTCAGCTTCAGAGACTACAGGAAAGACATCAAAGAGCCAAATGCACTGTTCCTCATGGCCGTGGTCTTTGTCCTTGGCACCCACTTCGGGGCAGAACAAACGAGCATTAGTCTCCTGATGAGTGATACAATCGGCCTAGGCAAAAAGGATATAGGGATAGTGTTTTTTGCCCTAGGGGTCTGGATGGCCTTTCTGGTACCCTTTGCCGGAATTCTTATGGACAGACAACACAGGGTCTTCTTGTTGCTACTTATCGGGCTTCTCATATCGAGCTGTTTTCAGGTCATAACTGCCTGCGCTGGCACGTTATACACCCTGCTAATCGTCAGGATGATTCACACGTTGGGTGACACCTTGGCCATCCTGGAGTCGGATGTGCTAACTGCCCATTTCTTCCCGGTCGCAAGACTTGGTGGAAATTCGGGCATCATCTTTTGTGTGAGGACATTGGCGATATTCATATTTGCCGCTTTTTCCGGATGGCTTAACCAGATATGGGGTTACAAAATGCCTTTTATTGTAAATGGCATTATGGTATTCGCATTTTCTCTGGCGGCCCTCGCCTATCGTGGCACGGCTTTTCGACCCATCCGGGCCAAAAGGAGGAGCCCATGAAAGATGCGAAAGCACTGGTTTTGGCTACGCGGAATCCAGGAAAGACACGGGAGCTTAGGGAACTTTTGAAAGATTTTCCTGTGGGAATCAAGAACCTGGACGATTTTGGCGCTATTCCGGATATTGAAGAAGATGGAGCCACATTTGACGAGAATGCATTCAAAAAGGCCTCCTTTGTTGCCAGAGTCCTTGGACTGCCTGCCCTGGCAGATGACTCTGGCTTGGAAGTTGAGGCGCTGGGGGGGGCTCCGGGCGTCCATTCGGCCCGCTATGCGGGTCCGAGTGCCTCTGATCAGGAAAAGGGTGCCAAGTTGTTGAAGGAAATGGAGGGAAAGACAGACCGGAGGGCGGCATTCATGTGCGTGATTTCTATTGCAGTCCCATCCGGTGTTGCACTGACATATGAAGGACGGTGCGAAGGAATGATTACCGAGGCGCCTGCCGGAGACAGCGGCTTTGGCTATGACCCTGTGTTTTTTTACCCGCCCATGGGCAGAACCTTTGCCCAGCTTACTGCGGAAGAAAAGAATCTGGTCAGCCACCGTGGCAGGGCCCTGGCAGAACTCAAAGAGGAATTTGACAAGGTCTTGATCTGGATAAGGCAACACATGTGAGGGGTTCCAAGGGTTTTTTTGTTGACACACTTTGAGCCCTGATATTATCGTCTGCCCCAAAAAGACCTGCTAGTCAATTGGGTCACAGTTTGGAGGATTTTGGAATGGAGAGGAAGAGAGTCGTAATCACCGGTCTGGGCGCCGTAACACCTATCGGATCCGGAAAGAAGGGGTTCTGGGATGCCGTGATGGAGGGAAAGTCCGGGGTTGATCTTGTTTCAAGATTTGACACCTCTGATTTTAAGACCAGGATTGCTGCCGAGATCAGGGATTTTGACCCCAACGAATACGGAATCAAACCCAAGGATGCCAAGAGAATGGACCTTTTTACCCAGTACGGGGTTGCTGCTGCGTCTCTTGCCATAGAGGACTCCGGCCTGAAACTGGGCGAATACAACGACAATGTTGGAACGATGATAGGAACCGGCATAGGCGGCTTGATGACTCTTGAGGAGGAAAAGAGAAAACTGATTGAAAGTAAAAACCCGTCGAGGGTAAGCCCTTTCCTGATTCCCATGATGATGCCAAACGCCGTTAATGCTTACGTGAGCATTATTCACAAGCTCACGGGAACCAGCCCGTGCACGGCCAATGCATGTGCCACAGGGGCATATTCCCTGATCTACGCCAGCAAGGATATCAGTTTAGGCGACTTTGATGTCATTGTGGCAGGAGGCAGCGAGGCGATCATCACGGAGATTGCTGCAAGCTCATTTGCCAATATGAAGGCGTTGTCTCGGAGAAATGACGACCCCAAGGGGGCGTGTCGGCCTTTTGATAAGGACAGAGATGGCTTTGTGATCGGTGAGGGGGCAGGCGTCATGGTCCTTGAAAACCTTGAACATGCCATGGCCAGGGGGGCAAAGATATATGCGGAAATAGTGGGGTACGCGACAAATACGGATGCCTATCACATTACAGCGCCTGACCCGGAAGCTCGCTTGGTCAAGAAGGCCATTCGCAATTCCCTGGCCATGGCCGGCCTCGAGCCGACAGACGTTGACTATATCAATGCGCACGGAACTTCGACTCCACTAAATGACAAGGCCGAGGCCGTTGCTATTCGTGAGGTATTTGACGACTACAAAGTGCCTGTGAGTTCTACTAAGTCTATGGTGGGACATCTAATCGGCGCTGCGGGGGCCGTTGAAGCCGTCGTGTGTGCCTTAGCCATGGAAAAGCAGATAATCCCTCCAAACATAAATTATAAGACACCCGATCCTGTAATGGATCTGAATATCGTCACCGAACCGACACCCGCCGAGCTGAAGGTGGTCATGAACAACTCGTTTGGTTTCGGCGGGCACAATGCAGTAATGGTGTTGAAAAAATATGACGGATGAGGCGGGTGTTCTGATTAGACTTTAAGGAGAGATTCAATAATCTTTCGTGGTACTGACCGGACAAGCACCTTTTTTGACCTGCTATCCTGACCTCGGATGATCTCCACGTCTGATTTTCGGACCTTCAAGGACTTGGCCAGAAAATCGACACACATCTTGTTGGCAGCCCCTCCGACCGGAGGCGCCGTTAGTCTGATCTTCAGAGCGTCGCCCTGAAGACCCACGATCTTGCTCCTCGCCGCCCTCGGTTGCACGGTGATCTTAAATATGACCCCATCGGGAGTATCTCTGATCCACCACATGGAAAAGAAGCGTCTATCCCCCGCGCTTGATCTGGTTGATTACCCGGGTTGAGGACACGGCTTCGGTCACTGGAATCAGGGCAACCCGCCCCCCGAGCCTTTCCACGATTTCGCGGCCCAACACGGTCTCGCTGGTATAATTGCTCCCTTTGGTCAGAACATCGGGGCGGATGGCCTCGATGAGATTTTCAAGCTCACTGGTCGAAAAAACGGTCACATAGTCCACACAGTCCAATGCGCAGATGATTCGGACCCTTTGCTGTGCTGCGATGATCGGACGGTCTTTGCCCTTAAGGGAGCGAACAGATTTGTCATCGTCAATGGCCACAACGAGCACATCGCCCATCTTCTTGGAATCGGATAGGAGCTTGATATGTCCCACATGTAGTAGATCAAAACATCCATTGGTTATTACTATGGTTTTGCCCTCGGCCCTTAGACGATCTATAATAAGGCTTAGGTCCGACAAAGTCTTTTGTTTGGCCGCCAGCGCCTGCGTTGACGGCTCAATCGCCTTGCGCAGTTCCTCTCTTGAAACGGTTGCTGTGCCCACCTTTCCCACGACAATGTGTCCTGCGACATTAGCAAGGGCTGCTGCCTGTCGAAAAGAGCCACCTGAGGATATTCCCAAACCGAGTACAGCCAGAACAGTGTCTCCTGCTCCGGAGACATCAAAGACCTGCCGGGCCTCGGCCGAAATCCAATAAGGCTCTTTGCCGTTTTCAAATAGGACCATGTCATCCTTGCCGCAACTGATGAGCACCTTTTGGACTGGGATATCGTGGAGCAATTTTCGGCCGGCTGCAACAAGGGTTGCATCGTCCACAATCTCAATCCCGGATGCCAGAGAGGCCTCCCGTTTGTTTGGAGTGACTGCCGTGGCGCCCGCGTATTTCTTGAAGTTTAAACCCTTGGGATCAACAATGGTTGCCTTGTTGTTCTGCTTGGCCGTATCAATGACTTGTCTTAATAGCTTTTCCGAAAGGAGGCCCTTGCCATAATCCGAGATCAGGACCACATCGAAACTGCCAATACGCTCCGCTACAAACCGGGCCAACTCGTCACCCTGGGTCTCGGATATCTCTTGTTTCGTTTCCCGGTCTATACGCAGTACGTGCTGGTGCCCTCCTATGACACGGGTTTTTCTGGTGGTAGGTCTCGTCGGATCCCGTATCAAACCTGTGGAGTCCACACCCTGCTCTTTGAACATCTTAATCAGCAGATCCGCGTTAGTTCCGCCCCCCACAATGCCTGAAACGGCCACCTGTGCACCAAGGGCAACAAGGTTATTAACGACATTTCCTGCTCCGCCCAGGGTGGTGCTGTCCCTAAGAACAGAGACCACCTGAACGGGTGCCTCCGGGGATATACGATCCACCTCTCCCCATACATATTCGTCAATCATCAGATCTCCGATGACCAGGATACGGCATCTGTCAAACTTTGAAATATCGATATTCATAAACAACCTTTTTCATACGAACAATTCGCAATTTTGACAAAATTGACTTTCTCATAGGATCGACAATGATGGTTTCCCAAAAGACTTTTTAAGAGTTCATCAACAATTATAGGTTATTGATGAGTTTACTACTCAATGCTCGTCGAGACAAGGGACAATTCCTAACCCAGTCAAGACCGACTAAAAGCTTCTTTCGTAGCGGGCCCAAAATTCTTCCTGAGAGAAACTGTGCTCCTGGGTGCCATAGCCTTCAATGGCATAACTGGCGCAGACCGCGCCTATGCGGGCAGCATCCACCAAGGCCTTTCCCATGACCAGTCCCTTGATCAAGCCTGCTCGATATGCATCCCCGGCGCCAGTGGGATCCAGCACTCGAGATGCACTGACAGCAGGGATTCTGACTTGTTCATCCCGAGTGCAAACCAGAGACCCCTTTTCCCCTTTCGTTGTAATAATACCGCCAGTCAGCAGCAGCATCTGTGGTTTCGTAAGCCCTGTTGCCCGGACGATCATTTCCAATTCGTAGTCATTAGAAATCAACAGGCTTGATTCCGTGAGCATTTCGGTCAACTGTTCTGCCGATAGGGCCGGGATGGACTGGCCAGGGTCACAGATATAGGCCACTTTCATTTTCTTATACGTGCTGGCGTAAGTAAGCATATCTTCCAGGTTTCCAGGAGAGACAATGGCCAGTGCTTCTTGAGGATCTGTCACATTGAACTTGAATAAAGAAGGGTACTTCATCGCCCCTGGGTTAAATCCTGTAATCTGATTATCAGCCTGGTCTGTTGTGATGTAGGCTGCGGCGGTGAATTCGTCTTCAACCCGGCGGATCGACTCCAAGGAAAGACCGTGGTCGAGCAACCAAGCCTCATATCTGTCAAAGTCTTTGCCGGCCGCAGCCAAGATCAGTGGCCTTTCTCCAAGTAACCCAAGGCTGTACGCGATATTTCCGGCCGTTCCGCCAAATTTTTCCTTCAGTCCGTTAACCGTGAAGCAGACATTTAACACATGTATCTTGTCGGGCAAGATGTACTCTTCAAATCTTCCAGGAAAGTCCATAATGCGATCATAGGCCAAAGATCCGGAAACAAAGATTTCCATGTGAATGCCGCTCCGTTTTACTATTCGTAAGGAAGATTTATAGTAATCTTTACAAGGTTGTCTTCTTCTTTGCTCACATTGACAACGCCGCCATGCTTGTGGATGAGCACCCTGCAAATAGGGACATCTATAATGTCTTCATCCGAAACATCTTGCCGGAAGAGATCTTGTGAAACAAAAGGATAGAAAAACTGCTCGATATCATCATCTGAAATAAAAGGCACTTTGTAGGCCACGGTTACGGTGGCATATTCGCGGTTTCTTGCCGTAACCACTTCAATTACTCCCTGTTGATTCTTTCGATAAGAGGCGTTTTCCATGAGACTGACCAAGACTTTTTCAAACAGATCACAGTCAAGTTTTATCTTGGGTAGACTGTCGTCCAGGTGAAATTTGACGGAAAAGCCCTTATCCCTGAATTTGGAATTTATCCTTTTAACAGCCCTTGAGACGGTCTCATTCAAATCGCAGGAGCGAAGTCTAATTGACTTTGGTTCTATGTAAGCCGTCATCATCCTTAACAGTCTTTCGAGTCTCTCAACTTCCGCGACGATCATCTCAGCCTTTTTTCTTCTTGCATCCGACGTGCCAAAGGATTTGAGCAAGCGCCGGGTCAATCCGCCTATAGCGGTAAGAGGGTTTCGGATTTCATGGGCCATACGAGACGAGACCTCGCTTAGGGTTTCAAGTTCTTCTGCTTGGACGATTTTTTCTTGCAGTTCCTGTCTGGCAGTGACATCCAAGATAATACCATCCATCCTGATGAATTCATTCTTCTCGTCGTATATGGGCACAGCATGATCAACAACATAGACTGTATGGCCATCTTGGTGAATCATCCTGTACTCTGAGTGAAACTCCTTGCCACTGCTTAGACAGTGTTCAAAAGAGGCAAGTACACGGGGCCTGTCGTGGGGGTGGATGCGATCAATCCACACTTCGTGATGTCCGCTCAGATCCTGTGATGTCAAGCCGATCATCTGTTCACCAAACCGGTTCAGGAAAACTGCTGTCCCGTCCGCCATGACGAGATACACAATAAGGGGTACGTGTTCAACAAGGGTCCGGTATGTCTCTTCAGATTCCTGCAGACTGCATGTGCGCTGTTCAACCATCAACTCCAGGTTTTCGGCGTAGTCTTTTACTCTCTGACGCGATTCTTCTAGCGACGTCAACATCTGATTGATTGAGCGAGCCATGGTCCCGAGTTCATCCGCACTCTGGACTGCTATCCTGGTATCACGGTGGCCGGCAGCGATTCCCTCTGCGGCCTCTACAACCTTTTCGATGCGCTTTGTATAAACCACTGATATAAACCATACAAAGCACATGGACACAGCAAGGCCTGCAAGGCCGATGAAAATGGCTATGGTGCCGTACTGCCTGAGAAGTGCCAGCGTGTCAGTCCGGTCTATACTAATTTCAACCACTGCAACGATGTTGGAAGAAAAATCACGAACCGGCCCTGAAATAAAGGCAACATCCCTTCCTTCACTCCTGGCAGTGTGAAACACAACATCGCCGGTATTGAAAGACTGTCTCAAAAGTTCAGGTTCAAGAAGAGGCAGAGGCCGTGTTGAGGCAAAGATCTTCGGTCTGTCCACAACAGGTTCTTCTTGCACGTAGATTGTCACATCTGAGCCATAGTTCTTTTTAAACTCTTCAAGCAAGGGTTCTTCAAGAGAAAGCCCCAATTCAACGGTCCCTACCTGGTTGCCGTCGTAAAACACAGGCACCACACTTCGGATGCCAAATCCGAAGACTCCCAACTCCACGCCGCCAACACCCGTGACGGTTTCCCTCGCTCTATTGATCGTATGTCTAAATCCTGCCATCCTCTCCCCGAACTTATCCGGGGCGTGGAGGCGTAGAAAGGATGTGGCGGGAGGCACATGAAAGTGAAACTGTTTGATTCCAAAATCCTTGTGCAACTTTTGGTAAGCCGGAAGTAAAAGGTCTGTCAATCTTCTGCGGTCTCTTTTGGCAAAGGCCTGAGCAACATCCGGATTCTTGGCCACAAGGTAGGCAAGACTCATGGCCATGTTCTTTTTCAGGTCAATGGATTCTAAGAAATAGCGATACATATTTCTCAGGCGTTCTTCTTCATTGATATGAATGATGTCTGCCTGGAAATGATAGGATACTGCAAACAGGCCTACGGCTCCCGCAGAGGCCAGGAAAAGAAATGGAATAAGGAGTTTCCACTTAAGACTGATATCGTGCAATCGGCTTAAATTCAATTATGACTCCCACTGTTGTGTCCCCGAAATAAGTTTACACCCTAATTGAGCCCCTTGATAATCTTAGTCTAAAGCCCTTTGGCTCGCTCCGTGAGCGTTTTGGGCGCCCTCGAGCGCTTCAGCTAAAAGGCTAAAACTCGGGCTGACGCCCTCAAACAGTTAGCCTTTTTGACGCTGAAGCGTTCAAGAGCTTTTTTCCCAAAACTGCTCAATGTCGCTTGCAAAAGGCTTTAGACCGAATCCGACATTGTTAAAGATGTTTTGGGACACAACACCAGGTGCAATGTCCGACTCACGAACGAACTAGTATCGCCCAGCTATCGAAGAGTCGATTGTATCGTATGATATAGGTAACTTTGCCATCAGCCTGAACTTTGAAGTAATCCGTAACATCTGCGCCTGGCTCCGTACTGCCTTCATACCAACGGTCAATGATTTTTGTAACTTCGTAGGTCCGTCCAGCCCATTTAAAGGAGCGGGGAGACTCATTGGCCTTGTACCCTTCGTAACAGCTGACACGAATCGGTTCAAATACCATTGCCTGACCGGAGAGATATTCTGCCAGCCCTGTGACAGCGTCCTGAATATCAAGAAAACAGAATCGGTATGCCTCATATCGGAGACCGTACGGGTCGGCAATGCCGCGCCTTCTGGACCCCTGACGGGCAAAGTGCCTGAGCAATAAAACCTTGCCCTCTGCCTCAGGAAAGGCCGCAAGAAGAGCTTCTTCGTGGGCTTTTTCCATGACCAAGACAAGGTCACACCACAAAATAAGGTCTTCGGAAATAGACTGCGCCTTATGGTCGGATAAATCAACGCCATATTCCGTAGCAACCTGTTGCGCCAAGTCTGTGGCGGAATTGCCTGGAAGGGCAAGCAGGCCAGCAGACTTTGCCCTAATTTTTCCAAGGCCCCTTTGTTTTGCAAGATTTTTTAGGAGGGCTTCAGCAAACGGGCTGCGACAGATGTTCCCAGTGCATACAAACAAGATGTTATTTATCCGGCTGACCATGTTGGCAATTGCTTCAGTGTTCTTTGAACAATCAACTGGGCAAGGATGCGAAGTTCAGTTCTTGACCTAAAACCAACACGCGTCACACAACTCACCACACACAATTGCACGTCACTCTGTTTCACACGGCGGCACTTTTACTTGAAGTTTACTCTTCCTCGCCTTTGTCAGCGCCTGACGGATAGTCCATTTGGTAAGGCTGTGTTCATCCTTCTTCTTCATTAGTAGCCAATTTTTTTCGCCCCGCCCCCTCATCTTTACCATTGCAAAACCACCTTTGAGTATGTTTCCGCGTAGCTCCATGACAATCTTTCCATCTTCAAGGGCCTTTATGGGATCTCGTTTTTCGGGCAGGCTGTAGTCGCCCTGGTCCCACACCACAACCGGGCCGGCTCCGGTGTGGCCTGTGGGTATAATTCCTTCGAAATCATAATACTCTAAGGGGTGGTCATCCACCATGACTGCCAGCCTCTTTTCCGCCGGGTTCAGGGACGGTCCTTTCGGCACCGCCCATGATTTCAAGACCCCACCCATCTCTAACCGGAAGTCGTAGTGGAGATGCCGCGCATGATGTTCTTGCACCACAAATCGCATTTTAGTTGAACGATCTATCGTCTGTGCCTTTGCGTGTTATCGGAAAGCCATCAAAAGTTGAACATGCCATTTTCGTAGATAGTCACCTTAGCTCCGGAAGTAAGATAAGCAGTGACGGTTTTTTTCTCTGTATTCACCAAGTCCCAGTGAAGGGCTGAGTCGTTAAAACCGAGTTTTCTTTTTGTCTCTCGTGTCAGTTCCGAAGGCTTTGCGTAATACGTATCTGAATACGATGCACCCAAGGCGATATGACAGTTGCCGTAACGGCCGCCGTAGTTTTCGTCAAACAGGGTATTGGCCATGAATCTGTCAATCTTTGAGAATCGTTTATCAGTCAAAGAAAATTCGCCTACCCTGCACGCACCCCTGTCTATTGACAACTGTTTGATAACAAAATCTTCTCCTTTTTCCGCAGCAATGTTGACGGCTCTGCCTTTCTTGAACTCCAACCTCACACCCCTCACATGGTTTCCGCTTCGAAAAGACGGCCTATTGGCAAAATAGACCCCTTCGGTTCCTCTCCAGTCAGGAGAACAAAAGATTTCAAAACTTGGGATATTGTGGCCGGAGATTCCAATCCATCTCCTCTGCTCACCCGGGGTTATTCTGAGATCTGTGTTTTTCGACTGAATATGGTAGTATTTTACGTCCATGCTGTTCATCCACTTCTTGAGAGGCATGGCATCTTTGTATATGGCTTTCCAATCCTGAACCGGATCATCTCTGTCAAGGTAACAGGCTTTAATGATCTGATTTGTGTACTGTCTCATGCTAAGTCTGGCTTGCCTTGCCAACGCACGGGTTGGTAACATACAAAGGCTCCAGCCGAATGCTCCCCTTTCTTCTCGTTTGTCCAAGATGTCGCGTAGCGGTTTTCTGGAAAGGCCCGCTTTTCCTATCTTTCTTGGATCTATCCGGCTGAGATGGGTCAGCGACTCCGGCGCATGAAGATACAGGCTGCCGTTTAGATGTTCACAAAGCTGCTTTTCCCCTGGTGCCTGGAAGATGAGCTGCTTGTTATTAGCCTTGTCAAAAAAGCTACGCTCCATAGTAGGCGTCAGGCCAACGCGCACGATGGGGTGCATGCCCATGTCGAGGAGCTTGGCTTGAAGGACCTCGGCCAGTGCAACGGCAGCGAGATCATATCGGACCAAGACAATGTCATTTTTCTTGAACTTTCCTTTCCTTGAAGTATTCAACCCCCATAACAAGACATTTGCGTACTTTTCTGTTTGGTTGTCATTCAGCATGGATTGACCCTCCTGGCCTGTCATAAACACTACTTTGGTCATGCGAGACCTTTATTGCATAACCTCGCCTCGGTCTTTTATATGAGGTCTTTGACCCGAAGAACCTGATAATTGTCGCTTTCCGAAGTTCTGCAAAGATCTCAGTGCCATTTTGTCTACATTAATCACGGGGCTTCTGCAAGCAAATCTCGGATTAGATATTGAAAAATAAGACTTATCTGATACAATGAAGATTTTTGGAGACCTGCTAGGGATAGAAGGATTCTATGATCCCAATCGATTGACAAGCAGTTATTGATGCATATTTTAAGAGGTTATTCAGTTGATTTCGTGGTTATGTGAAAAAGGAGGAGGTAATGTTTCAAGTTACTGAAAAGGCAGGTAAAATGATTAAGACTTTTCTCGCAGATCATGAGGAGATCCCTTCTATTAGAATCGTTTTGCATTCTGGTGGGTGAGGCGGGCCGTCTTTGGGCATGGCTCTGGACGGGCCTCGAGAAAACGATGAAACCTTTAATGACGGAGGTATTACCTATCTCATAGACAACCAACTGTTTGAACAGGTGAAACCTATTAATATAGACTACGTTTACACGCCCATGGGCGAAGGATTTCAGATTTCTTCCAGTCTATCTGCGGTGAGGCCGGCTGGAAGTTCTTGCAGTTGCACGGATTCTGGCGGATATCGATAAATTAAATCAGACAGGAGATGCACGCGGTTGAGTTTTCTGCTTCTTTCCATCGGAGAAGAGCCCAAACATTCTGCCCCTGTCCTTTGGGCAGAAGACTACCCTGTCAATCAGATGAAGCGAGACCGAGAACAGTGTGTTGAGGGTCGCATGGATGTTCTCGCTCCAACAATACCAAACTGAATGTCAGGGCATCCTGCCCATGTCGTGATTCGCAAGCCATATCTCCAACCTATTGCAATCATAGATCAGTGACAAACACCGAAGATCGAGTTCCCGATGATGCCAAATTAATCTTTGAATCGCGCTGCGGCGTTTTTCAGGGAATGACCGCCTGACATCTAGACTCTAGGGGATGGTTTAGGTCTCGACAAGATAGCGAAAACCGTGCTTAGCCTTTTGCGGCAGGAGGCGGAACAGATATCGATAATAAATTCAGGGAATAAGACTTAAACTGTGTGGCAAGATAGTCTTACTTTTACAGCTAGAGAATCGACCCCAATATCTTGTGGTTTACCCATATAGTTGGAAGTCCTCAGGGCCAGTATAAAAGCTGTGAAAAAAGAATTGGTGAAAATTTTTTTAACTGTAGTTCATACTATAAACTTATTGATTTAGTAGGAAATAGCACTCTTGGAACAGGAGAAGCAGCTGAACGAGATATCAAGGCAACAGCATCTTTTAGCACATTATGACAAAGGGGGTGGGGTAATTTATCAAGAGCGACAAAAGCCCACTGCTTGGATGCATACACAAGAAAGGAGTGCCTCATGAAAAACGTAATTAACATTGTGATCGTTGGTGTCCTTGTTATCCTGTTTTCATGCCCTGCACTTGCCACCAATGGCACTAATCTGATCGGTATAGGCCCGGTTTCGCGGTCCATGGGTGGCATAGGCATAGCAGCGCCGCAGGATGCAATAAGCGCGGTATTCTCTAACCCTGCTGCCATGTGCTTTGGCCCTTGCTGTCCTTCCTCAGAATTCAACTTTGCAGGGACAGCTTTCGCTCCCAAAGTCGACGCAAAAGTGACTCAAGGAGGAACTACCACTGCTGCGGACGGCAAAGACAACGTCTACGCCATTCCCGCTATCGGCATATCCACACCTCTGAAATCGGGACGTAATGCTTGGAGATTCGGGCTCGCGGCCTATGGAGTGTCAGGCCTTGGTGTAGATTACCGGAGCACAGCATTGGATGATACGACAGTCGTGCCAGCAGGAGCATTCACCGAGTTGCAGGTAATGAAGTTTGCCCCAGCTATTGCCTTTCAACCCCGCCTCGACTTGTCTCTGGGTCTTGCTTTTCACATTGACTATTCGAGGGCGGACTTTAGAAATGGGTCTTCGCCTGGATATTCAACAGGGATTCAGGTCGGAGCAATATATATGCCTACAACCCGTCTTTCTCTGGGTGTCAACTACGTATCCGCGCAGAATACTGAGCATGAAAACGTTCTAGGACTTGGGGGCGCCAACTTCGATCTTAACCTCGAATCGCCGCAACAATTCGGTTTCGGGGCTGGTTACACTTTTTGGGGGTGACTCCTAGCGCTGGATGCAAAATGGGTAAACTGGGCGAACGCCAAAGGATATAGAGACTTCGATTGGGACGACCAATGGGTCCTGGCTGTCGGCGCTCAGTACCAGGTGGTGCCCAAATTGTTCCTGAGGGCCGGATACAACTATGGCGAAAATCCGGTTAAAGAACACAGTAGCTTCGACAGCACCGGTACGACGGTTGTTCAGGGGGTACCATTTCCGAATCCTGCTTACGAGAGTTTTAGAATTATCGGCTTCCCGGCTATCGTAGAACACCATCTAACACTTGGCATTGGCTATGAAGTCTCGGACCAATTTTCTTTCCATCTCGGTTATGTCCATGCCTTTGAGGAGACGATTAGGGAAACAGATTCATCTGGTGGGCTCGCTTATGAATCAACGCTAAGCGAAGACAGCTTTGATTTCGGACTAACGTGGAGGTTTTAGTCTAACAGAGTTATTTGGAGTTTGCAGTCTGTAGTAAGGAAGATTCTGGAAGGCTGCCCGTATAAGTCAACCCTGTCTAGAACAACGCCAAAGGAGCCGTGACCGTCCCCGATCAGACACACTACCAGAGGCAGCTATCATCTAAACTAAGGAAGTATAAGCCATGGAAGAAAAGAAGGACAGAGCAGGTTCATTTGTGTCAAAGACACCTTTGACGGGGCATACCCGGCTCTCGTCCTGGGGATCAACGCCGCCCGTCAGGGTTTGGAGAGTAAGATTTTCTACTCGTTCATGGGCCTGAACCTGGTGCTCAAATGAGGCGCGGAAGGGGCAAGATTCATCCCCGCGGCATCATGGGAGCCATTCCAGGCATGAGCACGATAGCTACCGGGATGATGAAGAAGAAAATAGACACAGATTCAACTTCCGATATTTTTGTGATACACAAGAGAAACCTTTCTTGAGGCTAGACATTTCCTGAGCCGTGATCGTGGCAAATTTGTGTTTAGGTTTTCCATAATGTCGATTTCGATCTTGTGCAGAACACACAACTAATTTCTATCTGATGACGTTTTCCATATCCATGCGAAATCTTGAAAATACGCCGATTGTAGATAATGGGCAGATCAGCTTTTTTCGTCCTCTCCAAACCGACCCCATATTAGTGGTTAAGTTCCACAAATATAAACCACGGTAAAGTCTATCCCACTGAACGAACTGGAGGTTTGTGAATCCATCCTAAGCCCTTCTTTCCACTAGCAAACGGTCTTCAATTACAAACTTGCCTGGCTCATAGCCAGCGCTGAAATGGCAAACAGTCCCTAAGCATCGTCAAATTCTTGACGCATCCGGTGAAGCTTTATTGTGATGAATAAGACTCTTAGCGCTCGATTTTTCAACGGGATATTGTGAACTATTTGAAAACAAACAGAATACTACATGTATGTTATTCCGGCACAAGTTATGCAGCTGTATTCGGTGGCAGTGTGTATTCGCTTTTAAATTTAGGCGACCACAGGAAGCGAATCAGCAACCTAAGTTTAAAGAGAAGTATGAAAGATGTATGTTCGAGAGGGTGCTTTTGATGGAAAGTGAAAAAAGAATTTGTTTCGAAGCAAAGGCTGAAAGATTTCAAAGGCTAGTCTTGGGAAGCCTGTTGTTTCTCTCCTATGTTTTCCAAGTGATGCCGATAATCATATTCGTTGCAGCCGTAATTCTTATCTCTTGTGTGTTTGGTGTCAAATACACTCCTTTTTTCCGTCTTTGGCTTGTGGCAATTAATCGCCTTTCAACTCCACCTTCCACACCAATGGAATCGGGTTGTCCATTGGGCGACACTGCCAGTAGGTTTGCCTGTGCCATCGGCTTCCTTTTTCTGGCAACGGGCATCATCTTCTTCTATATGGGCTATGAAACAGCTGCGTGGAGTTTAGTCTTGATCGTAGGTACTCTTTCGGTGTTGGCAGGAACAACAGGGTTCTGTTTGGGTACTGCTATATACGCACTTCTATTTAGGCAGAAGGAAAAGCGATGAGCGACGAAAAAGCCAATCTCAAAGATAGCAAATGCTTGATTATACGGCGTACAGGAAGAAGACCCTTTTCTCGTTGTCAACTTTGTGACCTACCGCTGAGCAACTGTTTTATGATGCAGGTGTCCGCCATAATACTGGCCTGTGTAACATTGTTTATATTGACATCCAACATAGTAAGTCCGCTTTTTCATCGCTTTGCAACGGTGGGCATTATTGGTTTACTGCTCACACTCATGTGGTTGGTCAACCACCGCACCGACGAAATGAAACAGACTGAACACAAATTGAGAAAACTATATGATCAACTGCAAAGGATAAACCGACAACTGCAAGATAAAATTGAACAGCAGACAAAGGCAGAAGAAGCCTTGAAGAAAGCCAAAGGGGAGGCCGAAGCTGCCAACCAGGCCAAGAGCGATTTTCTTGCCAATATGAGCCATGAGATGCGCACCC